>JAAYDO010000209.1 GCA_012729225.1 Bacteroidales bacterium | reverse complement strand
GGACATCAACCAGATGTTTTTTCAATTCTGGAGTGAAATATTTGCAGAATTCGTCGAGAATACAGAAAATTTCTATTAAATTTGCAGTCGTCATAGGAGTGAGTATTATTTGTATCTGTTTGATTTTTACCTATAAAGGTACAAAAAATATTTCACTCCTACAACTTTTCGGGCACTTTTCTTACGTCGAACTCACGTTAATGATATGTAGTCAAAGCGACCTCCATGTTCATAATAAAGTCACTGACAGACCTAAGCCTTGAATGCGCAGGGTGTATCGTGCTCTTGAGCATGTTCTTTTGTTTGACTTTACAAGTAACTGTAAATCACCTATGGAATAAAAACATCTCGGATGACCAACATTCAGAGAGCTTTCTTACTCCAGACAGAGGACGTTAAATGTATTCATCTCCTCCCACTTCCACTTCTGCCTGCCTCTCTTCTCCTTTTTGCTTTCCTGTCTCTTGCTCATCTCACTTTTGATGAATCTTGTCAGTTTCTTAGCACCTTCTGAGTTGAGGTGATCTCCATCATAGAAGTCCTCATCGCAGAATCGAGGATCATCCTCCCAATCTAAATAGTCCACTTCAGGGTATGTTTTCAAGAGTTCTGACAGAATCTGTTGGTTGATGTTCACTTGCCGCCTGTCTTCCCATTTCCTGAAGTTGGGAGAGACGGGAGTATTCAGCAGTATTACTTTGATGTCCCTCTTTCTGCATTCTTCAAAGATTTCTCGCAGGAATCCCTCGTTTAAAGGAATGATGGAAGTGTCTTTATAGGTATTCTTTTCTGCTCTGATTTTTCCATTATCCCAAGGCTTCTCTCTCGTCTGTAAAGTGTAATCATTGCCCCAGCCGAGGCTATCCCAACCATTCTGTGCAGGAGTGTAAAGACTCTTCAGTTTTTCTCTCACGGCTGGCATTGACATGATTTCAAAACCATACCAACTGATGCGTGGATGAATGTCACAGTCCATATAAATACGGTATCGCATAGCCTGATACTTCTCGCCTGGCTGATGCTCAAAGTCTTCCCAAAGCGAACTGTAGGAAAAGGGCAGGATAATCTTTCTCAGATTCTTGAGGGGGTAATGCTTCAGCAGATAGGCGTCATACCGTAGGCTCTGCGATTGTTGAGCCAAAGAAAAAGTTCCCTTGCCCAGCACGTCTGGGCGAACACCATATAGCGTGTGGCTATGCCCGAGAATGAGCGTGGTCACCTCATCACCATGCTGGAGCATCCACGAGTGCTTATAGCGTGCAATGTTTGGAAGGCTCTCCACATACACTTCGGCAAGCGCAAGAAGGATGAGCCAAGGAAGGGAGAAAATGAATATTTTCAATAAAAACTTCTTCATGTTTTAGAATTGTGCATAGATAAATTCATGCGAGCCTCCCACTTTCAGGAGATAAAGCAACACCAACAGCATATACACACTATAGCGTCCCCATGCCTTCCACTCCTCAGAAAGTTGTAGGGCAAATTCCTTCTTTTTATGCATGGCTATCCATTCTGCAATCAACAGAAGGACTGCCAAAAAGAAAGTTGTCTTAGGGAATTGACTCACCTCCAGAGATTCATATTCCATATAGGGATTTCCCATGAGGAGTGTACTCACAAAATGCCCCAGGCTTATGATATTGTCCGCTCTGAAGATGACCAGTCCTATTGCCACAAGAAGATAGGTCATCAGCATCTTGCCTACATGTCTAATTGAAGGTAGATATCCTTCAGTCTTTACCTTTTTCTTTGAGGTGAAAGACCCATTCAGAATAAGAGGGATGAATAGTAGTCCGTGGTAGAGCCCAAAGAGAACAAAAGTCCAGTTGGCACCATGCCAAACACCTACAACTACCATATTGATGATGCAGGCAAGAATCATGCCCATGTTCCCCCAATCACGAAACATGATATTCAGTGGCATAAACACATAGTCTGTCAGCCAAGAGGTAAGTGAGATATGCCATCTGCGCCAATAGTCTGCCATGTTTTGGGCAAAGAATGGATAATTGAAGTTCTTAGCCACTTGGATGCCCAGCATCTTGCTTACACCAATAGCCATGTCTGAATATCCTGAGAAATCCATATAGAGTTGGATTGGATAGGTGAGAGCAACCAGTGCCAATGCCCATTGCGTGCTTTCGCCAGTCTTGTTCCACCCCAAATCCACAAAAGTTACTAAAGAGTCCGCAATGACCACTTTCTTGAAGAGACCCCATAGGGTCTGGCGAATACCGTCCACCACTTGATTGTGCTCAGACGGGTATGTAAATGTTCGGTTATGGCTTAGTTGTTGAAGAAAGGGCTTCGGTCTATCAATAGGTCCTGAGAGCAGTGTTGGGAAAAAGGCCACATAGGTGGCAAAAGCTACCATATCCTGACACGGTGGCATGTGTCCTCTGTGTACCTCAATGATATAGCTAATCAACTTAAAGGTGAAGAAACTGATGCCTACAGGCATGATGATGCCCAGCGTGTGGCTGCCTACCTGCAATCCCAAAGATAGAAACATCTCCGTAAAAGCATCTATAAGAAAATTAAGATACTTGAAATAAACAAGCACACCTACTCCTGTGAGTGTGCCAAAGGTGGTGAGGAGAGAAGCCTTTCGTTCATCTTTTCCATTGTTTCTGGCAATGGCAATGCCCAGAAAGAAGTAAAAACCTGTGACGCCAATCAGCAAGGGAAGCATTCTCCATTCCACCACGCCAAAGGCATAATAACTGCAGAGGAGCAACCATAGGTTTTGCCCCTTCGCATGGTTCTTCAGTGGTAAATAATAAATCAGGAACACCACAATGAAGAAAAGAAGAAAATGTGTGGAGTTGATTTCCATTTATTTCTTCAAGATGCAGTCCAGCATTTCTCCCACATTGTTCCATGAGAGAATTTCTCGGCTTGTGAATCTGATGGAATAAGCCTTCTCTATAGCCTTGATAAGCTGAATGTGAGTGAGCGAGTCCCATTCCTCAACATCTTCAGCAGTGCTCTCGTCTGTCAGCACAATATCTTCATCATCCAGAATGTTGCGAAAGATGTCCTGTACCTGTTCTAAAACTTCAGTTCTGTTCATTTCTCTTTTGTTTTGATATAACACTTGCGCGGCTGATATGCGTCCACCTCAAGTTTGTATTGCTTTGTCTTGGTTTCTTTCAGAGGTGTAAACCCCAAATGGTCATAGTGTTCTGCCACCATTCCATTCTTGGTTGTGGGCAGATATTCACCTATGATGTGTTTGAATCCATTCTGCTTTGCATAGCCCACGATGGTATTAAGCATCATATTCTCCATTCCTCGTTTCAGCACCCTGCACGACATGAACCATGTATCCACAAAAAGCGTTTCCTCATTTTCCTTTGTCAAGATAATCACACCAATCAGTCCATTGTCACCAAACTTGTCTTCAAGCGTAAAGCAGAAGGGTGCATACCGATGACTTGCCCCCATCTGCATAATCTGATCCTCTGTGTATCTGATTGTCCGTAGATTGAACTGATTGCTTCTTTGAGAAAGTTGTGCCACTCGTGGTGTGTTGAATGTGGTAAAGATGCTTACCTCGCTCTCCATGTTGAGACTTTTCAGGAAATCCTCCTCATTGGTGAAACTCTTTGATGCAGATACCCTTTGCGACTGCACTTGATATTGTCTGGTGCGTTCTTGGTCTGCTGAACTATAGGAGGCAGTCTCAAACAGGTTGAGCGAATAGAGGTATTCCAGATAGAGTCCAGGGTCTTCAGGTAGTTCAGGCACAGTGATGTCAGGAATGTTCTCTCTCACCAGATTCCTTTCAAAGGGATTGTCGTCGAGAAAGACCATAGAGTCAAATCCTATATGAAGGACTTCCTGAATGTGTCGGATATTATCTGCCTTGTTGTTCCAGTTGGCGACAAACACGGCGATGTCTTCCAGTTTCAGCACCATTTCAGGATTCTTTTCGAAGGGTGCTCTTGCCTTTTCCTCGTCATTCTTGGAGCAAACAGCCACAATGATACCTCTCTGCTTGAGTTTCCTGATCCATTCCTGAAACTCTGTGAAGGCTTTCCCTATGCCTAATCCATGTCCTATCTGGATGTTTTCCCATCCATCATCGCCTACCACTCCGCCCCAAAGTGTGTTGTCCAAATCAAGAATAAGGCATTTCTTCACCTTGCCCTCTGTGGCGCAAACGATGTCGAGGGTGCGCCCAGCCACTAGTGGCAGGGCATCAATGCTCAAGAGCATCTCTGTGCTCACATATACGGCAGGGTCGAAGAGCCTGTCTCTACCTATCTTGTTCTGAATGCCACAGAGATCGCAGATGAACAGACCTTTCTTCTCCTGTGCCAACTGCATCAGCCCAAGGTTGAGTTTTCTCACTTGATAGGAGAAGGAGGTTTCGACCTTGTTGGCATACGAACCGAATACGGCATCTTCTATTTCTGGATAATTGAAGTAGATGATATGTGTGGGGCAATGGTCACAGATGCTTCTCACAAACTCCAGTCTCTCCTCTGCCAGAGTTCTCTTCTCCTCTTCTTCCTGCATCAGGGCATGTTGCTCCATCAGTTTGTGAGTGGACTGAAACACAATGATATAGTTGAAGTCCTGCTGATGCAAGTCGCTCGATGCGTCCATCATCTGCCTCTCCACCTGACTATACTCCGCTTCCCAAAGGTGGATGTTGTAGCCACGCACTACTCCTTCTCCACGAATGGCGGTAGCCAGCATCTGTGTGGCACTGTCGCCCAATAGAGCCACCTTCAAGACAGGGAACGAACCGAGGTCTTGTTTCAGATTGCGTTTCAGTTGCTGATATGTGTTCATGACAGATGGGCGTAATAACAGAGTTTATAAACGGAGAACCAGAAGAGTGATGGCTTGTCGGAGGTCAGTTGCTGTTGCATGGGCGCATGAAAGAGTTGGAAGAAAAGTCGCATAACCCATCCCCACATTTGGTATTTCTGATAGAGCCGAGAGAGGGTGATGTGTTGCCCTATGTCCTGACGAAACTCATAAGCTGTGCGGATAGCCTCTTCTGTCTTCTTGAGAAAAACGGCATTGTCTTCAAGGTCTTGATTTTCCAGTGGGTTGTCTATGCCAACCACTTGTATGCCTGCATCCTGCAGATCTATGCCAAACTGCACGTCCTCAAAACCGTAGTGACGATAGCGTTCGTCAAATCTGATACGCTCTGCCACTTCTCTCTTGATGAGGAAACAGAAGGAACGAAACTGCTCGCTCACATATCCATGCTTTTCCTCATAGTCTTTTTCATACATCCATCTCAGCCTCTTCTGTGGATTGGGACAGGAGTCGGGAGTCTTGATGCCTCCACACACCACCTCGTGTTCCTTGCTGGCTTCCCAATATTTATGTAGAAAATCTTCTCTCACCACCTTGCCGTCAGCATCCATGAAGAGCAGCCAGTCGCCTTGGGATTCTTCTATCAGCACATTGCGGATAGCAGACCTGCCCACATTCCCTTTCCTTACCAGATGCTTGCAGTTGGACAGTTCTGTTATTTTGTGATTGGCAATGACATTCACCTGAGCCCGACTACCGTCTTCTGCTACAATGATTTCATAGGGAATGCCCAGCCGTTCGGCCTGTTCATGCAGGTCGAGAACAAGTTTGTAGCAAGTGTAGTCGTATGTAGGAATTAGAATAGACAGCATCTGTTTTTGTTGAAGATTATCCCTCTCGTGATGCAAAGATAGGAAAGAAATGGGAATTAATGACTTTTAAGAGGCTTTTTTCCTGCTTTCCGCTCACAAATCCTCTTGCTTCTTTTCTCATTCTTCTTTTTTTACACTACCTTTGTATCACGATCAGAATGAAGCGACTCATCATGGAACCTCTCATCTCATTTATCATTCCGGCCTATAATGCAGCACCTTATCTGGAGGAGTGTCTCGACAGTGTTTACCAACAGTCTGCCGTAGGCTATTACTTTGAGGTGATAGTGGTGGATGATGGCTCTACCGACCACACGTCTTCCCTTTTGGCTTCCTATCAGCAGACACACCGTGACCTGAACGTGGTTTCTCAAGAGAACTTAGGACTGAGCAGAGCACGAACAGTGGGGTTACAGCATGCAGAAGGGAAATACATCTGTTTTATAGATGCAGACGACCACTTGACGGGTGCTCCTCTTCCATTAAATGACATGTTGGAGAAAGAGGTGGACATCCTCTCTTTCAATCTGTTTGAGGTCAATGAGAAAGGTGAGTGCTTGCCTTTCCGTCGTTATTTCTCTCCCTATTATCAGGTATTCTCGCCAGCCCGTGAGTTTATGAGAGGACGCAATCTCATGCCATGTGTGTGGGCTTATTTCTTCAGGAGAGCCTTTCTGCAAGAGAAGCACCTGACCTTTATGGATGGTATCTATCATGAGGATGAGGATTTCTCCGTGCGCGCCTTTGCTGTGGCTGATTCCTTTATGGCACTTAATCTTAATTGGTATGAGCGTGTGCTCCGCAAGGAGAGCATCACCACCACCACAGATGTAGAGAAGCAGAAGAAGAAACTCCGTGATATGGTCACTGTCCTCGAAGGCTTGGAGGCTCTTGCCCAGTCGGACGATGAACTGAGAGGTTGCATGCAATATAAACTCGATTATCTGGCAGTAGATACCCTTCGCATTCTTTTGCGTCAGAAACACAAAAAGGTTTTCAGAAAGGAAATTGTAGGTAGGATGAGGACTATCGGCTATTTCCCCTTGCGAGATCACAGTGAATGGAAATACACTCTCTTCCGCTACTACACCAGAATGGTTCTATAGAAGAGAGAAGGGATGATGCTTCAAAGCCTCTATCATGGAGGCTTTGAAATATATGCATATCTTTTTTACAACCAGTGGCTTATGTATGTCTTGTGACTTAATGCTTATAAGCGTAAGAACGCACGCATGGTTCATGAGTCATCGCACCATTGTTCGATGGCACTTGAACCATTGTTCATTTGCCATTGAACCATTGTTCATTGGAGCATGAAAAAAGTTTCAATCATGTGATGTGTCAATTTGAGGGGGAAACCTACTGTCTTTCCCTCACAAACATCTGCTTTTTATCCCGAAATTCACGTATGGATGCTTAAGGTTTGGGGCTCTTGATGTGGTGCAGGAAACGGAACAATCTGCACACACCTTCCACTCCTAAGAGATTGACGAGCATTCCCTTCACTTTCTCCGCATGGCTCAAGTTGGCAGAAGTGTCAATCTTTTTCTTGCCCAAAGTCACCTCACCCTTTTGCTCATACACGTCTATCTGGATGTTTAGCACATGCAGATAAGAGCGGTCGTCCATCCATTCCGCTTGCAGGTTAGCCTGCAGAAGATCGTTCAAAGATGTCCCGTCGGCAGTGGCGGTAATGCTATCTGCATTCCAGCAATAATAGTAGAGTCCTTGTGGAATGGTGACAACTCGACGGGCATGCTCCAGCAGAAGGGGTAGAATGTGCATGTCCTCAAAGTGTTTCCCCTTCGGGAAACGCACTTGGTCAAACAGGTTTCTGCGAAAGATCTTGTTGCAGGCATAGGCATGTTCATAGGCACGACCTTTGAGCCAATAGTCCTGCATGTCGTCATAGAATTCTGGTTCAAAGGTCAGAAGAGACTGCTTCTTGCTTCCGAAAAAACGATAGATGGGGTATTCAAGAATATCTATGCAGTTATTGTAATTATTGTCGTGGCGGGGGAGCTCTGTGTCTTGGTTCTTGTTGTCGAGAGGGGCGTCTTGATGTGATGAATCTAAAATGACGTTCATGACACTTGACAAAGTGTCCTCTTCCAGATAGTCGTCTGAATCAACAAAGGTGATAAACTCTCCTTGAGCCACCTCAATGCCTGCGTTGCGTGCGTCGCTCAGTCCTCCATTCTTCTGATGTATCACATGGATTCTTGCGTCTTTCCTTGCCCAGTCGTCACACTTCTGCGGACACGAGTCGGGTGAGCCGTCATCCACCAATATGATTTCCCAATCGGCATACGACTGGTTCACAATGCTGGAGATACAGCGGTCGAGTGTGTCTTCCACACGATAAACAGGGATGATGACCGAGAGCGTCATATAGATTGGAGAGGTGTCATTTGATAATGAGAATCTTCGCTACAGCCCCGTTCTTGCCATCCTCGTCTGTGCAGAGCGCATAATAGATGCCAGAGGCCACCCTGCGTCCATTCTCCATGTGGCAGTTCCAGGAGAACTCACCTCCCACACTCTTGCCTTCCATCACCAGTTTGCCTGCCGCACTCACAATCTTCACGTCCGAGTTGTACATCAGACCTGTGATGTGTACATCTCCTTGGTATTCTGGTCTCACAGGGTTGGGGAAGACCTTCAATTTGTCAGACTTCATGGAGGTGGCAGGGTCTGTGGCATTGCCCCTAAAGGAACAAAGCCCTCGAGTCGTGGCAATAAACACCTCGCCAGTCTCTCCATTGATGGCTATGTCGTTGATTTCATTGCTGATGAGAGGGCTGTTTTCTGCGGTGAAGTGTTCCAATGTCTCCATGCCATCTGCACTCAGGAGATACACACCATTGTTGAGTGTGCCTATCCACTTGCGATTGCCTCCATCTATAGTGATGCTCTTCACGGAGATATTGTTGAGCAGGTAGTCGCCCAAGCCTGAACCGTCATTCCTGGGTACAATAGGCTGGGTGAGTGTTGGCTCGCTCTTGAACACCACGTCAGGACTCTTGGTGATAAAGATACCTGGTGTGCAACCTATCCAGATGGTGCCATCCAGATCTTCTGCCACACAGTAGAAGAGGTCGGGTGAGTAGCGGTCGCCATTCTGGTTGGTGAAGTAAGACATGTAGGCATGTTTGTCGTCCGAACGCTTGTCAATCGTGCCATTGGTGTTGATGACCAGAAGCCCCGAACTTCCATAGCTGTTGGTGCGTCGGCTCACCATCCATGTCCAGCCTCTTCGGTCAAACATGGTGTGGTCCCAAGTGGTGCGCTTCACCACTTCTGGATAATAGAAGGAAGTCCATTTGCCGTCTTTCTTCAGCACACGCACAATTGTGTCACACTCGTTGTTGCACATCCAGAGGTTGCCCTCAGCATCGTAGTTGAGGGCGGTCACACGCACAAAGTTCTGAAGATTAGCGTTGTCGGGGAGAATGCTTGTCAGAGGCGAATTGTGGTAACTATAGTGGTTCACAAGTTTGTAGTTTCTGAATTCATAGATGCCCGACCTCATTGTGCCCAGCCAATGGTGCTCCGAGTCATCAGGGTCTTGCACAATGTCGGTCACATTGTTGTATGTGTTCTTACCCACAAGGGCGATGGGCTCTTCCTCGTCAAAGGCTGTCCACTTGTCATTTTCATATTTCATGGCAGTGCCAGGGTAGAGCACGTTGGGGTAGTAGAAGTTGCCACCAGCCACCAGCAGACGATTGCCCTGCATGTTCAACTTGTAGGAGTAGTTTCTGATAGGCGACTGGATGTTGAAGTTCTTCACTTGCTCCAGCAGTTTTTCCTCCTCTTCCTTCTCTGCGGTTGTTTGCCCAAAGGTGACGGCACTGCTGTCCACCTTCTTCCAGTTGTTAGCATCCAGTAGGTTGGTGCTCTTGTCCCCTTCCATCACTCCATCCTTTGTCTTGACATAGAATTTGTTGCCCGACATGGTAGCATTCGTCACCTGACTGCTGAAAGGGTAGAAATCCACGAAGTAGCCTTCCTTGAGGTCTATCAAAACCAATCCAGAGTTGAGGCTGATAAGAGCATTTCCACCCACCACCTTCAACTCATTCACAGTCTTGTCATCCATGTTCTTCTGCTTCAGGTCGGGCAAGTTCCAGCGACTTCCCTCCAGTCCTATCAGGTCTATGTTGCCATTCTCATAGAGTGCCACAACCTGCTTGGTGGTGGAGGAATAGCCTATGTCCTTAATGCCGAAATCGCTCAACACATTGGTCTTGTCATAGAACTGCACCAGTTGGTCTTCTGTGTCATAGCTGTAGAGATTGCCATTTGCCAACACAAAGATACGTGCATCGGTCTTCAAGGCTCTGGTAGGATTGTGGTAGGAGGCATAGATTCTCCATCCGTCGGAAGCCTTGACTGCGCTCATTCCCAACATGAGAAGCAGAAGAGCCAAAATCCACCGCTGGCTCATGCTCCCTCCTGTTCTCTTAATCATATGTGTGATGTTCATTGTTTTCATGCTTCAATCTTTCTCATAATAACGAAAACCTCATGCTTTTATTGCCCTCACCATGCGGTCGTTGCCAAACTGGTCTTTCCGCAGTTCCACCTCTTGGTATCCCATCTCTCCAAGCATCTCTAAAGTCTCCATACCATATTGTCGGTTGATTTCAAAGAATAGCCTTCCTCCCTCTCTTAGAGAGGTGCGCCCCATCTCCGCTATCTTGCGGTAGAAGAGCAGAGGGTCATTGTCGGGCACAAACAGAGCCAGTCCAGGTTCATGCTCCAACACATTCCTTTCCATATTCTTCTTTTCGCTTTCGCAAATGTAGGGAGGATTGCTCACAATGATGTCAAACATCCTTTGTGATTCCTCAAAAATACAGCCACTCTCTCCTTCGAGATGCCTTCGAGACGCCTTCGAGATGCCTTCGAGAGCGTTTCTCTTCTTAAATACCACCCCCACATGATTCCTCTTCGCATTTTCCCGAGCCATCAGGAGTGCTTCTTCACTGATGTCCCAAGCCTCCACCTCAGTATCCTTCAGCAGATGAGCCAATGAGATGGCAATACATCCGCTTCCTGTTCCAATGTCCAGCAAAGCCAGTTTCCCTTCTTTCGACCCTTCCATCTCCTTTGCCTCTTCTCTCACCCAGTTCACCAACTCTTCCGTTTCAGGTCTTGGGATGAGCACTCCTGGCGTTACCTTGAAGGTGAGTCCACAGAAATCAGCCTCGCCCACTACATACTGCACAGGCTCACCCTTCGCTATTCGAGTGGCGCAGGAGAGGAGCGTGGCTCGGTGTTCCTCCCCTTTAGGGTCATTCATGAGCACCTCGGCAGTAGTCATCCCAGCCACTTTCTCCATCAAGAGCATAGCGATGGCTTGGGCTTCTCCACTGGCAATGCCTCCTTCTGCCAATATCTGTTTGATGTCTCGATATACATTCTTCATCATGCAAAGATACGACTTTGCACGTACCTCTGCAACTTTTTGGGACAAAAGAACACTGTCCCCTTTTGTATATGGAGAGCGTTTCCTCTGCAAAAGAGATAATCCTATGCTCTTCAACATGTCTCACTTGTCTCAATCACAATTTCCCAGATGTGCGCTGTAGCACAAGAGGTCTTTAAGTAAAAGGTCATCAATGAACGTCTGATTTCACTGTATTGATAACCAGAAGAAGAACCTCTCAGACTAAGACATTTGTCTATAACAGGATTCATTGAACGCTCAGATTTCTCCATAATTGATAAAAACCCTCCAAAAGGAGTCTGTTTCTCGGGTTTTATTTGTATTTTTGCTATGCCAATCGATGAATTGTTTGCTTTTTGTTGCAACACTAAGGTGCGTGAATTTTTCGACATGGCAAAACCCTGAGTAACTTTTGTTGCCCAGTAACTTATAAAAGAATCTAAATTAAAGTGTTGCGGAATAAAGGAATAAATAAATTTGATGAATATGAAGAGAACAAGATTGAATATTGGTAGCACTCCTGCCCTCTTATTTGGAGAAAAGAGCAGGAAGGTGTTCTTATTTGTTCATGGTTTAAACGGACATAAGGGAGAGGCTTTGGCATTTGCCCAAGTGGCTGTGCCCAAAGGGTATCAAGTTTTGGGAATTGATTTGCCTGTAGGAAGAAAGCCATGGGAGGTGCTTCCGCTATTGAACATGGTCAGAGATTATCTCTACGAGCATTGGGAGCAGGTTTCTATCCGTGCCAACAGCATAGGTTCATGGTTCTCACTTCTTGCCTTTCAAGGAAGGAAAGTAGAACAGGCACTATTTGTGTCTCCTCTATTGGATATGAAGGCGTTCATTGAGGGCATGCCAACTCGCGAAGAAGACTATTTTCAGTGGGTGGTAGAACATCCTATTTCTCACTGGGATATTCCTACTTTTATTCTTCGTCCAGAGAAAGATCTTGTAGTCAGCGATTCCTGTGGCAAGGATTTTATGGAAAAGTACTCTTGTGAGGTGACCATCATGATGGATGGAGAACATTGGTTTCACACTTCTGAGCAAACATCCTTCATGAAATCATGGGAAAAGAGTGTGATTTATTAATTCTATAATCACAATTCAGGTATTATCTTCTTGTTCTCGGATTGATTATATGTCTGCCTCTGGCTTCTTTAAAATCAGAATAGAACATTAAAGGGCATGCGCATCAGGGGAATTGTGATTGAGACAATTGAGAAATCCTGTGTCAAGAAAAGAAAGTGACCGCCAAGTTTTCTTTCTTTTGATGCTGAGAACAAAAATACTCCTTGCCTTTGCAATGTCAATAGAAAAGAGAGGCGCATCACGAATGATGCGCCTCTCCATTATGTAATTGGAATTTGATTACTTAACAAATACCTTTCTTACAGAACCGTCAGAGTACTTCACGATGTTGATACCCTTCTGGAGTGAAGGAATCTGAGCACCTGTAGCAGTGAAGATGCCTGTGATAGCCTTATTGGCAGGAGCAACTTCTGTGCCTTCAATTGCTACGAGATCACCTTCGTCTGCATTGTCAGACTGAGCACTGCTATTGCCGAAGTACATGAGCTTGAAGTTGTCGCACATGAACCAACGGAATGGGAGATCGCCCTTAGACTGGAAGCCAATCTGAGCCTCGCCGTCCTCACCTACAGTGAAGATAACTGTATATCTGTTGGCTTCAGTTGCACTACCAATGTTAGGTACAACAGGAGTAGAGTATGCCTTACCGTCAGCGTATGCTACGAGGTATGCGCGACCTGTTGCGTGAAGTGATTCGTCCTCGCTGTTCCAAGCGTCTTCGTCAGCCTTCACGCCGTTAGATGCATTAGCGGCATCAGCAGAGAGCTCGTACTTACCTGCTGGAAGACCTGTCAGTTTCTGGAATGCAGAGAACTTGAGATCCTTGCCCACAGTGCCTGACCATGCTTCGAGTGAACGGCCTGTGATACCATCGCTACCCTTAACAGGACCATTGCCTCTTTCCTTCCAGAAGTCTTCCCAACCTGGCATGATGTTGTCACCATTAGCCTGTTCCATGTCAGGATTCTTGATGAATGTTGCTGTCACATCGCGTGGTTCATCGTCAGTGGCAGTTTCCAGAGCAGCCTTGTTGATTCTGGTAGTGAGTTCCTTTACTCTTGTGTTCAAATCATCAAGTTCTTCTGTGGTCAGAGCATCGAATGCTGCCAATTCAGCATCCATTGAAGTGATTTCATTCCAGACTGGGCTCTGCTCAGATGGGTCATACTTAGCAAGTTCGTCTGTAGCAGTATTGTACGCCTCAGTCAGAGTCTTGTTCTCTTCAACATTGAGGAGGTTCTGCCTTGCTGCGTTGATTGCTCTATTTGTCTCAATGAGCATATCCCACTTAGCATCGTTGCTGAGGTCGCTCTTGATAGACTCATTGTAGCGATAGTTTGCCTCAGAGAGAGCAGGAGTGGTCAAGTTGTCCTGTTCATTGTCGATAATCTTGCCGAGTTCAGCAGACTTCTGTTCAAGAACGTTTGTCAATACTTCAGGATTCTTTGCACGGTAGGTAAGTTTGAAGTTGTCCCAAAGTGTCCATACTGAACCTCCTGTTGGTCCTTCGAGTTTGCGAATGCCAATGCGGATCTTGCCACCCTGCACGAGACCGTAAGCAGACATGGTGAAGTTGCGCTCTGGATTAGCAATGCTGAATGCGTTAGATGCAGCATCCATGCTGTTGAGAGTGTAAACTTCTGTTCCTTCAGGATTGTATGTGCCAGTGTTGCTCTCATCCAACTCGCCGTTTGCATATTGGATTTCCATCACATTACGAACCTTAGAAGAGAATTCGTTGATGTAAACCTCTGGATAAACCTTAGCGGCACCTTCCATTGCTGGATCGCTCTGGAATGCAGCCCAAGCATCGTTGTTTGAACCTGTGCGGTAGAATGCCTGAACAGAGAGTTCATAGAGACCATCCTCCACATTGTCTATCTCCTGATAAACGTCGAAGTTCTGCTGGTATGCCTCAGCACCGTGGTTGTTTTTACCACCATGCCAGTTAGTCAGCTTGTCAGTGCCACCCTTAGAAGTATCAAGTTTCCAACCTACAGTAGCAGTTGATGTTCCTTCTTCGAAGCCTGGGTTCTTGATGAGTCCTGTCAAGTCAGAGCCATCTTTGAGAGAAGTTCTAACTGCTGCCTCATAGAGAGAAGTCAAGAACTCTGTTTCATTCTGGATAGCCTCAGTGTCGAGTTCTGCATTTGCAAGGATGTAGGCAGAATAGCCATTAGCAAAGCCGTAGTCTGCAGCTTCATCGCTTTCAGGACCGAAATCCACACCTTGTTCATCAAGGTAGTCAATCAGCTTGTCAGCATTCTCACCATTGAGATCCTCTTCTTCTACCTTATTCTTGTATGACTCTATCTTGTTGGCATAAGCCTTGTAGGCTGCGATATTAGCCTGAAGTGCATCACCGTTAGCAAGCATAGTTGCGTATGCTGATGTGATAGCATCTGCTGTTGTGGCAGACTTGTAGTCGGTTTCTGCTTGGATGTATGCATTGAGAAGATCCTTCTTTGCCAAAGTGTTCTCATCAAAAGAAGGAAGTGTCAATTCAGTGTTCTTACGAACATAGTCAAGTGACTCGTAGGAATCTCCTAAGTAATATACATGGAAGTCCTTAGCTGCCGCCCAGTTGAAGTTTACGCCCTCAAGCTGAATACCGAAAGTCAATTCTCCACTTTCTGGCACGATAGTATAGGTGTCAAAACCGTCCTTCCAGTAGAACAGCATGGTGTTGTATGTGCCGTATTGTGCACCATCAACTGCATTTGTCTGATCCTCTGCATCATTGGCAAAGAAACTCTTTCTGTTGCTGTTGGCATAGAGGTAAGCACCCTTCATGTATGTTGCACCACTTTCGTTGTAGAGACGAACATTACCAGTAATCTTGTAAGCACCTGGCTCTACAGTGATGGTCTTGCGATAGAACTTCTGATCAGAAAGCGTGCTGCCCTTAGCCACCCAATCCTCAATGAATGGGTTGGTCATGTTGGTACCGTCATTGCCTGCATTTCCTTCAGTGGACCAAGTGTTGAGGTGGAATGTGCCAACTGTACCTGTACCTGTGAATGTACGCTCCCAGTTGTCAATAGTCTTACCGTCAATGTTGGTCAGCTTATTGGATATGTCAGCAGGATTGTCAAGGGAAGCCTGATTCATCTTATAGTTGTTGATGATATCTTGAATCTTTGTCTCTGCGTTTGCCAAGTCCTCAGAGGTAGCCTCTGCGTTGTTGTATGTGGCAGTAGGTTCGGAGAAGTCGAGTGATGGATATTGCTCGGTTGCCTCGTTCAGTTTTTTCTTCAAAGAAATATAAGCATTGACACGTGCTTTCTCGCCGTCAATTTCTTCCTTGGTAGATGCATCGCTTGCATAGACACCCTCTGCATTGGTATATGCATGAGCGGCATCAAGCTCCTTGCCTTCGTTGATAGCCTTCTTCAAGGCAATGAGAGAATTGATAAGAGCAGTGTTTTCTGTGAAGATAGCATCTGTGGAAGATTCATCTGAGCAGATTGCCTCAAATTTAGCCCAACTGCGAGAAGCGTCGAACTCCTTTGCCTCTGCAATCACCTTCGCAAAAGCGATAGATGGGTTGATCTTCTTGATGGCAGCATTCAACTCTTCAAGTGTCACGCCGTCCTGTACCAAGAGAGCCTTCTCTGCAGAGAGATCCATGTCGAGGTTGAGTGTCTCGGCGTCATTGATGAGTTTCTGCAAGCCCTGGCCAGCATAGTAAAGAGCCAAGAGAGGTTGCACGCGGTCATACTCTGCCTGAGATACGATTGCCCAAGTAGCATACTTTGTGCTCTCCTTATCAAAATAAGTCATGATGTCGCCTTCCTCAAACTTCTGAGCACCGAAATAGCCCATAGGAGCGTAGTCATAGATGATGTTGCCTTCGTCATCCTTCAAGTCATTGCCTTCGGCATCTTTCTGAGCAGTCGCAATATAGTAGCCAAGCGAGAAAGTCTTGTCGCCATTGTCTTTTGCGATATACCAGTTAGTCACAGGGCGACCATTGCCACCATCCACCCAGATACCATCTGAAGCGTCGGCAGAAAGGTTGTTGCTGCCACTCTTGTTCTGGAATGTGTAGCAAGTCTGACCATTGGCAGTTTTCTCTGAAATAGAGATAAACCACTTGTTGCCAGTCACTGTACCATTACCCAAGAGGAACTTCTCATAGGTAATGATGTTAGATTGATTTCCCCCACCGATAATGCAGGCACGTGTGCCCCAGTAATTACCAGCAACGAGGAACATACCTGCTTCTACGTTGTAGAAGTAGATATCAGCTGTTTCTTCTACAGATGCCCAATCTGAGTAGGACACTGTAGGCTTCTTAGGCTGTGCCACTGCGCTAACGGCTGTGACCAACAAACCTACAATAAGAAGTACTGATTTCTTCATACTGAGTTAGTAATTAATAAATAAATAAAGATTAGTTAAACATTTATAGACTCTGCCCTATTACATTAAAGTATAAACAGGTTAAAGTTCTCCATTAATCGTTGAAAAGTTAGCTTTACATTTCTCTTTTTTGAGTAAACGGATGCTTTGCTTTAGGTGACAAAGGTAAGAAAGTTTTGAGATAACAACAAGAATTTCTCAAAAAAAATGCTTCGTGGGGATAAAAAAGAGGGAAAAAGACAAAAAAGAGAGGGTGAAAGTAAGTGGAAATCTATTTTTCGTGCGGAAAAGAAGCGTTTTTCTCGCTGATGGCTTTAGCCACGGCATAGGCTGTGGTCCATGCTGCCTGAAAGTTGAATCCTCCCGTGATGCCGTCAATATCAAGCACTTCGCCTGCATAGAATAGCCCTGGAATGGACTTAGACTCCAGTGTGTGGGCGTTGATTTGGTCTAATGCAACACCTCCGCAAGTCACAAATTCATCCTTATAGACACTTCTTCCTGCAATGAAATAAGTGTCATTTGTGAGTAAATCAACCAGTCGGTTGATGCCCTTCTTGCCCAGTTCTTGACATCTTTTCCCTTGCAACTGTGTTTTGCTGAGCAGATAGTTCCATAGGCGATCCTGCAAATTGAACAGTTTGATGTTCTCAATTTTCTTCTGCGGATTCCTCTCTATATTATATATAATGTGTTGATATGCATCCTCGGCATTGTTGTTGCCAGTCCAATTCACCAGCAAGGGCGACTGGTAGCCCTGTTCTGCCAGATGACGAGCGGCATAGCTGGAGAGTTTGAGGATGGCTGGTCCGCTCATGCCCCAATGCGTGATGAGCAATGGTCCTTCAGCCTTGAATTTGGTGGATGGGATGCTCACGATTGCTTCTTCCACCACAGTTCCCATGAGCGAGGTGAGTGCCTTGTCCTTGATGGAGAAGGTGAAAAGGCTGGGCACGCACCCTTCTCTGTGGGGTGTGCCCCCAATGGTCACTGCCACATAGTCAAATTCTTTGAGTAGATCCTCAGGCTGTTCAATCTTGATGCCTAAGCGCAGACGAACATGATGTCGTTTGCATTCGTGCGTCAGGCAATCAATGATTGCATGACTGTCTTGTGCTTTTGGGAACACACACTGATCCTCTTGGATGGTCAGTGGCACTCCGTGATTCTCAAACCACTGAAAGGCATCGCTCGGTCCAAATTGCTGAAAGAGGCGTTTGAGCAGACTTGCTCCACGTGGATATGCCTGCTTCAGGTCGCTGATTTCTGCAAAAGTGTTGGTGCAGTTGCAACGGCCTCCACCCGAAATCTCCACCTTTGCCAGCACTTTGCGCTGTTGCTCGAAGATGGTGACATCGAGTTCTGGCATCATTTCCTTTGCATTGACAGCCAAGAAAAAACCAGCCGCACCTCCGCCAATAATGGCTAAAGAGGTCTTCTTCTTTTCTTCGAGAGAAACCGTGGCTTCCTCTGTGGGGAAAACTTTCTTGTTCTCTTCGGACTGGATTTCTTTTTCTGCTTTCATGCTACGAAGGGGTTTTTGCTTGCTGTGGAAGAAGGGCGGTGTGATTCTGGCAGGTTTTCTTGCCAGACGACTTCTCCAAGAAGATGAGAGGCTTTTCCTGTGTCTTTAGAATCGTATGTATCTTGTTTATATTCAAATACTTATGCTTGGTTTGAAAAGAGATGCTTGTTGGAACGAAAACGCACGCATGGTTCGATGACCAACGAAGCATTGTTCATTGGCTCTTGAAGCATTGTTCATTTGCCATCGCACCATTGTTCGTTGGAGCATGAAG
Source organism: Bacteroidales bacterium (assembly GCA_012729225.1). Classification (GTDB taxonomy): domain Bacteria; phylum Bacteroidota; class Bacteroidia; order Bacteroidales; family Bacteroidaceae; genus Minthosoma. The sequence goes on along the minus strand of JAAYDO010000209.1, from coordinate 93,389 downwards.
AACGCTTCGGTGGTGTGGTGTGCCATATGGAGGAGGAATCCCTGCTGTTTTCCCTTCTCGCACATCTGCTTTTCCTTGCTCTTCCCTAATGCCGAAACAGGGAGACCCTTTTTTAGTTCTTGCGCTATTTATTGCTTTGCCTTTTCAAGTGCCACATTGATATTGGGGCAGATGTTCTCTTCTCCAATGAGTTCATAGAAGCCATTCTTTTCCAAAACCTCGTGCACATATTCGTTCATACCAGAAAGGATGACCTTGATGTTCTCCTTCTTGGACATCTTGATGAGTGTGGTTAGGTTGTGAATGCCTGTAGAGTCCACAAAAGGAACTTTGCGCATGCGGATGATGCGAACCTTTGGACGGGCTTTCATGTTGGCAATGACTTCTTCAAACTTGCTTGCCACACCAAAGAAGTAGGGACCATTGATCTCATACACCTCCACGTCCTCTGGGATGGTGAGGTGCTCAATGTTTGGATTCTTGGCAATGTCGGTCTCTGCTGTGGGGTCAATGTCGTCCTCGTCTGTGAGCACTTTCACCTGAGTGGTCTCAGCCATGCGGCGCATGCACAGTAGGCAAGCGAGCAGCAGGCCCACCTCAATGGCGATTGTCAAGTCGAAGATGACTGTGAGGACGAACGTGAGAATCAGCACGGTCAAGTCACTCTTGGGATTGTGAATCATCTCTCGTATAGTTCTCCACCCACTCATGTTGTAGCTCACCACTACGAGCACGCCAGCCAAACAAGCCATAGGGATGTATTTGGCATACGGCATGAGGAAGAAGTAGATGAGAAGCAAAACTGCGGCGTGGATGACTCCTGCAATAGGGGTTTTTCCACCATTGTTGATATTGGTCATTGTGCGGGCAATAGCACCTGTGGCAGGAATGCCACCGAAGATGGGGCTAAGCACATTGGCGATACCCTGACCAATCAGTTCTTGGTTGGAGTCATGTCTATGTCCGATGATACCGTCTGCTACTGTGGCAGAGAGCAAGCTCTCGATAGCACCCAACACGGCTATTGTCAGTGCAGGTGCGAAAAGCCCCTTGATGTTGTCCCAACTCAGTTCGGGCACTGTTGCCTCAGGCATGGAAGGGTTGATCTCGAAGCGGTCGCCAATCGTATCTACATGAATGCCAAAGTGGGTGGACATGATGATCCCTGCCACTGTCATGACAATAATTGCGACCAGTGACCCTGGTATCTTTTTGCTGATGAGTGGAGTGAGGGCAATGATGACTACGGAGAGGATGCCCACCATCGCTGTGGCAAGGTCGATGGTGCTGAAATTCTGAATGTAGCAAGCCCATTTCTCGATGAAATCAGCAGGCACAGCACCCTCGATGTGCAGACCAAGAAGGTCTTTCACTTGAGTGGAGAAGATGGTGAGGGCAATACCGCTGGTGAATCCCACAATGATGGGGTAGGGGATGTAGCGGATGATAGTTCCCAACTTCAGCACACCCAGCAAGATGAGGAACAAGCCTGCCAATGCCGTGGCTATGGCAAGACCTGTGAGTCCATATTCCTGAATGATGCCATAGATAATGATGATGAAGGCGCCAGTAGGTCCTCCTATCTGCACACGGCTACCACCAAACACACTGATGGCAAAACCTGCTATGATGGCCGTGAGAATGCCTTTCTCGGGCGACACACCTGATGCGATACCGAAGGCAATAGCCAATGGAAGAGCCACGATGCCCACAATAATGCCTGCCATGAGGTCGGCTGTGAATTTCTTCTTGTTGTAATTCTTGAGCGTATATAACAGCTCGGGTTTTGAAGGACGAAATTTCTTCATGTTTTCAGTCTTTTCTTTTCACTAATCCTTAAAAGTATATCCTGTGTAGTTGATTATTTCTTGATGATGGATCTGACCATGAACCAGATGTGTTGCAGAACGGTCTGTGCGTATCCGTAGTGTTGAGCCATGATTCGGAATCTCTCTTGGAGGGAGGCCTTGTGGTTGGCTGTGGTCATCCCCTCAGAGAGGTAGTCGGTGAGAGGCTCTCTCACATATACATTCACGAAACCTCGCTTCTCTCCTTCTTTCATGCAACGAATGCACCAGTCGAAGTCTGCTGAGAAGCGATATTGTAAGTCGTAGGTCAGGGCGAGGTGACGGTTGATGTAGAAGGATTGGTGGCATACCAGCATGCCTTCTTGAAAGGAACGCCAGTCGAGATGCTCTGGAGGAGTGAGCCTCCTCTTGCGCAGGAACTTCCCTTCAGCATCCACAATATGGGTGTCTCCATAGAGGACTGCCACGTCTCCTGCCTTGTTCGCATTCTCCCACGCCTCTGCAAGATGCTTCAACGTGTCTTCTTCGTGGAGTGTGTCTCCTGCATTGAGAAAACAGATGAAGTCGCCCGTAGCCTTGCTGATGCCGTGGTTCATTGCGTCATATAGTCCGTTGTCGGGACTGCTCCACACGGTGGCATGTGGATAGCGACTCGCTATCTCCAGGGTGCGGTCTGTCGATGCTCCATCCATGATGAGGTGCTCTACCTCGGCATATGTCTGCTGGGCCACACTCTTTAGGGTGCGCTCAATGGTGGCTTCTGCGTTGTAGGTGACAGTGATGATGCTGAACTTCATTGCTTTATAATATTCTTGAGGAATCCTCCCATTTCTCTTTTTTCCAAAGACCTTATCCCTCGTAAACCTCTATATACTTGCGTGCCACAACATTCTCACCGTATGTGCTTAGCACTTTTTCTCGTGCATGGTGGCACAGTTGGTCGTAGTTGGTAGTGAGAGTCCAGAGGATACCTTTGGCAAAGTCTTGTGCATCCTTGTATCGTGCCACAAAGCCATTCTTCTGATGGTCTATCATCTCTGGAATGCCTCCCACATTAAATCCCACGCAGGGAGTGCCACAAGCCAGTGTCTCCATGACGGTGTTGGGCAGATTGTCTTGTAGTGAGGGGGTCACGTAGATGTCCACTGCATTGTAGATTTGCACCATTTCCTTAGGGTCGCTCACATAATTGAGGGCGATGAGGTCAAATGGCACTTTGTTGCGAATGCTTTCTGCTGCTCCTCCCACAATCACCAGTTCAATGCCTTTGGCGAAATCTTCATATTGCTCCTTGATGAACTGTAGTGCCTCCACAAGCAGGCTGAAGCCCTTCCTCTCATCAGTGATGCGCTGACAGCTGAAGAGCAACAGATACTTGTCTTCATGTAGCCCGAGAGTCTGGCGTGCTTCCTTCTTGTTCGTGGGCTGGAAAAGTGCTGTGTTGATAGTGTTGGGAATGCTCACCACCCGATGCCCTTGCGTGAGCATGGAGGTGCTTGCCAATTGGGTGATCCATTCACTACACCCCACAAAGGTAAGTCTCGCATTTGCATAGACGCTCTTTTTCTTCAGAAAAACCTTTTTTGCTTGGTCGCCCATCCATGTACTGTTCATCAACTCACAGTGGTCACACATTCTCTCATATTTCTTGCAATTTCCCGAGTAGTGGCATACGCCAGTGAAGTACCATTGGTCATGCATAGTGATGACCACTTTCTTCCCGCTCTGTATAATCTTCCGAATATTGTTGAGGGAGAGGAAACCTTGATTCACCCAATGCAGATGAATGACATCAGCATGCTGAAACTCAGAAAGGCATGTCACATCAGTGCCTGTGTTGGCAAGGTCCACCTGAAAGAGATTCCTTCTGCTGAATTTGTTGGCCATGAAGATGCACAACCTTTCCCAAACAAACTTAATCGTTTGTAGGTAGTCGTGCCCAATAGGGAAAACAGTCAGATGGTCGGTCTGCTTGTCGCGCACCAGCATCTTCACCTTGACTCCATTCTTCTTCAAGGCTTCCATCAGTCGGTTGGCGGCAATGGCAGCACCACCGATGCGCTCAGATGTGTTGATGATGAGTACTCTCATGTTCCTAAACTGACTGCAAAGTTACGAAATAATGAGGAATGTGGTGTCACTAAAGTAAAATTAAATACTCTTTTGTGTGGGAAAAGATAGATGGACGTTGAGATTTGGGAAAAAATGTGTAACTTTGTCCCATAAATATATAAGTATATAGATGAAAGAATTTGTAATAACTGAAACGAAGGTCGAGACGGCTGTGATTGTGGGTCTGATCACCCCTCAGCAGAATGAACGGAAAACAACAGAATATCTCAATGAACTCGAATTCTTGGCAGAGACGGCTGGTGCTCGGGTGATTGAGCGATTCACCCAGCGTGTGCTTGGTCCAAGTAGCGTGACCTATATAGGGTCAGGCAAACTGGAGGAGATAGCCCAATTCATCAAGCAAAAGGAAGAGGAGGAGAATCCTGTGGGAATGGTTATTTTTGATGATGAACTCTCTGCTAAGCAGATTCGCAATATTGAGCAAGCATTACAGATCAAGATTCTTGACCGTACCAGTCTCATCCTTGACATCTTTGCCATGCGCGCACAGACTGCTGCTGCCAAGACTCAGGTGGAATTGGCTCAGTATCGCTACATGTTGCCCCGACTCACTCGGCTTTGGACACACTTGGAACGTCAGCGAGGAGGCAGCGTAGGACTACGTGGACCAGGCGAGACACAGCTTGAGATGGACCAACGTATTATTCGTCATCGCATATCCTTACTCAAGCAGAGGCTTGTAGAGATAGACCAGCAGAAGACCACTCAGCGCAAGAACCGTGGTCGTCTTATTCGTGTGGCTCTGGTGGGTTATACCAATGTGGGCAAATCTACCATGATGAACCTTCTCTCCAAGAGCGAGATCTTTGCAGAAAATAAACTCTTTGCCACACTTGACACCACTGTGCGCAAGGTCATCATTGGCAATCTTCCCTTCCTGCTTTCCGACACTGTGGGATTCATCCGCAAGTTGCCCACCGACCTCGTGGAGTCTTTCAAGAGCACTCTTGACGAGGTGAGGGAGGCTGACCTGCTCATTCATGTGGTAGATATTAGTCATCCTGATTTTGAGGAACAGATTCAAGTGGTGGAAAAGACATTGGGAGACCTTGGTTGTGCAGATAAGCCTCAAATGATTGTATTCAACAAGATTGATGCCTACACATGGGTGGAGAAAGAGGCGGACGATCTCACCCCTCCTACCAAGGAGAACATTCCGCTTGACGAACTCATGCGCACTTGGATGGCAAAAGCCCCTCTGCTCTCCTCGCAGATTCAGCCCACCGACTGCTTCTTCATCTCTGCCCGTGAGCGTCAGCATATTGATGAGATGAAGGAGATTCTTTACAAGCGAGTGCGGGCGCTCCATGTGCAGAAATATCCTTACAACGACTTCTTGTACGATCAATACGACACAAACGGAGAAATACAATGAGAGAATTGACAGTGAACGAAATCGCTCAGCTGGAGGAGCGTGGATGTTGGGCTGAAGACTGGTCTGACATCGTGGTGGATGAGGGCTTCATGCCTTCGCAGATGCAGGATGTGCAACTATACGGTCATGTGGAGATGGGCAGCGTGAGTGGCACGATTGAGGTGGAGGAAGGATTCCGCCGCCGCTGTGGAGTGAGAAATGCCACCCTTCGCGAGGTGACGATAGGCGATGACTGTCTCATAGAGAATGTGCGCGGGTATATATCCAACACCAAGATTGGCGACCGTTGCTACATTTCAGACATTGGTGTGATTACCAATCAGGAAAACTGCACCTTCGGCTGTGGCACGGAAATATCTGTGCTCAACGAGGGAGGTGAGGGCAACATCGTTCTCTTTGAGGGGCTGACCGCTCAGCTTGCTTGGCTGATGGTGAACTTCGAGAGTGCTCGACAACTGGGTCGTGTGTCTGTCTCTTCAGAGAAATGTGGAACGCTGACCAATCCTCACATCGGCTCTGGCTCTCGCATTGTTGGGGTGAAGGAAATGACAGGAGTGCACATTGGCGAAGGCTGTGAGGTGCAGGGAAGTTGCAAACTCAACAACTCAACGATTCTTTCCTCCGACGATGCCGCCACGTTGATAGGTTCAGATGTCATCATCTCGGACAGTGTCGTTGCGGCAGGTGCCAGCGTGACAGACGGTGCTAAGGTCTATTGTAGTTTTGTTGGCGAGTCGGTGCATATAGGCAAAGGGTTCTCCTCTGAGGCAAGCGTGTTCTTTGCCAATAGTTATATGGACAATGGCGAGGCTTGTGCTGCCCTGTGCGGACCATTTGCCACAAGCCATCACAAGAGCACCCTTCTCATAGGTGGCGCTTTCTCTTTCTATAATGCAGGCTCAGGCACTAACCAGAGCAACCACGCCTACAAGATGGGACCAATTCATTGGGGCATCCTCGACAGAGGAAGCAAGACAGCCAGTGGAAGCCATATCCTCTGGCCTGCCCATGTGGGATGCTTCTCCTTGGTGATGGGCAAGGTGCAGAACCACCCCAAGGTGCATAAACTCCCCTTCAGTTATGTGATTGCAGAGGGACGTGACACCTGGATTGTGCCCGGCATTAATATCCGAACGGTGGGAACGTGGCGTGATGTGAGCAAATGGCCTAAGCGTGATGTGCGTCCGCTTTCTTCACGCAACGACATCATCAACTTCGCTTTTCCCAACCCTTATATCCTTCAGTCTGTTTTGGAAGGAAAGGCACTTCTTGAGGATCTGCAACGCCAGCAGCCAGAATCCACAGAGGTATATACCTATCATGGTTGCAAGATTCGCCGCACCTCTCTCCTCAAGGGCATTCAATACTATGACCTTGTGGTCAAGCTCTTCCTCTACCGCTGTTTCCAGAGCAACACAACGGAGACTGATGAGGCGAACGGAGGTCGCTGGGTGGACATGATGGGCATGTTGGCACCTAAGAGCGAGATTGACAGTGTGGCGCGTGATATTAAGAATGGTGCTATTCATTCGGTTGCAGAACTCAACGACATTCTCCAGCAGATTCATCAAGACTATCAGCACTATGAACAGGCGTATGCCAACTTTGTCATGCAAAACTGTGGCGGCAACCTCTTCATTGACCGAGACCACTGGATGCGTGAGGCAGAAGAGGCTCATGCCCTCTGGCTCAAGATGGTCAAGGACGATGCTGAGAGAGAGTATCAGATGGGCGATGTGGATGCAGATCAGTTGAGGAACTTTATAGAGAAAGTGAAGTGAAAGAGACAGGATCTCCATGCAAATGACACTCCATCACTGACGGGATGAAGAGAAAAAAGGTGGTGGAATTATCTGAGACTCGTCTCGAAGGCGTCTCGAAGGCGTCTCGAAGGCTCGTAGAAGTATGGGGAGGGAAGATTTGTCCGTGAAGGATTATTCTTTGTTTTAGTTTCACTTCAATTGGAGAAGGGTGTGCGAGCATCTCTTGGTGGTTGGAAGGAGTCTGTGCTTGTGAAAAAATGAAAGAAGAGCCACGGATTTTGGCATGAGAAGGAGGATTGGGACGTGTGGTGTTTCGTTTTCTAAAGAAGATGTTTCATGAGTGAAAGGATTTGTGGGAGTTTTTACGTACCTTTGTGGCACACTAACGAAATGAATACAAAACTTTTCCATTATGAAGAAATTATTACTGACAATCTTGACTTTGATGCCGCTGATGATGTGGGCGGCTGACGATGACAACACCGAGAAACTTTGGTATGACAAACCTGCCAGCATCTGGTTGGAGGCTTTGCCTTTGGGCAACTCTCGCATGGGTGCTATGGTGTATGGTGGTACAACGACGGAGGAACTGCAGTTGAATGAGGAGACGTTTTGGTCGGGTGGTCCTCACGACAACAACAGCAATACTTCGCTTGGCTATCTGGATCAGGTGCGTCAGTTGATTTTTGACGGTAAGGAGTCACAGGCTGAGGGAATTATCAACAATCAGTTTGTGAAAGGACCACATGGCATGAAGTATCTCACGCTGGGCAGTTTGAAGATTACGCAGATGGGGCTGTCGGCTGATAATGTGAAGGATTATCACCGTGAACTGGACTTGGAGACTGCGACCTCGAAGGTTACTTTTACGGTGAAAGGAACGGATGGTGACTATCGGGTGACCCGCACCACGTTTGCCTCCATTCCTGATGGTGTGATTGTGATGAAACTGACTTCGGAAAAGCCAGCCCGATTCACCGTTCAGCATTCTTGCACGTTCACAACAACCTACCAGAAGGGGTTGGATGGTATGATTGCCACCATTCAGGGTGTGGACCACGAGGGCGTGAAGGGACAGTTGAAGGCTCAGTGTGTGTATAAGGTGGAATGTGATGCCAAGGTAGTGGCGAGTGCTACTAATGGCATGGTGGTGACTCAGGCCACAAATGAGGTGACCGTCACGATTTCTGCTGCCACCAATTTCGTAAATTATGAGGATGTGAGTGGTGATGCTATGGCAAAAAACCAGCAGTGTCTGGAGAATGCAGCAAACTATGACTACGACACCTTGCTGAAGCGACATGTGGAGGCTTATCAGCAACAATATAATCGTGTGAAATTAGAGTTGCCTTCCACTTCAAACAGTCAGTTGCCCACCGACCGCCGACTGGATGCCTTTGCTGGTAGTCAGGACTATGGCATGGTATCTCTCCTCTTTAATTATGGTAGATACTTGCTCATCTCTTCGTCTCAGCCAGGTGGACAGCCTGCCAACTTGCAGGGGGTGTGGAACGACAAGCGTGATGCGCCTTGGGACTCTAAATATACCATCAACATCAATGCTGAGATGAACTACTGGCCATCGGAGGTCTGCAACCTGACAGAAACAGCTGAGCCACTCTTCTCTATGATTAAGGATTTGAGCGTGACAGGAGCGAAAACCGCCCGACAAATGTATGGTTGTGATGGGTGGATGGCTCACCACAATACAGACCTTTGGCGTATTGCTGGTCCTGTGGATGGTGCTTTCTGGGGTATGTACCCTAATGGTGGTGGATGGCTTTCCACTCATATTTGGCAGCATTATCTCTACACTGGCGACAAGGAGTTCTTGAAACAGTGGTATCCTGTATTGAGAGGTGCGGCAGACTTTTATCTTGATTATATGAAGGAACACCCGACTTACAAGTGGCTGGTGACAGTGCCTTCGGTGAGTCCTGAGCAAGGACCTGTGGGCAAATCCACACCAATAACGGCAGGTTGTACAATGGATAATCAGATTGCTTTTGATGTGCTCTCCAATGCCTTGAATGTAGCTGAAATAATGGGTGAGGATGGTTCGTATATTGAACTGCAAGAGGCTATCCAGAAGTTGCCACCTATGCAGATAGGACGCTATGGACAGTTGCAGGAATGGTTGCAGGATGCTGATGACCCCAACAATCAGCATCGCCACATTTCCCATCTCTATGGCTTGTTTCCTTCCAACCAAATCAGTCCTTATTCTCACAATGAACTCTTTGCTGCTGCTAAAGAGACGTTGAGAGAGAGGGGAGATGAGGCTACAGGCTGGAGTTTGGGATGGAAGATATGCTTCTGGGCTCGTATGTTGGATGGTGATCATGCCTTGAAGATTTTGAGCAATATGTTGCGTCTGCTTCCGTCTGAATCGGATGCTGACACACAGAAATATCCTAACGGAAGGACTTTCCCTAATCTCTTTGATGCTCACCCTCCATTCCAGATTGACGGAAACTTTGGTGCGACTGCCGGTATTGCCGAGATGCTCTTGCAGAGCCATGATGGGGCGGTGCATCTTCTTCCTTCTCTCCCAACCAAATGGAAGAGCGGGGCAGTGAGTGGCTTGAAGGCAAGGGGCAACTTTGAGGTGAGCATGGACTGGGCAGAGGGTGCATTGCAGAATGCCACTATCCACTCATATATTGGTGGTGTGTTGCGCTTGCGCTCTTACGTGCCACTGGAGGGAGAAGGTCTGAAGGAGGCTACAGGTGCTTGTCCTAATCCTCTCTATGCGCCTGCCGATGTGAAGAAACCTCTAATTTCAGCCTCTCTCGCATCAACTCCTCAACTGACTGTGAAGAAAGTGTATGAATATGACCTTGAGACAGTGGCTGGTGGTGACTACAGGGTGAGTCAGGTGGGTGTAGGCATTCACCAAGTATCTGCCACTGAGGCTACTGCCGTCACAGGTGCTGTTTATGACATGAGTGGCAAGGCTGTGCAGGGTAAAGAAAGAGGTGTGTATATTGAGAGTGTGAAGAAAGATGGGCGCATGGTGAATCGCAAGGTGTTGAACAAATAATATTTGATAATCAAAAGAACATTTAGACTGAATGAAGAAGATATTTTTTTACCTTTCACTCTGCTTGATGGCAGGAGGAATGAGGGCTCAGAACCCAATTGTGTCGCATTGTTACACTGCCGACCCTGCCCCCGTGGCATTTGAGGGAGAGGACAGCCTGTATGTGTATTGTGATGAGGACATGAATGTGCCAGGTGTACATGACTTCTACTACATGAATCGCTGGAGGGTGTATTCTACAGTAGATATGGTAAACTGGACAGACCACGGCATTGCCATGCCTCGCGAGGCTTTCTCGTGGGGAAAGGATGGCACTTGTTGGGCAAGCCAGTGCATAAAGAAAGGACAGTACTACTATTGGTACATGTGTCTCTCCAAGCCAGGAGATTGGCGTCACTATATTGGCGTGGGCTACAGCAAGAAACCGTCTGGACCATTCAAAGATCCTATCAAGAAGCCGCTCTTCGACACAGGTGAGGGTGGTGATATTGACCCTACTGTCTTCATTGATGATGATGGAAAGGCTTATCTCTATTGGGGTAACAACAAGTTGCGCTATGCCAGATTGACCAGTGTGATGATGGGTGTGGACACAAGGATAGGCAAGAATGGTGTGGTGGAAGTGCCGCTCACCAAGGAGGCCTTCGGTGGAGTGAAGGTGAAGGAGGGCGACAAAGAAGTGATAGATGGAGTGGACTGTTATGAGGAAGGACCTTGGCTCTTCAAAAGAGGAGACAACTACTACCTCATGTATTCAGCGGGTGGTGTGCCCGAACATATCTCCTACAGCATGAGCAAGAGCCCTACTGGTCCTTGGGAATACAAGGGAAAGGTGATGTCTCAGGATAATAATACGGGTTCTTTCACCAACCATAGCGGCATGGTGCATTATCAAGGCAAGGACTATTTCTTCTATCATACAGGATGGGCGAAAGGTGGCGGTGGCTTCAATCGCAGCATGGCAGTGGAGGAAATGTACTTCAATGCTGATGGCACAATCAAGCCCGTTACGGCCACTCGTAAGGGAGTGAAGGCTCTACGCGCGATGGATCCTTATGTTCGTCAGCAGGCTGAGACACTGAATGCAGCCTACGGCATTAGCGTGGTAGGTGATGAGAGCAAGGGCGTATATGTAACTGATATACATGCCAATGACTCTATGCGCGTGGCTAATGTGGATTTTGGCACAGAAGGTGCAAGGTCTTTTACTGTGAGAGTGGCATCAACCGGAGGGAATGGCTCTTTGATTGTGCGTCAAGACAATGCTAGAGGTCGCATCTTGGGTAAGTTCAAGATAGAGAAGACAGGTGGTGATGATATTTGGGAGGAGCGCACCTTCGACTTGACCCAGACCCCTTCAGGTGTGCATGATGTGTACTTCAGTTTTTCAGGTGTGGACAGCAATACTCTTTTCAATTGGGACTGGTGGCAGTTTAATGCTGTTCCTTCAGCGGTGGAACATGTGGAGGCTTCTCCTCGAAGCGACTCTTCTTTCTTCTACACTCTACAGGGCACTCCTGTGGAGAATCCCACACGTGGTGTGTACATCAAGAATGGAAGAAAGATTCTGGTGAAGTAAAAAGCATTTTAAGCCTTTGATATTTTAGATTGAATCACTACGGTTTCATCGCTCACGAAAAAAACTTGTGAGTGCTAAATTTCACATCCCGAGGAAAAGTTTTATCCCCTCGGGATGTGAAAAGATAACCGTTGAGAGAACTTTCATTTATACAATGTGAGTTCGTCCCTTACGATTGAAGGTTTTCTCTTATGCACCCTCAGTCCCACATCCTCTCTACCCCTATTCACTATGCCTGCTCTTGCTCGTCATAGTGCATATTTATCGGTGAAAATATGCACGCATGGTTCATTGGTCATCGCACCATTGTTCATTGGTACTTGAAGCATTGTTCGTTTGCCATCGCACCATTGTTCATTGGAGCAAGCAGAATACTTTACTCAATTCGATACGAGTCTCAGATAATTCCACCACCTTTTTTCTTGGGTGGCATGAAGGGATGTGGGGCGAAATGAAAGCTGAGACAGATGCAGATGTGTGGGCATCTCGTGCCAGCAATGCCCATTTTGTGAATTCTGTGAAATATGAATATTGTGTATTTCTCACCATGTGTATATGTCCATGAGTGAGAAATCAGACACTTGGCGAGAGGCATCATGCTCTGTCCAGTGCCGTATTGGCTTATTCACAGGTGGGCTTCGCCTTTTATTCTACAGTTGCTTTATTTGTATTTGTTCTTTCCTGTCCAGATGTTGATGCGGTTGCGGATGGCTTTCCATATCTGAGAGAAGTTGCCGTAGCGTAGGTTGTTGAAGAGTTCTTCGATGGAGCGTCCTATCTTGATCCAGGGATGTCCCCATGCGTTGGTGCGATAGACGTGTTCCTTAAATGCTACATTCTCAATGACATGGGCAGGATGCCGAAGTGGAAACTCGAGGTCGAATCGCTTCATGGTAAACATCTTGCGCAGTCGCTTTGGAATGGTGTTGAGGTTGGTGCTGAAGTGAGTGCTGTCGGCTGTCACACCAAGGTTGTTCACAAGGTTGCGAGTAGGCATGATGGCCAGTTGATGGTTGAGGGCGAGGCTCATGCAGAAGATGGTCTCGTAGTATTCCTTGCCCGAGTCACGATGATGATAACACATGTCGATGAGGCTTGGGCGATAGCCCCTCACTTTCCACAGGTTGCGAATCTGGCTCATGGTGTAGTCATCGTCGAGGAAAGTGTATTTACCGTCCCAACTATCTATCACGCGACGCCAACTGGCCCATCCCCAGATGCTGAACACTGTGGTGAAGAAGTAGTCGTCAGGCACGTCAGGGGTGATTTCATCACTGTTGAATCCTGCAATCATGCCAATGCGGTCGTCATCTTCATAGCGGTCAAGCATCTCCTTGCAGAAGGGGAAGAAGGACTGTGAGGGCACATCGTCGTCTTCAAGCACAATGCATTTGTCCACAATGGAAAAAGCCCATTTCTGCGACAAGTATTCAGAGGGGTCACATCCGTAATTCTTTTCTTGATAGAGTTGATGCACTTCGCATTCCCAATCTATGTTTGACACGACTTCTCTGCATTGCAAGATTTTCTCCATGTCGTGCTCTCCTCTTGGACCGTCTTGGTAGAGGAACAGTTTGTGGGGACGTGCTTTGCGCACTTCGTCAAAGACCTTCTGCAAGAAATCAGGTCGGTTGAAAAACAGGATGAGTACTGCTACGTCGATGTTGGCTGGTTGCATGATGTGTGAATGAGTGAAATGTGAATAGTCTGTGTTTCCTTGGTTCATTAGAGGTGGCACTGCTGAGATTGGCTTTCTCCTGTTTCTTGAGATTTCTTCTCTTTCCTTCCAAAAAGGTATTCCTTAAGAAAAGGGCTGATGCGCAGAACATTGGAGATGAGCAGGCAGAAGGCGATGATGATAAGCCCCGTGCCGACTGAGAGCACTATGTCAAGAACGAAGTTGGGGTGGTGGTCATTGAGCCACTTTCCCACTTCAGGCAGATAGGGCAGAAGGATGAAGTGGAGGAGATAGACATCAAGGGTGCGTGTGCCAATGTATTGCAGTCCTTTGCCCAGTCTGTTCTGACGGGTGAAGTAAGACTGGTAATGACGGAAAGACATGATGACCACGAACATGAGTGTGTACATTGCCATTGTCTTTGGCAGATTGGTCCATTCAGATTTGATGAAATGCCACTTGAAGATGTCGGCACAGCACAGGAAAGCGAGAGTGACCGTGATGACAAAAAATCCTTTGGCATCAAAGAGGCGTTGCACGGCATTCCAATGACGGTGGACAAGATTTCCCATGAGGAAGAAGTGCATGAACTTCAGTGTTTCATAGAAAGAACTATACATCATCCAGTCGGTCTTCCACCAGTTGCCGAGGGTCTTGGGCAGATAGAGTGTCACATAGGCTGCAAGGCTGATGACCCACAAGGCACAGATGGCGATGTGCTCGGCTTTCTTTCCCAAAGACTGAAAGAATGCGGCCACCACGTAGTAGATGAGGAACATCTGCAGGAGTACCCATGTGAACCAATAGCCATCCTTGGTGGGTGTGCGCATGGCATTCATGAAACCTTCGGCAAATGGATCTTTCACCCTCAAGACAATGAAGATGCAGAGGAAGACAAGAGTGGGGAGTATCTGCACCTTGATCTTCTTCCAAGTGAGGGATGCAAAGCTTTGAGGAGTCCAGATCCATGTGGGTTTATATGCCAAGAAACCACTGACAAAGAAGAACAGGGGCATGCGGAACAGGACTAAGAAAGGCAAGGAGGCCGAGATTTTCTCTGACTCGGCAAAGCCAGACTGTGCTACATGATATGCCACTACGAGTATCATTGTGAATCCTCGCATGGCATCTAACCATTCCAATCTTTTGGTATTAGTTGTTTCCATGATGGTTCTCTATTATTTTTTTTATTAAAGCCTCGCTCTTCCCACTGAGGAACTTGCGGGCAAACATCTTGCCACTCTCCATGAGCATGTCGTAGTCCGATTCGTCCATCACCTTGATGATAGGGTCGTAGATGATGCGATGGAGTGGAGTGAGAGTGGTAAGTCCGGGGTACTTCCCTTTGTGGAGAATGCAGTGAGAACTCCATTCTTTAGAGTTGAAGGCGATGGTTTGAGGCAAGGTCTCAGAGGGTGCGAAGGAATCTTTGAAGTATTCATGCACCTCGGGTTGAGTGGTATATACATTATATATAGAGAGAAGCAGATTTCTTGACACGCACCACCAGTCTGCACCTTTGTAGAGATGCCAAGTCTCGCCATTCACTGTGAAATGGCGTTTCTTGCGTAAGCCTAAAAGCCTTTTGGTCTTTCTTGCAAGAATGCTTAGTCGCTGGTTCCATTTTTGAGAAAGGAAGCAGAGGTGAACGAAAGGGCGTGCAACTTCATAGAGTTCCACTTGATCTTTGGGCAATAGCTCTGTGTCCATCTGATAGCCAGAGATAAACTCTTCATTTGGATGCTTCTGCATCCAGGAAGTGATCTGATTGCAGTTCCATAGCGGATAGTCTAACCCGGAAAGGAAAAAGATGCGGTCGAACTTTACAGGAAAAGTGAGAGCGGACTGAATGAGTGTCATCTGATATTCAACCTGACGGATGCTTCCCCATACCACATCTGTTCTCTTTTCCACAAAATGCACATTGTCTTGATGAATCAGGCTTGTGAAGTCTTCCAATCGGCTCTTGAGATCTATGTGCACAAAAAACTCTGCATCGGGGTGCAAAGCCTCGATGAGTCTCTTGAGTTGAGGAGCATCAGTGTGGGCTGATATGAGGTAGGCGAAGTGCATATGCTTGATAAAGTTGTTCTTGTTTAGTGGATAGTCTAAGTTTTCATGTGACGATAAACTGGATTCCTTGTGGCTCTCTTCAGTCCTCTATTGCTGTTCGCTCTTTGTTTTCTCTTTCTTCCACCTGCCAGAGAGCCAAGGCACTTTCTCCACATACGGAACAAGCCATACGCAGAGAGGGAAGACAAAGAACGTTAGGATGATGATGTCGTCAATGCGACCGTAGATGCTACGACCAAAGACGATATGAGTGAAGCGGTAGAATTGCAGGATGGGGTAGTGTGCCACAAAGAAGACCATGGAGTGCTGACCTATATAGTTGATGACAGGCACTCGCTTGAGTGGCAGTTTGATGAGAAAGCCGGAAAGTCCCAAGAGGATAATGACCGTATTGGTGAAGGCTGCCCACTCGTTGCCAACAAATTTATTGGCGTGCATGATGTACTCGCCATGCCAAATGATGTTGAGCACAATGAACAATGCAATCAGGAAGATTGAGATGCTGAGGGCAACCTGTCTTCCCACCCTATCTATAATCCATCTCCACACACGTCCGAGATTGAAGAAGAACACACCCATAAATACGTTGCTGAGACTCATGGGCAGAGGATTGTCCAGTGTCCACATCCAATAACTGAGGAAAGGGCAAGCAAGAACTATCAAGGTCTGGAATACCGAGATCGGTTTGACAATATGTATCTTCTTGATGAGGTGTACAACCACATAGCAGGAGAAGAAGGAAAATAGAAACCACATGGGCTCATTGCCCCATACAGCACTGGTGCTCCACAGATGACTCCAATACATTGGTTCAATAGGGTGATGATACCGTTTGATTTCAAAAGGAAGGAAGAACGCATAGACGGCAAAGCCTATGAGTCCCCATATTACATAAGGGATGAGCAGTCTTTTTGCTTTGTCGGCAATAAAAGCCTTGGTGTTTCCTGCCACCGTCTTGTTGAAGTAGCCTGCCTTGAAGAAGAAAAAGCACATGAAGAAGAAAGACCATGCCATTACTTCACTCCACCAGTCGTCATTCTTGTGACCACAGAAAGTGATGATGTGGAGCATGATCATACGGATGATGCAGATGCCACACAGGAAGTCAAAGGTGTGATTGCGTTCTCTCATGATTGCGAAGTTACGATTTTTTTCTTATATCGCCCAGATAGCCAAGGCACTTTTTCAAGATATGGCGTTATCCATGTGCAGGTGATGAGGATAAATAACATCATCAGAATCACATCTTCCCAATGATAAGCCACTGTGTTGCGAAACACGAGATGGGTAAAGGTGAAGATATAGAGGAGTGGATAGTGTGCAGTGAAATAAATCATGGAGTGTTCCCCAATATACCCCACCACAGGTATTCTTCGGAGGGGCAGAGCCAGAAGAAGTCCAGAGATACCTACCAGAGCGCAAATGGTGTTGATGCCTGCTCCCCACGGGTTCTGTACAAACTTGTTGAGGCTCATATCATATTCTCCATGCCAGAGTCTGTTGCCTACCACAAATTCAGCAATGAGCAGTATGCTGAGCACAATGAGCCATTTCTTCTCCACGCGACCTTGCAGCCATCTCCACCCTCTTCCCAGCAAGAAAAAGAAAACACCCATAAACACATTGTCTATGCTCATCCACAAGGGATTGTGATATTTCCACAGGAAATAGCTGATGAAGGGGAATGAAACGGCAATCCATCTTAGGTGTTTCACCTTTTGTATGAAATGCACCAGTATATATGACATGAAGAAGGAGAAGAGAAACCATACAGGAGGGTTTCCCCACACATGGCTGTCTTCCCATAGGTGACTCCAGCGCAACATCTTATAGTAGCGTTGAAAATTCTCGGGGAAAAGGAACAGGTAGGCAAAGTAGATGATGCTACCAATCACTCCCCAAGAGATATAGGGTATCAATAGCCGCTTCACCCTGTCGATGAGATAAGGAATGGTTTCTCCAGATGTTCCTTTATTGAAGTAACCTGCCTTGAAGAAGAAAAAAGACATGAAGAAGAAGGTCCACGCCATGAGTTTAGCAAACCAAAACTCATTGCGATAACCACATGAACTCACCACATGAAGCATGATCATGCGCAGAATACAAAGTCCACACAAGAGATCAAAAGCGTGATTGCGTTGTTTCATCCTTTACTTCTTTTTGTCGAAAGTCAGTCTGTCTTCTACCATTCGCTCCATATAACTCTGAATGATTGCTTTGAGTTCTCTCTCCATTTGCTTTTCTGTCTTACCAGTCTTTCCAAGAAGATTCTTCTTTAAGAACCAGTCCTTCTTATAGTTATAGACAGCTTTGGCATGACCGTTGTCTGTAAACTGTAACACATAGTCACCCTTCACATATTGATAGATGCCCTCAGTGTTGTTTACCGCCCACGTGAGACTGTCAGGTGTGTTGAACAGGTCACAGCCAAATGCCACATAAGGGTTAGGATAGCCTAAGTAATTGAGCATGGTAGGCATCATGTCAATCTGCTGGGCAATGCAATGACGACGACCTGGTTGAATATCGCCTGAAGGGTCAAAGATAATGATTGGAACGCCAAACACGCCCAGATCTGTTTGGTATTCTGCTCGGGAAGACGTGTTGGTATGGTCTGCTGTCAAGATAAAGATGGTGTTGTTGTACCAAGGCTGTTTTTGAGCAGTCTCGAAGAAGAGTCGAAGAGCGTTATCAACATATCGGATACACTTGTGTATGGTGTTCTTGTCTCCTGGCTCATCATTATAGATGTCTCTGTAACGCTCTGGCACAACGTAGGGATGGTGTGAACTGGCAGTGAAGACAGAAGTGATGAAAGGCTCTTTCATCTCACTCATCTGCAAAGCGTAGAACTGTAGAAACTCCTCGTCCCAGATGGCCCACATGCCGTCAAAGTCCTTGTCTCCATTAAATCGCTTGTCCTTTTTATATTCAGTTCTTCCTATATATTTCTTATATCCAGTGGCTTTGGCAAAAGCCTCAAATCCCATAGAACCATTTTCTGCACCATGAAAGAAAGCAGATTCATAGCCTACCTTGCCCAATTCTCCAGCCAAGCCGCTTACTTTGTTAAGGGCTGCAGGAGTGAGGAAGAAAGGCTCGATGAAACGAGGAATACTGGAGAGAATGGACGGCATGCCGTCAATGCTCTTTCGTCCGTTGGCAAAAGTGTAGTCAAACGTGAGTGAGCGTTTGATGAGAGAGTCGGTGAAAGGCGTGTAGCCCTTGTATTTGCCACCATCCAATTGCTCATTATATCCTCCCATATACTCTCTTCCATAGCTTTCCATGATGAGTACCACCACATTTTTCTTATTCATCATCACACTGTCTGCAGGCATCTGGATAGGTTGATAAATCTTGTCGAGTTCTTGACGTGAATAGTATTTGGGATCTACAAACACATCCTTGTTGATAGAACGAATCATGGAGAAAGGTGTGTTGAGAATCAAGGCGACTTCTGCCGAACGATTCACATATTGGTTTGCATTGCTCAAGGTGATAGGGCGAACAGCGGTGGTCGCTCCGCCCCTCATGCCTGCAATGGTGATGGGAATGTAGAGACCAAAGCAGATGATATGGATGATATAATAAATGAAGAAATCTTTCAACATGCGCAGGCGGAATTCTCCTCTTGGCTTGGCATAGACAAGAATCGTCAAGACAATCAATACAACACCCACCAGCACCAAATACCAGTGATTCATGAGTTCTGTACTTATCACATCTCCAATGTTTCCTTCATTGCTGAACTCTTGAAACACCGACCAGTTGGTACGTCTGCCAGTGTATTGGAAATAAACAGCATCGGCCAAATTAGCAATGATGCAGAAGGAATTGACCAGTACGTAGAGCCACTTTGCCATGTTCTGCCACCAGTAGCTCTCCTTCCAATGCAGCGGGATAAGCATCAAGATGGCATAAAGTGCATTGGTGTAGAGGATGGCTGAGGTGTCAAACATCCAGCATCCCTTGAATGCCTCCCAGAAGTTGAGCGTATCAAAACCTTCAGCGATGACGCTCCAGTTTTCAAAGAGATAGGCTAATCTGCACAATCCATAGAGGATATATACCCATGCGAGATTCCATATCAACGCAATGGGATTGGAAATAAATGACTTCTGTAGTTGCAAGTGTTTCATCTGTTTCATCTGTTTTGGTAATGATTAGTTGTCAATATGCTTTCGTTGTTTGTATTCCTTGATTCGTTCCGCAAAGGCTTTGTCTTTCTTGTTGTTGAGATGAGGTGTGAACCTTATTTTCTCAGGAATGTCTCTACCTGCATCCCTGAGGCTTGATAGATGACCATGCTTGATAATCAGTAGTGAGTCATACTTCTCTTCATGAATGGCATCAGTTGTGGTCAGGAAGAGCGTGTCGCCATGTGTCTTGACTGTCTGATAATAACGACTGCCTGAGCCAAACTTGTCAAATCGCTCATCAAACTCAATTCGGTAGTTTTTGGGCGAGCAATGGCTCACTGTATAGATAGGTGTGGTGGCTGTTCCATCCTCATCATGCCAGGTCATGCGGGCGTAAGCATGCTCATGTCCTTGCAGTACGAGATCCACCCCGTATTCCCTGATGAGGTCGTCAAACATCCACCTCTGGATCAGATTGTTCATGTTGCCACGAATCGAGTATAGAGGGTGGTGAAGCACCACAATTTTCCATTTGGCGGTGCTGGCTTTCAGTCTCTTCTCCAACCATTCTCTTTGGGTGCTCAGATAAAAGAACTCCCTGTTGCTGTCCAAGCAGAAGAGTTGCACATTCTTGTAGTTTACCGTAAACACCTGATTCTCCCCCTCCATAGAGTCAAGGAAGTAGGAGTGAATGAGCGAGAAGCGACGTTCCAGTTTTCCAACGATTCCCTTCAGGTAATCATGATTGCCTGTAATGGTCAATATAGGCATAGCTTGTCCCACAGAGTCCAATGTCTCGAAGGTCTCTGCCCAATAGGCATCAGTAGGTCTTTCTGTCAGGTCTCCTCCGCTGACGAGGAATTCCGTGCGAGGATTCCTGAAGATGGCTCTCTTCAACAGTTCATTGGCAATCCCTCCAATAGAATCTTGAATGTCTCCCATAAAGAGGAATTGGGTCTCCTGCTCATCAGCCTTGGCAAGACGAAACGCATGCCAGTCTGAGGTTCTTCCTTCTGTGCAGACCCTGTATTGATATGTTCCTCCTTCTTCCAAATGTCTCAGTTTAGCCACATAGTAGGCTGCTTGTCCACTTCGAGAGACGAAGACCTCTCCTGTGGCTTCTATTCTTTGGGTGGCTTGCACCGAATCTGTCAAAAGTTTGATTTCTACATAAGAAGGCTTCACGACAGAGCCACACATCCAGCTGATGTTTCTGCTCGTCATTCCATCCTCGTCCCCAAAGGTCAGCAACACTCTGGTAGGCACGGCAGACACCTCATAGGGGGCTTCTTCGGGGTTGTCAAACCACACATCCCATCGGCTGATGCACCAGATGATGAGTGCAATCAGCAATATGATGAGTGTTGAGATGGTGATTCGACGCTTCATGGGCAATGGAGTTTATTCTGTGTAGAGCAATTTCACTCTTTCCTCAAAACGTTCTGGATGCTCCTTCAGTTCCTGAACCACCTCCTGATATGGACGTTCGGTGTCTAAATAACGCTGGCCATGAGCTGTTGGCAGATGCTTTGGGGTCATATAATCTTCGCCAAAATAACAAACCAGAGCCGCATGGGTGTCTGTTGGAGCAGGGAAGAGCATGTCTTCAAAA
Source organism: Bacteroidales bacterium (assembly GCA_012729225.1). Classification (GTDB taxonomy): domain Bacteria; phylum Bacteroidota; class Bacteroidia; order Bacteroidales; family Bacteroidaceae; genus Minthosoma. The sequence goes on along the minus strand of JAAYDO010000209.1, from coordinate 72,183 downwards.
GGTATCCAGTCCTGCTTGTTATAAGCATTTCTTGGACGGATGAAATGATGTGTGCTGTATTTGTAGGAAAGCACAGACACACGCGTGGTTCTGTCCGCATCCACCATTCTGAAGAGTTTCTCATAGAGTGCAAAGCCCTTTCGGTAGTCTATCCAATGGTAGAGACCTTTAGAGAGCACGGCAACCACCTTCTTTCCAAAACTCATCGGTTCATTGAAGTTTGCCAAATAACCTCTGATGGATTTCTTCACAATCATTGTAGCTGTTCGGTGGAAAAAGCGACTCACTGGGTTCTCCAAGAAGCCATCCAGCACAAACACATCAATGTCGATACCTCTACAGTATTCCCTGTCCAGTTCGTAACTGCACAGAGCCGTTGATTCCGTATGTCTCAAGATGCCGTGCCCACAATAGTTCTTCTTGTCAGAATAAGTGGTCTGGAAGAAATAGGGATGCTGAAACTCCTTGTCGGCAATCTGAACCAACTTGTCATAATCTTTTCTCAGCATCACGAAATCAATGTCGTCATCCCAAGGAATAAATCCCTGATGGCGCACAGCACCCAGCAGTGTGCCACATTCCATCCAGATCTTCAGCCCGTTTCGGTCACACACCTCCAATAGCACGCGCGCCAGTTCCAGTTGCAATGCCCACACCTTTTTCATCTCTTTTGGAACGGTGTACCCGCATTGGTTTTCAGTCTCTAGGTTCATGAGTCTTTCATTTTTATGCAAAGGTAGTGAAAAAATGAGTTAAAATCATTACCTTTGCAAATAAAAACGACAACAACATGTATAGAGGATATAAAATCGTATGTAACACAGCCGCTGGGCGACGTCGTTACATGCAGTATCTCTTTCCGCAAGTTCTTTCCTCCAGCCTCATCGACCGTTATGATGTGTGGGTGAATACGGTGGATAATTGTGATATAGAATTCTTCAAGCAACTTGCCTCCAAGTATGATAAGATTAACCTTGTTTGGCAACCTGACAGGCGAGTGGATGGTATTGCCACCATCAATGCTTTCTATAAGTTCTGCATGGATGAAGACACCATCTACATTAAGATGGATGATGATGTGGTGTGGCTGGAGCCAGACTATTTCCAAAAGATGATAGACTTCCGCATAGACCATCCGGAGTGCTTCATCGTGTCTCCTTTGGTCATCAACAATGCCATGAGCACCTACATCCTTCAGGTCAAGGACAAGGTGAAACTCAACAAGTATATGAATGCTCAGTGCAATCATCGCATCATGTGGAAGCGTGGCAGCTTTGCCGTTCAGTTGCACCAGTGGTTTCTCGACAAATATCTCACCACAGGCCGATACCCAGAGCTCTATTGTGGCACTTTCACATGGGCAATGAACCGTTTCTCCATCAACTCCATTCTTTGGTTTGGCAAAGACCTGAAGGCGTTTGATGGCAATGTGCAGGGGGATGACGAGGAGTTCTTTTCCTGTCTGAAACCAACGCAACTCGGCAAGATGAACATGGTGAATGCCGATTGCCTCATCTCTCATTTCGCTTTTGCCCAACAGCGTTGGATGCTGGATCGCTGTGGCATTCTGGAACAATATGGCAAGTATCTGATGGAGGAGTGGAAGACTCGTCCAGAGGTGCAGCAAATCAGTGCAGATGTTCAGCAGATACTGAAAGACATCCAATCACGTGAGGCTGAACTCAAGGCTCTTCCTCTTATTTACGCCACTCGACAGGTTAGCGGACCAACAAAACTGAAGCGTCGTTGGAAAGCATGGATGAAGCAACTGCGTTGCCAGTGGGATGGCTACAAGAAGGTGAAGTATGTGATAGGCTGAACGAATAATAATTCACGGTCTATTGCCCCGAATTTTATTTGTGGTGAAAAAGGGTGAGCCGATGCAGACAGATTTTGTCGTTGCACGACTCATCCAATCACATGAATGATGTTGACCTGGCTTCTGGAAGTTGTTATAAAGTCTTTATATACAACGATTTATCTATATTTAAAGAATCAATGCTTGTTAGGGGAAAACGCACGCATGGTTCATGGGTCATCGAACCATTGTTCGTTGGCTCTTGAACCATTATTCATTGGCACTTGAAGCATTGTTCGTTGGAGCATGAAGAACGCTTCAATCATTTAGTGTGTTCTGTGAAAGAGGAAATGCTTGCTTTTTTGCCTTTCCCATAAGGATTTAACTTGACCTCCCTAAGTATTCAAGACTTATCTCATGAGGGCAACAGCCTTCTCAAAGGCTTTCTTGAAATGATAACCCTCATTGAGTTTCTCCTTGATTGCCATAGCCGCTTGTTTGTATTCGTCATACTCAGCCTGCGAGATGGCTTTGAGTTTCTCTGGCAGTTCGCTGAGGGAATTGACGGCAATGCCCAAATGATTGCTGGTGATGAAAGGTGACATGGCTGATTCCTTCCACACAATCACAGGCAGTCCCGCTCTCAGGTAGAATGATGCCTTGTGGGGGTTGTTGATGCGGAGGTAACTACCCCAAATGCCAGAACAGCCATTGGTGGTGTCGCCATCCCACACAAGTCCCCAGTCTGCTGATGCAGTCCTGATAAACTCGTCGGAGTCTATAGAACCATGATAGTCAATGTTCTTCCATTCCTTTTCAGCATCCTTTTCCAGCCCCGAGCCATAGAGGTCAAAGTGGCAACCATCCAAAGCAGAATCCAGTTCATAGATGAATGAGGTTTTTCTTCTGCTGATGCCTCCGGCAAACACAATAGTGGGCTTCTCGCTCAGGTGGTGCGGTTCGGAAGAGGGTTCTTCCTTTGAGAGATAGTCAAATATGTCAAGGTTTACGAGGGGACGCTTGCACCCATGTTCCACAAGCCACTGATTCATGCTCTCGTTGTGTACAATTATTACATCTGTGTGGGAGAGGCGTTTGATTTCTTGTTCAGCAGTCAATTTCCGACGTCGGAAAGTGCCCAGGTCATGAATGAGTGTCACAGTCTTAGCCCCCTTCATGTGGGCAATCTTACATTGTGTCACAAAGAACTTCTTGAATGGATACTGAATGACCAGCACATCTCCTTGCTTTAGTTTCAGCCATAGATGAACCATGCTGAACAGTTTGCGAAAGAAGGTGGCAGCCTTTCCTTTTCCTTCCACTACGGCGAGGTCTCTAAATCCCATGCCCTTCATCATCTTATCCACGTGCCTCTTGGCTGTGTTGGGCGAATCCATGCTGATATAACAATTCATCTTTTCTTAAATTTATTGGTAAAACCTTTTCTGCGATGCCAGTTGCGGTTATGTATGGCTTTCAGTCTCATCACCTCTTGTATGGTCTTCTCCACATCCAGTCCTCTTGCCTTTGCATACTCTTCGCTCACATATTTAATTAGGTCCAGTCTGTCTGTCCACCTCACAAAGTCATCCTTCGCATCTGTTAGCGTGAGTTGCTTTGAGGTCTTGTGGGTCATTCGGTTAATGTCAATCACGGAGATTTCATAACTTCCGTCGGCTTTGGGCTGATAGAGCACGTTGCCAAAGTTGAGGTCGTGATGCACCAGTCCGTGGTCGTGTAGTTTGGCTATGAACTGTGCAAAGGATTTTGCCATCTCATGATTGAACTTCTCTTCCAACTCAGTCCTCACAGATACTGCATCGGTAAAAGTGGTCAGGTAATAGCCGTATTTCAGTACTCCTCCCTCTCTCTCTTCCGCATAGGCAATTGGTTCGGGGGTGGAGAGACCGCATTGCAGGAGCATCATGCCGTTCTCAAATGCACGTTTGGCTTTTGAAGAGAAAACGGTGCTGTATGCCAATGTCTGGAAGATATTGCGTGCTTTGTATCGCTTGACCACTACACGCTCCAGCACAGAGTCGCCTTTTTTCACCACAAATTCCTTTAGCACGTTGCGTTTGTTGGTGAAGATTTCCTTGCCCTGAGAATCAAACAATGCCGAGAGGTGAGCAATGAAGTCGCTCACCTCCGACATTGCCACATATTTTTCGTTAATCTTGAATCTTAATGACATAGAGTTTCTATCCCACTTGACTTCCTCCCTTGACTGGTTTCTCAACGGTGGTTACACTGATGTTGCCATCCCAGTTTTCAGCGGAGAGAATCATGCCTTCGCTCACGAGTCCGTTCTTGAACTCACGAGGTGCTAAGTTGGCAATGAAGAGAACTTGCTTGCCCACCAGTTGCTCTGGTTCATACCACTGGGCAATACCACTCACGATGATTCGTCCCTTTGGTGTGCCATCGTCCAGGTGGAACTTGAGGAGTTTCTTCATCTTAGGCACGCGCTCGCAATTCAGCACGGTAGCCACACGGATGTCCAGTTTGGTGAAGTCGTCAAATGAAACGGTCTCTTTCACGGGAGCCACCTCTGCGTTAGATTCTGCATTAGCCTTCATTGTGGCTTCAAGCTTGTCCATCTGGAACTTGATGGTGTCATCCTCTATCTTAGAGAAGAGGAGGTTTGGGCTGTTCAACTGCTTGCCCGTAGGGAGTAGGTTCGTGTTGCCAAGTTCTTCCCAGTTCAATTCGTCCATGCCAATCATTTCACGGAGTTTGGCAGAAGAGAATGGAAGGAAAGGCTCAAAGGCAATTGCCAGGTTGGCAGTCAGTTGCAATGAGATGTTGATGATGGTCTTCACACGCTCGGGGTCGGTCTTGACGACCTTCCAAGGCTCTTCGTCGGCAATGTATTTATTGCCAATACGAGCCAAGTTCATGGCTTCTTTCTGAGCCTCACGGAATTTGAAACCCTCAATGAGCGATTCAACCCTGCCCTTCACAGTGGCAAACTCTGCCAGTGTTGCTTTGTCGCCTTCTGTCAGTTCGCCACATGCAGGCACTACGCCATCATAATATTTCTGAGTGAGTTGTAGGGCACGGTTCACGAAGTTACCATATACAGCCACGAGTTCATTGTTGCAACGAGCCTGGAAGTCTGCCCATGTGAAGTCGTTGTCCTTGGTTTCGGGAGCATTGGCTGTCAGCACATAGCGAAGTTCGTCTTGGCGGTTTGGAAGTTCCTCCAAGTATTCATTGAGCCAAACGGCATAGTTCTTTGAAGTGGAAATCTTGTTGCCTTCCAAGTTGAGAAACTCATTGGATGGCACATTGTCGGGAAGGATGTAGTCACCATGTGCTTTCAGCATGGAAGGGAACACGATGCAGTGGAAAACGATGTTGTCCTTTCCAATAAAGTGGATGAGGCGTGTGTCTTCATCTTGCCACCATTTCTGCCAAGTGCCCCATTTCTCAGGTTCGTTCTCACAGAGTTCCTTCGTGTTTGATATATAGCCAATGGGAGCGTCGAACCACACATAGAGTACCTTGCCTTCGGCACCTTCCACCGGTACAGGAATGCCCCAGTCCAAATCACGTGTCACAGCACGAGGCTTCAAGCCACCATCCAGCCAACTCTTGCACTGTCCATACACGTTGCTTCTCCATTCTGTATGTTCCTCCAGAATCCACTTTTCCAGCCATGGCTGATATTTGTCAAGAGGCAGATACCAGTGTGTGGTGTTCTTCTTCACGAGCGGATTTCCGTTGATAGCATTTACTGGATTGATGAGTTCTTCAGGAGAAAGGGTCGCACCACACTTCTCACACTGATCGCCATAAGCCCCCTCTGAGTGACAGCGAGGACATTCACCCTTGATGTTGCGGTCGGTAAGGAACTGCTTGGTCTCCTCATCGTAGAACTGCTCAGAGGTAATCTCCACAAACTTTTCCTCTTCATAGAGTTTCTTGAAGAAATCAGATGCAAACTGATGATGGGTCTTGCTGGTCGTGCGAGAGAAGATGTCGAAACTAATGCCAAAGTCGGCAAAAGACTTCTTGATGATGCTGTGATAGCGGTCCACCACATCCTGTACCGTACATCCTTCCTTCTTTGCTCGGATGGTCACAGGCACGCCATGTTCGTCGCTTCCACACACAAACATCACTTCTCTTCCTTTCAGTCTCAAATATCTGGCGTAGATGTCGGCTGGCACATACACACCTGCCAAGTGACCAATGTGGACTGGTCCGTTGGCGTAAGGCAGTGCTGCTGTCACAGTGGTTCTCTTAAAGTTTTTCTGTTCCATGTTCTTTTTATTGTTGCTGTTTGACTGCAAAGTTAGTGAATTATTGGGAATTAGGCGTGACGATTATGGCATTATTCGCATATTCTCAATGCTCAGACCGTATTTCTCAATTAAAATGTCTAACTTTGTGGCACTTTAAATATAGTGTGGTATTCTTATGCAAGCAATAATTTTAGCAGCTGGAATGGGTCGCCGATTGGGGTGTCTGACCAAGGACAACACCAAGTGTATGGTTGAGGTGAATGGTGTGAAGTTGATTGACAGGCTTCTCGGCCAGCTTTCTCGTCTCTCTCTGCGCCGTGTTGTTATTGTGGTGGGGTATGAAGGTCAAAAGCTCATTGATCATATTGGCAATCGTTATGAGGATTCACTCCTGATTGAATATGTCAATAATCCTATCTATGATAGGACCAACAACATTTATTCCCTCTCTCTTGTGAAGGACAAGATGCTGGAGGATGACACGCTCTTGATAGAGAGCGACCTTATCTTTAGCGATAATCTCTTCCCTATGCTTGTGGAGAATCCTTCTCCCAATTTGGCTCTTGTGGCTAAGTATGAGACATGGATGGATGGCACGATGGTATGTCTGGATAGGGAGAACAACATCATCAATTTTGTGCCTAAACAGGCTTTTCGCTATGAGGATGTGGACAAATACTATAAGACGGTCAATATCTACAAGTTCTCTCGTGAGTTCTGTATGAATAAATATGTGCCTTTCCTTGATGCCTACTGCCATGCTTTGGGGAATAACGAATACTACGAACAGGTGTTACGTGTTCTCACAATTCTCGATTCTGCCGACCTCAAGGCTTTGCCTATAGGTGACGAGAAATGGTATGAGATTGATGATGTGCAGGATCTTGACATTGCAGAGACGATCTTTGCTGAGGACGATGAGATGATTCGTCGCTTCAACTATCGTTATGGCGGGCACTGGCGATTCCCTAAGATGCTGGATTATTGCTACTTGGTCAATCCTTATTTCCCTACTCGACGCATGAAGGACGAACTTCGTTCGAGTTTCGATGATTTGCTCACTGAATATCCTTCTGGCATGTATGTCAATTCGCTTTTGGCTGGCAAGTATTTCGGATTGAGGCAGGACTATGTAGTGGTGGGGAATGGTGCGGCTGAACTTATCAAGAGCCTTATGGAGCGAATGGAGGGAAAGATTGGTGTGGTTTATCCTACATTTGAAGAGTATCCTCATCGCTTGAAGAAAGAAAATGTGGTGTCGTTCTTCCCTGTTCGTGAAGACTTGAAATATGATGAGAGGGATTTGATGGACTTCTTTGCGGATCGTGACATCAAGAATCTCCTGCTCATCAATCCAGATAATCCATCAGGCAATTTCATTCCGATGGAGGGGTTGAAGAGATTGTTGGAATGGACTGCCCAGATGAATATCAACTTGATTGTAGATGAGTCGTTTGTGGACTTTAGCGACGGCTTTGAGCACAACACGCTTCTTGTCAATGAGACTTTGGAAGCCAATCCACATCTCATTGTGATGAAGAGTATCTCAAAATCCTATGGTGTACCAGGACTGCGCTTGGGTGTTTTGGCTACGGCAGATGTGGATATGATCAAGTTCATCCGTAAGGATATTTCCATCTGGAACATCAATTCCTTTGCCGAGTTTTATATGCAGATATTTGGTAAATATGAGAAGGACTACAAGAAGGCTTGCCATCAGTTTATTGCCGAGCGTAGGCGATTTGAGAATTTGCTCAAGCAGATTTCCTTCTTGCATGTCATTCCTACCCAAGCCAACTATTTCTGTTTGGAACTGACAGAAAAATACACTTCTGCTGAACTCACCAAGATCCTTTTGGCTCAGTACAATATCATCATCAAGGATTGTAACTCTAAGACATTCTTGGAGGGAAAGAATTATGTGCGTGTCTCTGTGCGTGACCAGAAAGATAATGACCAGTTGATTGTAGCTTTAAAGGAACTTGACCGATGAAAGTCTGTATTTGTGGAGGAGGGAACTTAGGTCATGTGGTCACGGGCTTTCTGGCTGCTAAAGGTGATTGTGAGGTGAGTCTTCTCACTCGTCAGCCTGAGCGTTGGAGTCAGCAGCTTGGCATTGCCACTCCTGAGGGGGAGGTACTTCAAGGCAACATTGCTCGCATCTCTGCTCAGCCTGAAGATGTTGTGGCAGATGCAGACATCGTTCTCTTGTGTCTTCCTGGATTTTCCATTAGAGAGGAATTGGAGCATGTCAAGCCGTTCCTGAAGCCTCATGTGGCAGTAGGAAGCATTGTGTGCAGTACGGGTTTCTTTCAAGAAGCTTTCGAGGTGCTTTCGAGTGAAACTCCTCTCTTTGGCTTTCAGCGTGTTCCTTTTATATCCCGAGTGACAGAATACGGTCGTTCGGCTTCTCTTTTGGGCTATAAATCTTCGCTAAATATTGCTGTGGAACAGATTGAAGACAAGGAAACGCTTCGGCAAACAATAGAGATGCTTTTTCATGCACCTGTTCATCTGCTTGGCAGTTACTATGAAGCGAGCCTCACCAATAGCAATCCGCTCTTGCATCCTGCCCGTTTGTATAGTTTGTGGAAAGATTGGAAGCCTGGACAGATCTATCCTGAACAGAGCCTTTTCTATGAGCAATGGACAGATGAGGCTTCTGAGAATCTTATTGCTATGGACAAGGAGTTTCAGAATCTTCTTTCCACTCTTCCGGTCACTTCTGGCAGCATCCCCGCCATTCTTGATTATTATGAAAGTCATGACGTGGCCTCACTCACGCAGAAGTTGCAATCTATCAAAGCATTTCAAGGCATCGCATCTCCTATGAAAGAGGTGGAAGGCGGCTTTGTTCCAGATTTTGGCAGCAGATATTTCACAGAGGATTTCCCTTATGGATTGGAACTTGTGTGTCGATTAGCGCAGAAGCAGGGAGTGGATACTCCTGTGATGAAAAAGGTGATGGAGTGGGGCAACCGTTGTCTCCTGCACCAGTCGCTCCGCAAGCGTTTCAATCCTGATGGTTCTCCGCTTCGTCGGATGCAACTTCGCATGTTGGATATTCTTCTGGAGGTGGATCGCATCTGCCAGAAGCACCAGATACCTTATTGGCTCAGTAGTGGAACGCTTATTGGTGCTTTGCGCCATGATGGCTTTATTCCTTGGGATGATGACCTTGATATAGAGATGATGCGTGAAGATTATCTTCACCTGATGAAGGTGTTGCCGAGAGAATTGCCTGATTGGCTGGCATTGCAGAATCATGAGACCGACCCGGATTATTTCTTTTTCTATGCAAAGATTCGTGATCGCCGTTCTCGTATGGAGGAGAACACGGGTTATGATCGTCTTTGGAAAGAGAAGGGAGTTTACATAGACATTTTCCCAATGGAGCGACATCCTATAGCATTGCATCGGCTGACAGAGAAGACCGTGGGTCACATGTATAAGGTGTGGCGAACCAGCACTGACGATGCGAAAAGCATGCCTCAGGTGCGTTGCATCTTCAACTTCAACCGTAAGTTGGTCTTCCCTTTCCTGCGATTCGTTTGCAGGTTCATCCCTTGTGGTGTAATCACCAGTGGAATGGGCATTCCTTATCATAATCCACGTTTCAGGGATGAGATTTTCCCTCTTTCCACCCATTCGTTTGAGGGACATGGGTTTCCTGTCCCAGGCAATGCGGATGCACATCTTCGCCACATCTATGGCGACTACATGCAGTTGCCCAATCTTGAAAAACTTGCTCCTCATGTGGGCAAATTGGAAATATACTATTAAAGATGTAGGGAACAATACGCTTCTTTCGTTGTAAAAAGACAAAAAGGAAAGGGGTGGCAAACAGATTGCCACCCCTTTCATGTGTTTATTTTTTTTATGTCTTCTATTAGAAGTTTACGTAAGCACCGATAGAGAGATTAGTACCATCTACACCCATGTTGAAACGGTTGGTCTTAACGTCACCCTGCTTGCCAAACTGGTAAGAGAGGTCACCTACGTGAGCAACAAGGCTAACCTTGTCGTTGAGAGCGTAAGAGAAGCCTGGCTTGATGCCGATTTCCCACTGGTTGAGGTTGTCTTTCACGCCACTGGTGTGAGTGTACTGGTATGTGAAACCGCCGTCCACAAAGAAAGTGAAGTTACCAGCGCTTGCGAACTTGTAACGGAGGTATGGGTTCAAGATAAATGAGTTCATGTTAGTGTCTGATATGCCATCATCATTGTAGTGTGCCATACCGATAGTCAAAGCAACATCGAACTTGTCGTTGAGCTGATAACCAACCTGTGGAAGGAACTTAAATGTGGCATCGCTGTTAATCTTGTTACCATTGACTGTGGTCTTACCAGCGCTGAAGCCTACTTCACCACCAACCCAGTACTGAGCGTTAGCTGAAACAGAAACAATCGCTACGAGAGCAGCAAGAATCAATTTTTTCATAATTTTCTCATTTTACAATTAGTTTTTTCCTACTCTTTTAATAATGTCGCTCAGAGGTTTTCGGAATCCCCTCTTGTTGAGTGATGTTGCAAAGATATGTTGTTTTGTTGTATCCACCAACAGAAATTAACTAAAATATCCGTTATTGAATAAAAATAAAAACGTATAGGATAAAACAGTAGTAGAATTGTCCTTTTCTTGCAGAAATAAAAGATGATGATTGGCTGACGCAATGAGTTTTTAGTCCCTGAAAATCTTAAGTGTGTCGTTTGTATATGTATGGTTGGTCTTCCTTTTGTGGAAAAACGTGGGAAGGCAAAGGTCTTTTCGTCATTTCTCGCATGCTCGTTTGTGTTGTCATGCTCATAAGGATGTGAAGGATGTGGAAGTGACAGATTGAATCTGCCCAGCTCACATTAATTATCTCGAAATCATCTCGAAGGCATCTCGAAGGCATCTCGAAGGCTTGTGGAAGCATGGGGAGGGTGTATCGAAAGTGGCGTATTGTCTCACTTGTCTCAATCAAAATCCCCAGATGCGCACTGTGGCACAAGAGGCGAAAAAGTGAAAATCTGAATTGGGTATTTGAGAAACATGCGTATCAGAAGGGGCGAGACTGAGACAATTGAGACATTCTGGTGGAAGAAAGCGACCGCCAAGTTATCTTTCTTTTTGATGATGAGGACAAAAATACTCCTTGCCTTTGCCATGTCAATCGAAATCACCTGTTCTTCTTCTGGATTCGTCGAACTCACGTTGAATAGGACTTCTCGCTCGCTTAATCATACCGCTGAACTTTCCCCAAGGGTGCTCACGTTCGGAAAAACTCAAATAAATTTGTTTTTTCACTTGCATAATCGTACCTTTGCAATGTTTTTATAATTAAAATATGGGAGACAGTAGCGAATATAAATATTTAACGAAAATAGATGATCCTGCTGACCTACGCAAATTGAAGGTGGAGGAATTGCCACAAGTGTGTGATGAACTCAGACGCGATATTATTGAGGAACTGGCAAATAATCCTGGTCACTTGGCGTCAAGCCTTGGGGTAGTGGAGCTCACTGTTGCCTTGCACTACGTTTTTAATACACCTTACGACCGCATTGTGTGGGATGTGGGTCATCAGGCATATGGACATAAGATTCTCACTGGTAGGCGTGACCAATTCTGCACCAACCGCAAGTTGAATGGGTTGAAACCTTTTCCCCATCCTTTCGAGAGCGAATACGACACCTTCTGTTGCGGGCATGCCAGCAACTCCATTTCTGCTGCTCTCGGCATGGCTGTGACGGCAAAACTGAAGAAGGAGAATAGGAAGGTGGTGGCAGTGATTGGTGATGGAGCGATGAGCGGGGGATTGGCCTTTGAGGGTATCAACAATACCGCAAGCACACCCAACGATATGCTGATTGTCTTGAACGACAACAATATGTCCATTGATTGCAGTGTGGGAGGCATGAGGCAATATCTGCTCAACCTCACTACGAACACGACCTATAACAACATCCGATATAAACTCTCAAAGAAACTCTTTGACTGGGGTGTGCTCAACGAGAAGCGCCGTAAGGGCATCATTCGCTTCAACAACAGCGTGAAGTCGGTTCTCACTCGCCAGAAGAATATCTTCGAGGGCATGGATATTCGCTATTTTGGTCCTGCAGGAGGAAATGATGTGGTTGAATTGGTGCGTATCCTTCAGGTGGTCAAAGAAATGAAAGGGCCTAAACTGTTGCATATCCATACCACCAAGGGGTATGGTTATGCGCCTGCAGAGGAAGATGCCACCATTTGGCATGCTCCAGGCAAGTTTGATCCCGACACGGGTGAACGTATCGTCAGCCATGATGAAAAGCCCCATCCACCTAAGTTCCAAGATGTGTTTGGAAAGACACTTCTTGAGTTGGCGCAGCAGAACCCCAAGATTGTAGGAGTCACTCCAGCCATGCCTACAGGTTGCTCTATGAATATCATGATGAATGCCATGCCCAACCGTGTGTTTGATGTGGGCATAGCCGAGGGGCATGCGGTCACCTTCTCGGGTGGCATGGCCAAAGATGGCATGATTCCCTTCTGCAATATCTATTCATCATTCATGCAGCGTGCCTACGACAATATCATCCACGATGCAGCCACCATGCGTCTCAACATGGTGCTCTGTCTGGATCGTGCAGGTCTTGTGGGCGAAGACGGTCCAACTCATCATGGCGCTTTCGACCTTGCTTTTCTCCGCCCTATCCCTGATGTGACCATCTCTTCTCCTATGAATGAGCCAGAGTTGCGCAGATTGATGTACACAGCCCAACTGCCAGGCAAGGGCGTGTTTGTCATCCGCTACCCTCGTGGTCGTGGAAACACAATTGAGTGGCAGTGCCCATTGGAAGAGATACCGGTCGGGAAAGGGCGCAAACTCAAGGAAGGTAAAGATACAGCCGTGCTCACATTGGGCCCTATCGGCGTGGAGGCACAGAAGGCCATCGCCATAGCTGAACTGGCTTCGCTCAATGAGCATCCCGGGTCGCCACTCAGCATAGCTCACTATGACATGCGCTTCCTCAAGCCGCTCGACACCGACCTCCTTCATGAGGTGGGGCGCAACTTCAAGAGAGTGGTCACGGTGGAAGACGGAGTCATCTCTGGAGGTCTGGGCAGTGCTGTGCTCGAGTTCTTTTCCGACAATGGATATGAAGTAGATGTTAAACGCATAGGCATCCCCTGCGACCGTTTTGTTCCTCATGGCACGGTGGCAGAACTCCGCAAACTCTGCGGGATGGATGCTGAAAGCATAGCAAAGGTTTTGTCATGAAAATAGTCATTGCCGGTGCTGGCGCAGTAGGCACATATTTGGCTCGTTTGCTCTCCAACGACAATCAGGATGTTATCTTGATTGATGGGCAGGAGAAGAACCTGATCAGGGTGACCAGTGAACTGGACATCATGACACTGCTCCGCCAACCCACTTCAATCAAGGGACTGAAGGATGCAGAGGTAGGCAAGTGCGACCTCTTCATCGCAGTTACTCCCAACGAGAGTGAGAATATTGCTTGTGCCATGTTGGCAAAACAGTTGGGTGCTCGCAAGACTGTGGCGAGAGTGGACAACTACGAATACATGAAGCCAGAGAATGCCGAACTTTTCAAGAAAATGGGCATTGAGTCGCTCATCTATCCCGAACTCCTGGCGGCTGATGACATTGCAGCCAGTGCACGATACAGTTGGGTGCGCCAGATGTGGGAGTTCAACAATGGCGAACTTCTTCTGCTCAGTGTGAAAATGCATGACACTCATCCTATCTACGAACGTGGAATATGCAATCAAAACAACCTTCTGGTGGGTCACACCCTCAAGGAGATAGGTCTTGAGCATGGGCACAACTTCCATGTGGTAGCCATCAAGCGTGATGGGGACACCATCAGTCCTCGTGGTGATGAGAAGATTTTGCCTCACGATTTGGTGTTTTTCATGACAACCAAAGAGAATATAGAGGAGATCCGCCACCTCACAGGAAAGGATGAATACCCCTCTGTGAAGAATAGTGTGATGATAGGTGGTGGCAAACTCTCAGTTCGAGCAAGCTGGAAGTTGGCACAGATTCATGATAGTGTCAAGATTATAGAGTCAGACCTGCAACGCCTCGAACAGCTCCAGTCCTTGGTGGCACCTAAAACAATGCTTCTTGAAGGAGAGGGCTATGATGTCGATTTGCTCAACGATGAAGGGTATGGCAGCATGGAGGCGCTCATCGCCCTGACCAACAACGACCAGCAGAACATCTTGGCTTGTGTGGCGGCCCGACGTCGAGGCATCAAGAAGACCATCGCCCAGGTGGAGAACCTTGACTATTTCGACATGGCAGACGACCTCGACATTGGCACTGTCATCAACAAGAAAATGATTGCTGCCAGCCACATCTACCGCATGCTCCTCGAGGGCGATGTAGATAATGTGAAGATGCTTACCATTGCCAATGCCGATGTGGCAGAAATTGTGGTTAAGGCTGGTGCAAAAGTAACCCGAAAACTCATTAAGGACATCAAATTCCCAGAAGGGGTCAATATCGGTGGCATGTCGCGCGATGGCAAATCCATGCTCGTGAAAGGCATGACCCAACTTCGTGAGGGCGACCGCATTGTTGTGTTCTGCACCAGCAACATGCTCCGCAAACTCGACAGATTGTTTCAATAAAACCAATCCGATAGAAACAAGTACAACCCCACACAAAAAAACACTCAAGTAAAATAACCCCATCCAAACAACCCTACACCGTGGCTTCATACCGCCCCTTGATTTTGTTTGGAAAGCCCGAGTTCAAGATAGAAAATGGTCAATTGGAAACTTATATTTCGTATCCTTGGCTTCCTCGTCCTCATCGAGGCAGGCCTCATGACGGCATGTCAGATTGTCTCATGGATCTACGGTGAAGGCGTGGAGGCTTTTGTCCCTCCCATAGCCATAGCTCTTGCATTAGGCATCACAGGCATCCTCCTTGGTCGCAACGCAGGTAAGAAGATGGGTCGAAAAGATGGTTATATCGTGGTTTCCGTCGTGTGGGTGCTCTTCACTCTCATTGGGCTGTTGCCCTTCTTGTCCAGCCCCCAAGTGCCTGATGTGGCGAGCGCATTCTTCGAAACAATGTCGGGATTCACCAGCACGGGGGCCACCATCATTGACGACCTCGACTCTATGCCCCGTGGCTTGCTCTTCTGGCGCAGCCTCACTCAGTGGATAGGCGGTATTGGTATCGTTTTCTTCACCATCGCCATCCTTCCCGCCTTCGGAGTGGGCGAGGTCAAACTCTTTGCTGCCGAATCCACAGGACCGCTCCACGACAAGGTCCATCCCCGCATTTCTGTGGCAGCCAAATGGATAGGAGGAATCTACCTCATGCTCACCGTTCTCTGCATCCTCTCTCTCTGGATTTGTGGAATGAGTTTCTTCGATGCGGTCAATTACTCCTTCGTCACCACAGCCACAGGCGGCTACGGCACTCACTCTGCCTTGCTCGACGACTATTTCAAATCTCCTGCCATCGAGTACGTGCTCATTCTCTTCATGTTCATGTCGGGTGTCAACTACACATTAATATATTATACTATTCTCAAAGGAAAGTTCAAAAAGTTCTTCCATAATGCCGAGCTCCGCACCTACCTCGTCATCTCTTTGGGTATTTCACTCATCTGCACCATCACACTCGTGACCCATTCTTCCTCTGCTTACGATCTGGAGGAAGCCATTCGTCACAGTCTGTTCACCGTCATCTCTCTTGAGACCACAACAGGGCTTGCCACGGTCGATTACACCGTTTGGCCTGTGCAGCTTATGCCTGCCCTCCTCTTCGTGATGTTTGTAGGAGCATGTTCGGGCAGCACTAGCGGAGGATTCAAGTGCATGCGTATCAGCATCATTCTTCGTGTGCTCCTCAATGAGTTCACTCACATTCTTCATCCTCGTGCCGTCATTCCCGTGCGCATGAACGATAGCATCATTTCGCTTGGAGTGGTCAAGACCCTTCTGGGTTTCGTGGCTCTTTTTGTCTGTTCCCTCTTTTTCGGAGCCTTCGTGTTGGCGCTGACAGGTGTAAATCCCAACGATGTCCATCCCGATTTCGATTACTACGAAGCCTTTGGCATTGCCATGTCCAGCCTCAGCAATGTGGGACCAGGCATGGGCTACTACGGTCCAGTCCACTCCTGGGCCATACTCACTCCCCTTGCCAAATGGGTCTGCTCCTTCCTCATGCTCATTGGTCGTCTCGAAATTTTCCCCATCATCATCCTCTTCACTCGCGACTTCTGGACTAAGAGTTGAAACGGTGATGGGTAAAAAGAACCTATTGCCCCTGAGAGATATGATAGGGACGGCAATAATAAGTGGGGTAGAGTCCCCTTGTAAGTGCGCAGAAATAGAGGTGGTGGGAGGGGAAATTTATAAAAAAATCACAAAAACAACGATTCGCAAAACTCAAATTTTTACAAAATGTGAAGAAGGAGTGCTGTATCCCCCTCGCCATGAAAAAAGGGAATCATGTTATAGTGATTCCCTTTTGCGCTTCAGGATGGGCTTGAACCAACGACCCCATGATTAACAGTCATGTGCTCTAACCAACTGAGCTACTGAAGCCTCTTTTTCTAAGACACTGCAAAGGTACATCAAAAAATCGAAATGGCAAATGAAAAATCGATTATTTTTCATTTTTTTATTGCAGGAAAACCTGCCATAGTTGTGACATACTTATTGTGCTCATGACGAATTCTTCCTTTTCCCTGAAAAGCGCATCGTTTTTTCGGACTATATGGTTTGTGAGTAAATACCATATAGTTTCTGCTCGTTTACCATATGGTTTCTGCTCGTCTACCATATGGTTGCTGATTACAGAAGATACCTGTTTTTTTCAAGTCCTGCAATCAACCCGGATTCGCCAAACTTGCATTCTTACAGATAGTGCATTCAAGGCATAGGTCGGTCAGCAACTTTATCATGAACATGGTGGCGGCTCTTGCTACATATTGTCTCTTCGATAACAAGTCGAAAGCACTTGATAGATTTGATATAGAGGATACCAGGCAACCTTATGCTATTTTGACAATCTTTTTCCTTGATAGGGATATATGCGATAATTTTTAGGTAAATATAAATAAAATAATTCAAAATAATTCTCTTGGAAAGTTTTTGATCATCATTTTTCTCTAATAATTTAATTTATTAGGACAAAAAACAAGAAAATAAAGTATTTTTAGTGGTAAAAGCAAGGAGAAATACTATAATTATAAAAAAATAGTCCCCCTAAATTCGTTTTATCATTTTTTATTATTATCTTTGGCGCGTCTTTTCAGATTCGCCCAATTTCTTTTGCAACACTATGTTGGGTGGAAATCTTGGCAAGACCGCCTCCCCCTGACCACTTCTTTGGTGGACAAGGAGGAGAATGACACTTACTGATTAATAGTGTTGCAAGTTTTTTTATTTACCTAATCTAACACTTTATTAAAAAATGAAGTATTTAAAGTTATTACTGTCTCTTGCAGTAATGTTGGTAAGCATTCCCATTAGTGCTTACAAGTCAGAAAACATCACAGTGAATGTGAACGGTCAAAACCGCAGTGTGCTTGTTTACAAGCCCGACAACATGTCGGCAAACCTACCACTCATGGTGGTCACACATGGCATGAACCAGAATCCCGAGTATCAGTCGGAGGGTGACTTGTTCAGAGACATCGTGGATTCTGAAAGATTCATCGTTGCCTATCTCCGGTCAAATGGCGCCGCATGGGATATAGGCGGAACGGGAGATGCTAACTTCGTGAGAAGCTCCATTGACAAGATGAGCCAGCTCTATCAGATTGACACCAATAGGGTCTATTGGTCTGGTTTCTCTATGGGCTCAATGCTTCTCTACCATTCGCTCGCCCTGCTGGAGGACAAGATTGCCGCTTTTGCTCCTACCAGTGGCTACATGTCCACAGAGCAGCAGTGGAAAAACCTGAAGGGACAAATCAACCTGATTCACTGCCACTCCCTCTCCGATGGTGTGTTCCCTATCGCTCAGTACAACTTCATCAACTACGTGACTGGCCTTGCCATGAGCAACGGCTATACGAAGTACCAGAAGATAGAGAACTACTCCAACCAGAGTGCCACAGGCACAAAAGAGGTGTGGACCGACGAAAACACAGGAAAGACCGTGGCGCTCTTTTACTACCAGGAGGGTGGTCACTGGCCAACCGTGCGCAACCGAAAGGAAATATGGGATTTCTGCAAGCGTTTCACGCTCAACGGCCAGTCCTCTGCCCAGCCAGCAGGTGCGCAGCAGGCACACTCCAACCTCCCTGCGGGTGTGAAGTCTTACTTTGGCACAACCCCCGACCTCAAGGTGGACGGAAAGAACCTTGTCGATCCCAACGGACGTGCCGTTACCCTTCATGGTGTGATGGACACTCCCAGCGCGTGGTTCAACAGCGGTCGCTGGAGTGGCGGTATCCCTTGGGCAGACTACAACGACGATGCCAACATCTACAAGTGCCGCGCCTACTTCACCAAGATCTTCGAGGCCATCGCTAATCCCGCAAAGGGCACATACGCCAACGTGTTCCGTCTTCACCTCGACCCATGCTGGCTGAATGACAACAATATCAGGGCAAACGGTTTCTCGGAATGGAATGGCAAAGTATATGACCCCCACGGCAACGAAGTGGGCGGCGAGGCAAGCATCTACCACTTCTCGGAGACAAAACTCAGGAAATACCTCGATGCCCTCTACATGCCCATCGCCGAAGATGCCATTGCTCACGGGCTCTATGTAGTGATTCGTCCTCCAGGCGTGTTCCCTGCCACAGTTGTTGTGGGCGACTATTACAACGACTACCTCTACAAGGTATGGGACATTGTGTCAAACCACCCCATCGCCAAGAAGTACCCAGGGCAAATATCCCTTGAACTGGGCAACGAGCCAGTGGCAGTCTATCCTCGTGGTACGACCAACTTTGCCTGGTTCGACAATTCCACATCCTCAGTCCTCCGCGATTTCTTCCAGCCTATCATCAATAAGATCCGCACCAACGGCTACAAGGGTATTCTCTGGTTGCCAGGCACGGGATGGCAGGCAAACTACACCAGCTACATGTGGAGTCACCCCACTGACAATCTCCCCGACGGCTCCTACAACATAGGCTACGCCGTCCACTTCTACCCTGGATGGTACAGCACCGCCAGCAACGACGCCAACGCCACACGCACTCCACAGCAGGTGCTCGCACAGTTCAAGGCGCAAGTGCCCGTGGTCGATTACTGCCCCGTCATCATCACTGAGGTCGATTGGAGTCCGAAAGACGGCAACTCAGGGCACTACGACGAGCATGGCAACTGGGTGACCAGCAACATGGGCACTTGGGGCACAGGTAGCACCTCCGAGAAGAGTCGCTTTGGCGACCAGTTCAAGTACGTGGCTGACCAGCTCGGCAACGTAAGTTGGACTCTCCAAGGCTCAGACCTCTATGTGGACATAGAGAAATACCTTGCCAACGGTACCGTCCAGCCTGCATTCCTCGACAAGATGCGCAGAGCGGGCTATGCCGACGCCTACCAGGCATGCAGTGGCTCATGCTTCCAGTGGTACTACGAATATGCCTGCGGCGACAAAGTCCCAATGCCTTACGGCTTCAACTCAGGTGGCTCATCATCAGGTGGCACAGGTCTTGCACCCGACAAGGAATGCTACCTCGTCCATGCGGCAAGCAAGCTCATTGTGGGCAAAGGTCCCAACGAGACTGCAGCCATCACCAACCCGTGGTTCTGCCGACCCGTTACAATTAGAGACTGCGGAGGTGGCTACTTCAACATCGTCTATAGGGAAGATAACGGCACCGAGAAGTTTATGACGCTCGAAGGACCCTGGAACACCTTCTTCCGTCTTGACCCCACGACCGACAATGCCAAATATACGATTGAAGGCAACCAGTACGGCAACTTCCAACTCAAGTGCAAGGCCAACGGCCTGCTCGTTGGATCCGACTCTAACAACCTTGACGCTCCGCTCTACAGCGACAAGCGCGGCACCGACAGCAAATACTTCTTCTTCTTCTCCGATGTGAAATTCAACGCCAAAGAGCGTTCGGCACTCGACGAAGAAGACCTTTCTACAGGCGTGGAGAATATCACTATCTCCCCTGTGGCAGCAGAGCATTTTAATGCGGCAGGTCAGCGCATCAGCCCCGACACACGCGGACTACACATTATCCGCAGAAGTGATGGCACAACCGTCAAGACCATCATGAGATAACCTCAGCCCCAACGCTCAACATAGAAGAAGGCTTCTCGATTCATCCTGAACCGAGAAGCCTTTTTTGTTGCGTTACATTTGAAAGTGAAAAGTGAAAAACGAAAAATCTAAGTTTCTTTTGTCAATGAAAAGAAAAACTTGTAGCCAACCTAACCGAATGGTAGTGAAATGGATTTTTCTTGGAGACCCAGCGACCTTTTTTGATATTCATTTTTAAAGGAAGCGGACGATAATACTTCTTCTACTCTTTTCACTCTTTTGTACGTTCATTTGCACTTTTTGAGTTCCTCTTTGAGTCCTCCTCTGGGCACTCCGAGTTGGATGGCACGGAGGAAGTCGCGGCGGGCTTGTGACTTGTGGCGCAGGTGGAGGTGGAGGTAGGCTCGGGTGAGGATGAGGTTGGTGTTGTCGGGGGAGAGTTGGAGGGCCTGATCGAGGTCGAGCAGTGCGAGTTCGGGCTGGTTGACTTCTGCTTCTATCTCTGCGCGAATAGAGTAGAGTTCTGCCTGGTGGGGGTGTTGCTCGATGAGGCGGGTGAGGCGGACGATGGCTTCTTGGGGTTTGCCTGCGTTTTGGAATAGGATGGCGGTGCCGAGCAGGGCGGCGTAGTGGTCAGGCTGGAGGGTGAGTAGGGTCTCGTAGTCTTTCTGGGCCTGAAGGTAGTTGCGCTGCTGCTGGTGGATGTGAGCGCGGGCGAGCAGGGCGGTGGTGGAGGTAGGGAGAATGTCGAGAATGCGAGTGTAGAGGCGGAGAGCTTTGGGATAGTTGCCCAGACGGAGGAGGAGGTCGGCTTGCGACTGGAGAATAGGGATGTTTTCGGGGGCGATGCCGAGGGCGATGTCGTAGGTATCCACGGCTTTGAGGGGTTCGCCCATGGTGTCTTGGATACGGGCGATGTTGGCGTAGGTGAGGGCATTTCGGATGTTGTCGGGGGAGAGGCGCAGGGCCTGTCGGAAGTGTGAGATGGCTTCGTTGTATTGCTGCTGGCTGGCGGCATGGAGTCCTTGCTCGATATAGGACTCGTAGGTTTGGGCCTGCATGTCGGAAGGGGCGAGAAGGGTGAGGAGGATGAGGAGGATGAGGAGGATGAGGTGTTGTTGCTTGAAATGGCGCATGGGGAGTGGTTGAATGAGGGAAAAGTCAGAAGGCTTCCCGGTATTTGTTTTCGTTTTCGTCGTTGAGCATGGAGAGGTAAGAGTTGTAGCGGCTTTCAGCTATGTCGTGACGCTCGACTGCTTGACGGACGGCGCATTTTGGCTCGTGGGTGTGGGTGCAGTTGTTGAATCGGCAGGAGGTGGAGTGGAGAAATATTTCGCGGAAGTAGTGGCTCACTTCTTCTTTCTTCATGTTGAATGTGCCGAAGCCTTTGATGCCTGGGGTGTCGATGATGTAGCCGCCACCTTCCACTTCGAACATTTCGGAGAAGGTGGTGGTGTGCTTGCCTGTGTTGTAGGCGTCGCTGATGGTGCTGGTAGCGAGGTGGAGGTGAGGGTAGAGGGTGTTGATGAGGGTGGACTTGCCCACTCCGCTGTTGCCTGAGAGGAGGGTGACTCGCCCTGCGAGGAGGTTGCGGAGTTCTTCCACACCTTCGCCTGTCTTGGCGGAGAGGTGGTGGCAGGGGTAGCCAATGGTCTCGTAGAGGTGGGTGACGCTTTCGAGATAGTCCTGCCATTCGTGAGTGATTAGGTCGGTCTTGTTGAAGAGGAGGGTGACAGGCACATTGTAGGCTTCGGCGCTGGCGAGGAAGCGGTCGATGAACTGGAGGGGGGTCTCGGGCTGTTGGATGGTGACGATGAGGAAGCACATGTCGATGTTGGCGGCGATGATGTGCGACTGTTTGGAGAGGTTGGTGGACTTGCGGATGATGTAGTTGGTGCGCTCGTCGAGGGCGGTGATGAGTCCCTGGTGTGACTGCTCAATGCTGGAGTCCACTTCTTGGGGGGTAAAGGTGACTTTGTCGCCTATAGCTACGGGGTTGGTAGTGCGGATGCCACGGATGCGGAAGTTGCCTTTGACTTTGCAGTCAAAGACTTCTCCTGCATCTGTCTTTACGGTGTAGCTGTAGCCTGTGTTGCGGATGACGATTCCATGCATCGTTCTGTTTCTCCTTTCTTGTGTATGGGTAGATATGTGTGAGGGAGTCAGACGGTCATGATT
The DNA here is from genome assembly GCA_012729225.1 of Bacteroidales bacterium. GTDB lineage: Bacteria > Bacteroidota > Bacteroidia > Bacteroidales > Bacteroidaceae > Minthosoma. The sequence goes on along the minus strand of JAAYDO010000209.1, from coordinate 49,762 downwards.
TCCTTGTTCTTCTCCTCCAGCATGGCTTCTATCTTCTTGATGAATTTGTCGTGGAGTTTCTGGGTGTTTTCCTCCATGTCTTTTGCCACGTCTTCTGGTGTGCCGGTCTTGGTGGACTTCTTTACTTTGTCGATAGTGTCGCGGCGGGCGTTACGCACGCTGACTTTGGCTGTCTCCGCTTCTTTAGCGCACTGCTTGGTTAGGTCTCGGCGGCGCTCTTCGGTGAGGACTGGAATGCCGAGGCGGATGAGTTCGCCGTTGTTTTCAGGCATGATGCCTACTGAGGAGTCGATGATGGCTTTTTCGATAACGTGCAGCATGGATTTTTCCCAGGGCTTGATGGTGATGGAGCGTGCGTCAGGGGTGTTGAGCGAGGCCACGTTGCTGAGTGGCACCATGCTACCGTAGGAGTCTACGCGGATGTCGTCGAGGATGTGTACGTTAGCACGACCTGCGCGGATGCGGCTGAGGGCTTCTTCGAGGTGCATGGCTGCATATTCCATTTTCTCTTCAGCGTCTTCCAGATATTTCTTTACGTCTTCCATGTTGTTGTGGTTTTTTATTAGTGTGGTTAAAATTCTATTTTCATTTGCGATTCGTCAGGCAACCTGTGGGGGTCGAGGCGGAAGTAGCCTCGGCGGGGGGCTTGGGTCTGCTTGTCGATGACGCGCTGGTAGCACGAGTGCTCTTTCTTGCTTTCCCTGCCGAGGAACTGGTAAATTTCCTTCCATGCCTCGTCGTAGGGGTGGAGGTCGCCAAAGAGTGCTGGCTCAAGGTTGCAGATGTTGCGGACAATGTCGTTGATTCTGAGTCCTTGTATGCCTGCTTCTGTGAGGATCTTCTGTAGGTTGGGTTCAAACCAGCGCATGGTGTGTGGGACGGCATTTTTTGCGTTGTTACTTCAGGATGGTGCAGCCTGTGCAGGGCTTGAGTTGCTTGAAGAAGTCGTTGCCCTTGTCGTCCACGAGGATGAAGGCGGGGAAATCTTCCACGTCAATCTTCCAGATGGCTTCCATGCCGAGTTCGGGGTATTCCACGCACTCGATGCTCTTGATGCTGGACTGTGAGAGCACGGCAGCTACGCCGCCGATGGTGCCGAGGTAGAAGCCGCCGTGCTTCTTGCAGGCGTCGGTGACTTGCTGGGTGCGGTTACCCTTAGCAATCATCACGAGGGATGCGCCGTGTGACTGGAACTCGTCCACATAAGGGTCCATGCGGTTGGCTGTGGTGGGACCCATGGAGCCGCAGGGGTAACCTTCTGGGGTTTTGGCTGGACCTGCGTAGAGGACGGGAAAGTTCTTGAAGTATTGGGGCAGTTGCTCGCCTGCGTCGAGGCGGGTCTTGAGTTTGGCGTGGGCGATGTCGCGTGCCACGATGATGGTGCCCTTGAGATTGACACGGGTGGACACGGGGTATTTGGAGAGTTCTGCTCGAACTGCGTCGATGCCCTGGTTGAGGTCTATCTCGATGCCCTTTCCGCCTTCGCCTGGACGGCGGTATTCTTCTGGGATGAGTTCTGATGGGTTGCTATCCATCACTTCGAGCCAGATGCCGTCTTTGTTGATTTTTGCCTTGATGTTGCGGTCGGCAGAGCAACTCACACCCATGCCGATGGGGCAGCTGGCGCCATGTCGTGGCAGACGGATTACGCGGATGTCGTGGGCGAGGTACTTGCCGCCAAACTGTGCGCCGAGACCTATTTTGTAGGCTTCCTTGAGGAGTTTCTCCTCGAGGTCGGTGTCGCGGAAGGCGCGGCCTGTCTCATCGCCGCTGGTGGGGAGGGAGTCGTAATATTTAATGGAGGCGAGCTTTACAGTGAGGAGGTTCTTCTCTGCCGATGTGCCGCCAATTACGAATGCGATGTGGTAGGGAGGGCATGCGGCTGTGCCGAGGTGTTTCATCTCTTCCACGAGGAAGGGGAGAAGGGTACTCTCGTTCTGGATGGTGGCCTTGGTCATGGGGTAGAAGTAGGTCTTGTTGGCTGAGCCTCCACCCTTGGCTACCATCACGAAGCGGTATTCTGCTCCTTCGGTGGCTTCGATGTCGATCTGAGCAGGGAGGTTACACTTAGTATTGACCTCATCGTACATGTTGAGAGGTGCGTTTTGGGAGTAGCGGAGGTTGTCTTGAGTGTAGGTGTTGAACACGCCGCGTGAGAGAGCTTCTTCGTCTTCAAAGCCTGTCCACACCTGTTGCCCTTTTTCTCCGTGGATGATAGCTGTTCCTGTGTCCTGGCAGAAGGGGAGGATGCCTTTGGCCGCACTCTCCGCATTGCGCAGGAACTGGAGGGCGACATATTTGTCGTTTTCTGTGGCTTCGGGGTCACGCAGGATTTTTGCCACCTGAAGGTTGTGCTCACGACGAAGCATAAACTCTACATCGTGGAATGCCTGCTGTGCCAACAAAGTAAGCGCTTCTGGAGAAACCTTTACGATTTCCTTGCCTTCAAAATTGCTTACAGTGACACCTTCCTTGGTGAGGAGGCGATATTCTGTGTTATCCTTGCCCATCTGAAACATGGGAGCATACTTGAATTCGGTTGTTTGAGCCATAATTATGTTAGATTTTATATTATATGTTGCAAAGTTACGTCAAATCGAAGAGAATACAAAACGAAAGGGATTTTTTTTGTTTTTATAACTTTTTCTTAAGAAGATAGCCTATACATTCTTTAAGAATTTTGGCTCCAAATAGCCAAAGCGTGCCTGTGTAGATAAGGGCTGCAATGATGATGCGGGAAATGAGTAATAGCATGAGATTTTCAATCCTTCGTGTCGCAAAATATGTAATGGTCATAGTGGTGGCTGCAATGAGCATGAATGGTAGCATGTCCTTAAGAGCGGATAGGAAAGAATAGCGAATCTCTTGATAGAGAAATATGTGCCATATTCCTATCCAAAGGATGACAATACCAACGTAAGTAATGACCATGTGGGTGATGGTGCCTCCTGCTGCGTGAACGATGAGTATAGAGCATAGAATGACACAACCCTGAGCAATGATGTTCCACATGTAAATGTCCGACTTCCCTCGCGAAATAATAAGATTGAAATAGAGTGTGGCTATAGGTAGAAAGGCGCCACCTATGCAAAGGTACTGCATGAGTTGTGCTGACGAAAGCCATTTTTCTTTAATAAGAATCACGATAAACTCGGGAGCTACAAGTGAAAGGCCAAACATCACTGGAAAGGATATGAAGCATGTGAAACGTAGCATTTTGGAGAAGGCTCGTTGAAGTCGCTCTGTATCATCTCCCATCTCTACAAATGTTGGTTGTGCCACTCCTTGCACCATTCCCGTAATGGTGGATGAACCCATTGTGTTCCATTTGTTGGCTTGGGTATAAGTTCCTACTTCTATCTTGGTGTAGATTTTTCCTAAGACTAGTGAGAATATATTGTTGTTGATTTGATTGAAGATGCTGGTGATGAGCATTTTACTGGAAAACCCAAACATCTCTCGGATGGGGCGGAAACTGATTTGAGTGGAGGGTCTCCAATGTGAAAAGATCCAACTGATGATACTGACCATCAGGTTAAAAATGATCGTTTGGGTTGCGAGTCCCCAATATGCCATATCATTATACACCATCACAATGCCCACAGTTCCAGAGGTGAGTAGGGAAATGATTGCCATTATGGCCAGTTGCTTTTGCATGATTTTGCGAAACAAGATGGCACGTGGCACAATGCTAAATGAGGCGATGAAGAAACTGATGAAGTAATATCGTGACAAATCCGTAAGAATAGGCTCGTTGAAGAAGTCTGCAATAAAGGGTGCACAAAAGAAGAAGAGGATGTAGATACCCAAACTTACTGCGATGTTGAACCAGAAGACGGAGTTGTAGTCTCGGTGGGTGGCATCATGCTTGTTGGTGAGGGCTGTGACAAATCCGCTGTCTTGCAGGGAGTTGGCAATGAGCGTAAAGATGGTGAGCATGCCGATGAGACCGTAGTCTGCCTGGTCCAGTTTGCGTGCCAGGACAATGCCAAACACGGCATTGAGCACCTGCATGGAGCCACTGTTGAGCGCACCCCACATGAAGCCTTTGGCGGTCTTGTCTTTCAGTTCGGTTGGTTGCATGATTTTCTTTTTCTCCTTTTCTGATTGTCTCCTTTTTTACTTTTACGATATGTTTGTATTTTCTCATTTTTCAAGCCTTCTTCCCTTTCTCCTCCTCTTTTTTATCTCTCTGTTCTCCTCAGAAATCAGTTGTGAGGATTGACGATTTGCCCGTTGTATTCAATGCGATAGCGGTAGAGGCCACGGCGGACAGGGAGGTTTGCTCCTTCGGGAATCTCGTGGATGACTCCGTAGTTGTTCATGTTGAATGTCACCCCGCAATTGGCGCATTTTGCATAGCCGTCATTGGATGAGATGTCGAGGCGTCGGGCGGCTCTGTTGCAGATGGGACAGGCGAGGTCGTAGCAAAGAGCCTCTCCGTAGTGGTTGGTGCCCACGATGAGACCTCCCAGACCGAAGCCGAATTTTTCGCTGAGCGCATCGAAATTGTAGTCGGTGGAACTGGATGGGCTGGTGATGGTGATTTTTGTCACGCCATTCGTCACCTTTTTTCGGATGCTGGCATATTGACCAGGGTTGCCCATCACGGTGAAGAGTTCAGCATATTGCAGGGCATCAAAGCGACAAAAGACGTATTTTCGGTTGGAGAACATGTAGGTGGCATCATCGCTGCAACCACAGAGGAGCAGGATGGTGAGGAGCAGGGGAGTGAGTCTCTTGAGTTTTAGAACCATAATTCGGGATGGTTGATGATGGTGTCAATGTGTTGGAGTTCTTCTTCGTTGAAGGTGAGGTTGTCGAGGGTCTGGAGGTTGCTCTCCAATTGGGCTGCTGATGAGGTGCCAATGATGCAACTGGTCACTCTTTCATCTGCCAAAACCCATGCCAGAGCCATTTGAGCCATGCTTTGCCCTCTCTCTCTGGCGATGAGCGTTAGTTTCTTCACTGCTTCTATGCGATCGGGTGTCACTTGACTTTCCTGGAGAAAACCTGTACTGCAGGCGGCACGACTTTCGGCAGGAATGCCTTGGTTGTATTTGCCTGTGAGCAGACCTTGAGCCAATGGTGAGAAACAGATGACACCACTGCCGTTTTGTGCGGCGAGGTCGAAATTATTCTGCTTGGCTTTTGGATCGAGCATGGAACAACGGTATTGCGACAAGAGGCAAGGCACATGCGCCTCCTTGAGGATGTCGTAGCATTGCTGTTGCAGATGGGGTGGGTGTTTGGATATGCCCACATAGAGAGCCTTGCCTTGGCGCACGATATCAATGAGTGCCTGCATGGTCTCTTCAATGGGTGTCACACCGTCATAGCGGTGGCTGTAGAAGATGTCGAAATATTCCAGCCCTGTGCGTTTCAGGCTTTGATTGCAACTGGCGATAAGGTTTTTTCGGCTGCTGCCTGTGCCATAGACACCTTGCCACATGTCATGACCAGCCTTTGAGGAGATGAAGATTTCATCACGATGGCAGGCAAGGTGCTTTTTCAGTATGCATCCGAAGTTTTTCTCCGCCGACCCTGGCTCCGGACCGTAGTTGTTGGCGAGGTCGAAGTGGCAGATACCGCTATCAAAAGCTTTGATGACCATCTGGGTTGCCACAGAAATGTCATCCACACTGCCGAAGTTGTGCCATAGACCAAGCGACAACACGGGCAGCTGTATTCCGCTTTTTCCGCAATATCTGTATATCATGTCATTCAGTCAGCAGTTTTGCTACCGCTGTTTCCATTTTCTCAAATTTGAATCCACTCACGGCTTCCTCCATCAGTGCCTGTATCTTGTCGTTGCAGAGGTTGCCGATAGAGCCTTCGTGGGTGTGGTGGATGTCTTTGTTGGGCTTGAATTTGCCTGCCTCGATGTCGAGACCCACTTGCTTGTAGGCATCTCGGAATGGCATGCCTTCACGAGCCAGACGGTTCACCTCCTCCACAGAAAACATGGGGTCGTAGATGGGATTGTCAAGAATGTGCTCCTTCACTTCCATCTTGTTGATGATATAGGCTACCATTTGGAGGCAATCCTTCAACTCGTCAAAGGCTGGCAGGAAGGCTTCCTTGATGATTTGGAGGTCGCGGAAGTAGCCAACAGGAAGGTTGTTCATGATCATGGTGACTGTGACAGGCAGCGACTGGAGTTTGTTGCACTTGGCACGGGTGAGTTCAAACACATCAGGGTTCTTCTTGTGAGGCATGATGCTTGAACCTGTGGTGCAGTCGGCTGGAAGTTTCACAAAACCGAAGTTCTGGGAATTGAACATGCAGGCATCAAAGGCTAACTTTGCCAATGTGCCAGCAATGCTCGCCATGGAGAAGGCCACATTGCGCTCGGTCTTGCCACGTCCCATCTGTGCATAAATCACGTTGTAGTCCATCGAGTCAAAGCCAAGGAGGTCTGTAGTCATCTGGCGATTGAGGGGGAAACTGCTTCCGTAGCCTGCAGCCGAGCCCAGCGGATTGCGGTTGGTAATTCTCCATGCCGCTTGCAGATATTGCATGTCATCCACAAGTCCCTCTGCGTATGCACCAAACCATAGGCCAAAAGAACTGGGCATAGCCACTTGAAGGTGAGTGTAGCCAGGCATGAGCACATGCTTGTAACGCTCAGATTGGGTGATGAGTTCGTCGAAGAGGTTCTTGACCAATCCTGCTAGTTCCTTGATTTGGTCACGGATGAACAGTTTGAGGTCCACGAGAACCTGGTCGTTGCGGCTGCGGCCTGAATGAATCTTCTTGCCAATGTCGCCCAGTTTGCTGGTGAGTATCATCTCCACCTGAGAGTGTACGTCTTCCACTCCTTCCTCTATCACAAACTCGCCCTTCTCCGCCTGCTTGTAGATGACTTTCAGTTCCTTGAGGAGAACCTTGAGTTCGTCGTCCGTGATGAGGTCTATGGAGTTGAGCATGGTGATGTGGGCCATTGAGCCAAGCACATCATATTTAGCGAGATAGAGATCCATCTCGCGGTCACGTCCCACGGTGAATTTCTCTATCTCTTTCGTCATTGAGACGTTTTTCGTCCAAAGTTTATCCATAAGAGAAACGGTTTCTTATTCGTATGGTATGCGAGCCAGTGTGTCGGCCAACTTGTCCACTCCGACCTTGAGGTGCTTGTCAAGCATCTGTTTCATGAAAAAGTTGAGGTCTGCGTCGAGAGTCACCTTTATTTTGCTTTCTTCTTCGCTTGTTGGGAGCACCTGAATCCAGAGTTTGAAACTGACAGGCGAATTGGTGGAGGCGAACTTCACACACTTCTCTGGTGTGCGCTCTACAATTTTCACCGCTATACTTCCAATAGGTCCGACAGGTCCGCTGATGGTGTCAGTTGTGAACTCCATCTGGCTGATGGAGTTGCGAATCTGCTCCATCTTGTCGGCAGGAATTTCTGGTTGCACCTGTGGGTCGTCAAGACGGCTCTTGATGCTTTCCAGATTGGTCAGGTCGGAGATTTTGCTGTAGATGACTGCCTGACTGTAAGGAACTTGTTTGATTTGACTTTCGTATTTTGCCATAAAAGAAAAGTGTGGGGTAGTTCTGGCGTGCAGGCTTTCGAGTGTTGATGACTGCCTGATAGAACCACCTTTTAGTGTGAATGCATTAACCCTGCCACTGGCTCGGATTGCTTCTCCACTCGTGAAGCATAGGAATCTGAGCCTCAGTGATGTAGCCAGTCTTGAGTGCCACGTCGAGCACAGCCTCGTAGTTGGTGAGTGTGATGAGCTTCACCTTGGCTTCTTCAAAAGCCTTCTTCGCCACATCAAAGCCGTATGTGAAGCTGGCAACCATGCCTATCACCTCACAGCCGTTGTTGCGGATAGCCTCGACAGCCTTGAGCGAAGAACCACCTGTAGAGATGAGGTCTTCCACCACCACCACCTTCATGCCTGGCTTCAGTTCGCCCTCGATGAGATTTTCCAGTCCGTGGTCCTTTGGTTTGCTGCGCACATACACGAAAGGCTTGTAGAGCGCATCAGCCACCAGTGCTCCCTGTGGAATCGCCCCTGTGGCCACGCCTGCTATGGCATCTACACCCTCGAAGTTCTCCTCTATAACACGGCATATCTCCAGTTTCACAAAGTTGCGAAGGTCTGGATAACTCAAGGTTTTGCGGTTGTCGCAGTAGAATGGCGATTTCCATCCGCTGGCCCATGTGAAAGGATTCTCTGGCTGCAATTTGATAGCCTTGATGTTCAGCAGTTTTGCTGCAAAAATCTTCTCTAAAGTCTTCATAGGAAAAGTTGTTTTTTTAATTACTTTGTTGCAAAGGTACAAATAAATTTTCGTACCTTTGCACACAACAACTTAAAATTAGCAGTTTCATGGCAAAATTCAACCGTATCCTCCTCAAGCTCTCGGGCGAGAGTTTGGCAGGAGAACAGAAGCAGGGAATCAATGTGGAGCGTCTGAGTCAGTATGCTCAGCAAATCAAAGAGATAGCCGACATGGGTGTGCAGATTGGCATTGTGATTGGTGGTGGCAACATTTTCCGTGGATTGAGTGGGGCTGGTAAAGGATTCGACCGTGTGAAGGGTGACCAGATGGGCATGTGTGCCACAGTCATCAACTCGCTGGCACTCTCCAGTGCTTTGGACGCTGTTGGTCAGAAGAACCGTGTGCTCACTGCCATCCGCATGGAGCCTATAGGTGAGTTCTACAGCAAGTGGAAGGCGATAGATGCCATGCAGGCAGGTGAGGTGGTCATCATGAGTGCAGGAACGGGCTCTCCTTACTTTACCACCGACACAGGCTCGTCCTTGAGAGGCATTGAGATAGAGGCAGATGTGATGTTGAAGGGAACACGTGTGGATGGTGTCTATACGGCCGACCCGGAGAAAGACCCTTCAGCGAAGAAGTATCACGACATCACTTATGCGGATGTGATTGCCCAGGGTCTGAAAGTGATGGACATCACCGCTACAGCCATGTGCATGCAGAACGACCTGCCCATCTATGTGTTCAACATGGATGTGTTGGGCAACTTGAAAAAGGTGATGGAGGGCGAAGAGATAGGCACTTTGGTGCACAACTAATCTACTTTGTACGGGGGTGCGGGTGCTTGTTTCATGCCAGCCACTTTCTATCATGAAAGCCGTGTGCCTATTCCCATAAACCCGTATATATACAAGCTGCTCCTGCAGATGTAATATGTGAGTCAGCCTCCATCAGGCATGACTCACGTATTTTTATGTAGGAAAAACTCCATTCAGTCTTTAACTCCCCCCCCCCTCCCCATGCTTCTGCGAGCCTTCGATAGGGCTTCGATATGCCTTCGGAATAATTCCATCATCTTTTCCGTTGGCATCATGAAGGGAGGGGAGAGTGATATACAGTCATTTCCCGCATCGGAAATGTCTAGGATGCGAGTTTCGTGAATTGTGTGTTTTATGAAAAAGGTGAAAAGACACACACATTTTTAGGGTGAACCCTCATCGCAGGATGTGCTCTTTCCGTTTGGCCTTTTCTTTAAATAAAGATTCGTGCGCGAAGAGAGACTGAAACTACTTTCCCAGAAACTTCCTGATGGCAATGGCATCTTCTTCGCCCTTGGCGGCATCGTCCCGCAAGTCCTGCAAGACTTCTGCACCGTCTTTCTTGTCATTGATGGCTTGCAGAAAGAGAGATTTTGCTTTGGAAAGGTTCTTGGTCGTTCCCTTTCCTTCGAAATAACATTCGCCCAAGGCAAATTTTGCCTTTGCATAGCCCTTGTTGGCTGATAGGGTGAAGTACTTGAAGGCTTTCACCCTGTCCTTCTTCACTCCTTTGCCTTTTTTGTAGCATCTGCCCACCTGATACTGCGATTTGGCATGGTTCTGAGCCGCCGCCTTCATGTACCAGCTGAAAGCGATCGTGTTGTTTTCTGCCACACCATGCCCCGTGTCGTAGCAGCGACCCATGCGGTACTGTGCTTTCTTGTGCCCTTTTTGTGCGGCAGGCAACAGTTTTTTGATGGCAAGGGAGTATTTCTTCTCGTCGTAGAGTTTCTTGCCCTCTTCATAGAGAGCGTCGGTGTTGGCGCTTTGTGCTCTTACCACCAAGGCTGTCATCATAAATAAAAATAGAAGTATTGGTCTCATAGAGTGGTTTTTGTTTCAAATGAGTTGTTATTTTTTTGTTTTCGGTTGCAAATTTATCACATTATATCAATTTTTCATAACATCTTGTCATTATTTAGTGAATGTTGCTATAAATATCACTACTTTTTCTTACCTTTGCAGCCGAAATTGAAATTTTCCAACAATTTTAGGTTTAGTATAAATGAAGAAGCAGGTTAAGAAGGTGCTTGTACTGGGTTCAGGAGCACTGAAAATTGGACAAGCGGGTGAGTTCGACTACTCTGGTAGTCAGGCGCTCAAGGCACTTCGTGAGGAAGGCATCCGGTCGGTGCTGGTTAATCCGAACGTTGCTACTATTCAGACGAGTGAAGGTATTGCGGACAAGGTTTACTTCTTGCCAGTCAATACCTTTTTTGTTACCGAAATTATCAAGAAGGAACGCCCTGACGGCATTCTCTTGGCTTTCGGTGGTCAGACCGCATTGAACTGTGGTACTGAGCTTTTCCAGAAGGGTATTCTGAAAGAGTATGGCGTGGAGGTGCTCGGTACAAGTGTTGAGGCAATCATGAACACTGAGGACCGTGACCTCTTTGTGAAGGAACTCAACAAGATTGATCTCAAGGTGCCTGTTTCTCATGCATGCGAGACAATGGAGGACGCTATTGCTACGGCTCGTCAAATTGGCTATCCCATCATGATCCGTTCTGCCTATGCACTTGGCGGTCTTGGGTCGGGCGTTTGTCCTGACGAGGAGACTTTTGTCAAGACGGCAGAATCAGCCTTCACTTTTGCTCCACAGGTATTGGTGGAGGAGAGTCTGAAGGGATGGAAGGAAATTGAATTTGAGGTGATCCGCGATGCGAACGACCACTGCTTCACTGTGGCATCTATGGAGAACTTTGACCCACTTGGCATTCACACGGGTGAATCTATCGTGGTGGCTCCTACATGCTCTCTCTCTGAGGAGCAGGTGAAGATGCTCCAGGAAATCGCTGTCAAGTGTGTGCGTCACCTCAACATCGTGGGTGAGTGCAACATCCAGTATGCGTTTAATGCTGAGACAAACGACTACCGAATCATCGAGATCAATGCTCGTTTGAGCCGTTCGTCTGCCTTGGCTTCAAAGGCGACAGGCTATCCGCTCGCATTTGTGGCGGCAAAGATCGCTCTTGGCTACACTCTCGATCAGATTGGCGAGATGGGCACAACCAACTCTGCCTATGTGGCTCCTTCTCTCGACTACCTCATCTGTAAGATACCACGCTGGGACTTGACCAAGTTTGTGGGTGTGAGCCGCAAGATTGGCTCCAGCATGAAGTCGGTGGGCGAGATCATGTCCATCGGTCGTTCGTTTGAGGAACTGATTCAGAAGGGTCTCCGCATGATAGGTCAGGGCATGCACGGATTTGTGGGCAATGACCACACGAAGTTTGACAACCTCGACGATGAACTGGAAAACCCAACCGACCTGCGTATCTTTGCCATCGCTCAGGCTTTGGAAGAGGGCTACACCATCGAGCGAATCTATGAATTGACAAAGATTGACCCTTGGTTTATCGAGAGGCTGAAGAATATTGTTGACTACAAGCGCAAACTGGAGACATACAATGCGGTTGAGGATGTTCCAGCAGATGTGCTTCGCCAGGCTAAGGTGTATGGTTTCTCTGACTTCCAGATTGCTCGCTTTGTGTTGAAGGATGGTGAGGGCAACATGGAGAAGAAGAACTTGGCTGTTCGTGCTCAACGCAAGAAGTTGGGCATTCTCCCAGCAGTGAAGCGTATTCCTACTGTAGCAAGCGAGCATCCCGACCTCACAAACTATCTTTACATGACCTATGCTGTGGAAGGATATGACGTGAACTACTATAATCATGAGAAGTCTATCATCGTGCTCGGTTCTGGTGCTTACCGCATTGGTTCTTCCGTGGAGTTTGACTGGTGTTCGGTGAATGCCATCAACACTGCTCGCAAACTTGGCTACAAGAGCATCATGATCAACTATAACCCTGAGACCGTATCAACAGACTATGACATCTGCGACCGTCTTTATTTCGACGAACTTTCGTTTGAACGTGTGCTTGATGTGATTGACCTTGAGAATCCTCGTGGCGTGATTGTGTCTGTGGGTGGGCAGATTCCTAACAACTTGGCGATGAAACTCTATCGTCAGAGTGTGCCTATCTTGGGTACTTCTCCTGTGAACATTGACCGTGCGGAGAACCGTAATAAATTCTCTGCCATGCTTGACCAACTGGGTGTTGATCAGCCACAGTGGAGCGCATTGACCAGCATGGAAGATGTGAACGCTTTTGTGGAGCGTGTAGGCTTCCCAGTGCTCGTGCGCCCATCTTATGTGCTCTCGGGTGCAGCCATGAATGTCTGCTACGACAATGACGAACTCAAGCGTTTCCTCCAGATGGCGAGCGAGGTCAGCAAGGAATATCCTGTGGTGATTTCTCAGTTCATGCAGGAAACTAACGAGGTGGAGTTTGATGCAGTGGCTCAGAATGGCGAAGTGGTGGAGTATGCTATTTCAGAGCATGTTGAGTACGCTGGCGTTCACTCTGGCGACGCAACGATGGTCTTCCCAGCCCAGTCTATCAGTTTTGCCACTATTCGCCAAATCAAGAAAATCAGCCGTGCTATTGCTAAGGAACTGAACATTTCAGGTCCATTCAATATTCAGTATTTGGCTAAGGGTCGTGATGTGAAGGTTATCGAGTGTAACCTCCGTGCTTCTCGCTCCTTCCCATTTGTCAGCAAGGTGCTCAAGTGTAACTTCATTGATACAGCCACTCGCATCATGCTCGATGCTCCATACACAAAGCCAGACAAGAGCGAGTTTGATATTGACCGCATGGGTGTGAAGGCAAGCCAGTTCTCATTCGCACGTTTGCAGAATGCCGACCCAGTGCTCGGTGTGGACATGAGCTCTACAGGAGAAGTGGGTTGTATGGGCGACACTTACGAGGAGGCACTCCTCAGTTCTCTCATCGCTACAGGCTACAATATCCCATCTAAGGACAAGGCCATCATGATTTCTTCTGGTGGCACAAAAGAGAAGGTGGCTATGCTTGATGCGGCTCGTGCACTTGTCAAAAACGGCTACACCATCTATGCAAGCGAGGGAACAGCCAAGTTCCTCAACGACAACAATGTCAAGGCTGATGCTGTGGCATGGCCAGACGAAGAGGGAAGCGACAAGCCAAATGTGATGAAGATGATAGCCGACCACAAGTTCGACCTCATCGTCAATATTCCTAAAAACCACACGAACCGTGAGCTGACTAATGGCTACCGTATTCGTCGTGGTGCTATTGACCACAATATTCCTCTGATGACCAACGCTCGACTTGCTTCTGCTTTCATCGAGGCATTCTGCGAGAAGGGCTTGAAGGATTTGCAGATCAAGAGCTGGCAAGAGTTTGAAGGCTAATCGCCAGTCTGTATAGAAATAGAATCTCGGTCGTCAAGGTCGAGATTCTATTTGTCAGCATGTTAGAGTGCCATTAGGGAGTCGTTCCTGATGGCACTCTGCTTTTATGGCGTTGAATGAAGCGTGCATTTGGTAGAATATGTCTTGCGATAAAGCGTAAAAATATAAAAAAACAGAAAAATATGCCTTTGATACAATAAAGAAGAAAAAAAAGTCTTAACTTTGTAGTGGTGATTTGTGCCTTTGACAATCAAGACCAGAACTAAATAGAACTAAAAGAAACTTTTACAAACCGAAATAAAGAAGCAAACCAGGAAATGGGTAATGTGGACTGTACCATCAAGGAACTTCTATACTCGATGGCTCCTATCACATTGGAAGAAATGTCAGGCATTCGCCTGATGAATAGACTCGACACCAAATATGTGGCGTCGAAAGTCCAGCTTGTGCAGTTGCTGAAGCTTGCGCAGGATATGTACTATGTGCAGGAAACGCTGGACAGACGAATCATCCCCTATATGACCACTTATTACGACACCGACGATCATTACATGTATATGATGCACCACAACAAGAGGGCAAGGCGCATGAAGGTGAGAGTGAGGACGTATGTGGCAAGCGATTTGACTTTTCTGGAAGTGAAAAACAAGAACAATCATGCCCGTACCAAGAAGAAGCGCATTGAAGTGCCTTCGCAGGAGGAGTTTCGTGCAACGGAAGGTGCTTATGAGTTGGTGAGGCGAAAGACGGGCTTGAATCTGAATCGTTTGAACGCAGTGGTGAGAAACCAGTTTGACCGAGTGACACTGGTGAACAAGGAGAAGACAGAACGTCTGACCATTGATTTCAACATAGGATTCCACAACTTCGAGACACTGCAAGACCATGGTACAGACCAACTGGTGATTATCGAACTGAAGCGAGATGGAAATGTATTCTCGCCTGTGTGCAACCTTCTGCGAGACATACATGTGCATCCTACAGGGTTCTCCAAGTGTTGCATAGGAATGGCATTGACTGATGCCTCTTTGAAGCAAAACAATTTCAAGGCTAAACTTCGTGGTCTGGAGAAAATCAATGGACGAAGTTTCATTGACCGCGAATTAAACTGACGAAAACAAAAACACTAACAAAACTATATGGAAGCAATGAACGACTTTTTTGCAGTGCTGTCGAGCGATACCTGCCGTATTCTCGACCTCTTGCTGCGCCTCGTTATTAACACAATCTTCACGATCATCATCGCACGTGCATTCTACTTTCCTAAGGCACGTCGTCGTGACTTCTTCATGACCTACATCCTTGTGGGTTTCTGCATCTTTATGTTGATTCACCTGATGGGTGACGCCAAGATCAAGACTGGCATAGCGATGGGTCTCTTCGCCATTTTCTGTATCATGCGTTATCGTACGGAATCTGTGCCTATCCGAGAGATGACCTATCTCTTCTTGATTATTTCTTTGGCAGCTATCAACGGTTTGGCATGGGCTGCCGACATTAGTCCTAAGCATCCTGAGTTTGCAGGTCCACTGATGACCAGCATGGGTGAACTTATATTGACAGACCTCGTGTTTGTACTGGGTGTGTGGATTGCCGAGGTTAATAAGATGGGTCAGAGCCTTTCTTCCAAATATGTGAAGTATGACAAGATAGACCTGATCAAGCCTTCTATGCGCAAGGAACTGATAGAAGACTTGAAGAATCGCACAGGACTGGATATTACCAAGGTGTCAGTTGGCTCTATTGACTTTCTCAAGGACATGGCACTGATCAAGATTTATTATAACACAGATGAGCAGGACGAGTCTGTGCAGAAACTCCCTAAGGAATATGATTAAACAAGGATTTGTTTGTTGGAATACAGTCGGACGCAGGCTGATGCTGCTTCTGGCATTAGGTTCTTCGTGTGCTGTAGCGCAGGCTCAGAAGGATGACTTTGGTATGGATTTCTCCCTTGGAGTAGAAAAGAAAATCAAGAAGGGCATGAAGTTCTCGCTGGAGGGAAATGCACGCACACAAGACAACACTCGCAAGATTGATCGCTGGGATGTGGGTGCATCATTTGACATGAAACTCTACAATACCACCTCTTTTGACGTCAAAGGTTTTATAGGTTGGGAATATATGTGGGTGAATAATTTGGCGGAATGCAATCCTAAATACAATGTGAACACCTACAACGATCCTGTGAAGGGCTTATACACCCAGTTGGACTATGAAGGGTATAACCTCAAACATCAATACTGGCGCAATCGTCATCGCACCAGTGCAGGATTTGCCGCTACCTATACACCCAACAAGCGTTGGGAATTCTCGCTGAAGGAAACCTTTCAATACTCCCACTTCTGCAAGGCATCCACCACTACAGACAAATATCGCTTCAACGAGAGCGACATCCTTTATGTGAAATCAAGCGAAAGAAAAGACTATCAGCCTAAAGACCGAGTGGTGCTACGTTCCAAACTGACCGTTCAACACGACCTGAAGAATTGTCCGCTCGACCCTTATGCTTCGGTCGATTATGGCTGTGGTCTCAACTACAATGCCAGCAAGTGGAAGTTTACAGGTGGTACAGACATTAAGTTGGACAAACAAAATAAAATTGATGTCTTCTATCGCTATCAGACAGAAAACGATGATGACGAACCCAACGGACATCTCATAGGTGTTGGTTACAAATACAAGTTCTAATATGAAAAGGATTCTCTATCTGTTCGTGGCATTTGTGCTCGGCATCTCGGCTTTTGCCGAAGACTTCAACCTCTATTATCTGTCTGCTACCGACAATCAGGACACAAAGATTGAGGCTGTTGAAAATATTCAGAAAGTTGTCTTTGAGGATGGTGTCATCAAGGTCATCTACAAGGACAATACCACCAAGGAGATTCAGACCTCATTGGTCAAGCGTCTCTTCTTCTTCACCGACAATGGTCTTGTTGCCATTGACGATGTGAAGTCTGGCAGTGTGAAGCCAGGAAAAGAGGATGGGGAGATTTATGACTTCATGGGTAGAAGGATAAACGCAAAAGTGTCTGAACTGCCTAAAGGCTTTTACATTGTCAATGGAAAGAAACTTCTAAAAAAATAAGGTGATATGAGAAAGATTCTATCGATAGCAGTGTTGGCAATCATCTCTATTGCCTCTGCCTCTGCCCAGAAGGTCTATATTTGCAAGGGCGGAACATATACAACTCAAGACATCTCCGAAGGACTTGAAATCAGTCTGACAGAAGGCATAGACTCCATCACCTTCGCCAAGCCCCAGATGGGAAATGATGTGCAGGTGGTGTTTGACGGGACAACAGCAACTGTCACGATACCAAGCCAATTGCAGGATGTGGTGACATGTGCCAGTGGCAACAGCCCAGATGTGGTGCTGACCAGCACAACCACCACGGATGAAGTGACTTATCAGGTGAGTGGCAGCAGTTCTGCCGGTTCTCTCACCATTCATGGAGAATACAAGCTGACAGTGCAACTGAACGGTGTGAGCCTCACCTCTACCAAGGGTGCTGCTATCGACATTCAGTGTGGCAAACGTATAGCGATTGTGATGAAAGACGGCACAACCAACTCTTTTGCTGATGCGGTCTCAGGCTCTCAGAAGGCATGTTTCTACACAAAGGGACACCTTGAGATTTCAGGTGCAGGCACACTCAATGTGACAGGCAATGCCAACCATGCCATTGCCGCAAAGGAGTATCTGCAAATCAAGAAGACAGTCAAGACCATCAATATCCTCAAGGCAGCCAATGACGCCATTCATGTTGGTCAGCACTTCCAGATGAATGGTGGCGAGGTGAATGTCACCAGCACTACAGTGAGCGATGGCATTCAGGTGGAATACAAGCGAGACAACAGCAACCAAATCATTGTGGATGAAGACAACACTGGTGGCGTGATCATAAAGGGAGGCTCGTTGAACATCACACTGGACAACGCTCAAGATGCTAAGGGCATCAAGGCTGAAGGAAATATCGAAATCAGTGGTGGCACTTTCCTTATCCATGCCAACAGCAATGGTTCAAGGGGCATGCAGACAGATGGGGATATGACTGTAGGCGAGGAAAACGGCACAACCAACATCACCATCTATGCCAGAGGAAGCAGATGTACGGTTGCAGAAGACACTACCGACCCTCACAGATGCATGGGCATCAAGGTGGATGGCAATATGACGGTCAATGCAGGAACCATTGCAGTCTATAACACCGGTGCTAAGTCTAAAGCCATCAAGGTGGGTGGCATGTATAAGAACAATGGCGGGACAGTGAGTGGTGAGGTGGATAACTGATACTGCTGAAAGAAAATAACTGTTGAAAAGAAAATGACATCGGGCAATGAGGCATCTCATTGCCCGATGTTTTTATTTAACGTCGCTGTCAATAAACCCTCCCCATGCTTCTGCAATCCTTCGGTGTGCCTTCGATAAGGCTTCGGTAGGATTCTTGGATAATTAAGACAGTACATGAGTGACATCCTTTGTCTATCATACTCTTGGGTATATGCTTCAGATAGTTCTTCAGATTCCACTTTGTTGCAGGTTCAACAGCAACTCTTCAAGTCCTTCTTTTGTCAAAACAAGCATGAGATTTAGTCGTTAAACTTTTGCGAGTGCAAAGGCACAACTAAACCTCATAGCCTACAACGTATAGTTTCTAGAATGTTTACGGATATTCAATAGTAATCATTTTCTGAGATAAATTAACATTCTCATGAGGTAACTTATATATTCGAGATAAGTACGGATCATTTGACAAATCGTAAATCTGTCTCTCTTTCACATCAACAAACGAAGGATAAACCCCAACATAGATAGTGTCTATATTCTCCATCTTAAAGAAATTTTCCCAAGTATCAGCAGTTCCTAGATACAAAAAATTTCCTTCAAGTGTTTGCGATGGAAATATAGTATCATTCCTTGATAATATACATTTAACCTTCTGATTATCTTTAGCAATATGGTGAATATACCATTTGAGAAATAAAGTATCAGAAGAATTATTGACAAAAGAATACTCCACATTATTAAATTCTTCATCTCCGAAATGAAGGCACGATGAGACTGTCACCATTAGAGAGAGGGGTAATAAAAATGCAATTGCTTTTAACTTGTTCATATGTAATTTATTGGTTCGTTTCTTTATTTATATTCAAATACTCATCTTCTGGATTACTCGCATTTGTTGAGGTAGGACCAGTGTAGATTATTTGGTAATTTTTCTTTTCTAACTCTTGAATAGTATATTGATAATGCTCAACATAGTTCTTGCTAACTATTTCTTCTATTGAACACTTATTCAAGAATTTTTTATTGACGACAAAAATGTACTCCATTTCATATACTCCATCTACAATATGGACGTGGGAAATGTTCATGAGGTGGTATGAATTTACCACGCCCATACTGATATAAGCCAATGATTTCTGCAGGAGGAAGGGGATAACCTGAGTCTAACACATAAATTGTGTCTTCTGATTGATTTTCAAAATCCACTGATATGCGTTTTATGAGGATGCCTTCTTCACACGCCGTTGCTGGCTGAACCGCAATCAGGCTACATGAGATCAGCGCAAAGTTTGATTTCTTCATAATTATAATATTGATGACGATTTGCTATTAGCCCTTTTGTTGGAGTCTATTTATTCTACGTCACAACTCCGATGCGGAAATTGATTTTCGATTTTTTGTATAAAAGAGATCTGAACTTCAGCACAAAAGTAGTCTTTTGTTTTTTAATAGCACAAAAAAATCATTGTTTATTTTAAAAAAACTAAGAAAGTGGTGGCAAACATATACAAATTCTCCTAAAAAACTCTTCATGTGAGTTGTGTTATTGGTTGGGTTCTTTTTCTGATATGATTTTCCAAAGATAAGCCATTTGTTATCAGTGGGGTTCATCTACGTCTCCAGATGTTAGCATGAAGTCCAGGAGCTCTTCCTTTTTATTGCATATCAGATACTGCTTGCAACTGAAGAACCAGCCTGTTGAGTGTTTATTTCGCTGTGCAATGTCCCTGAACACCTTATGGATATGGGTGCTTGAGAAAGTGAAGCCTGTCAGGACAAAAACGCACCATTGTTCATGGGTCATCGCACCATTGTTCGTTGGCACTTGAAGCATTGTTCGTTGGCCATCGCACCATTGTTCGTTGGAGCATGAAGCGTGCTTCAATCATGCGACATGTCACATTGAGGGGCAATCCTACTGTTTAGCCCTGTCGCCCCCATCCTTTTGTCCACTCTCCCTAATGGCGGATTTGAGGGGACGGTGAATTTGTCTGTCTCACGTTAAAAAAGAATATAAATCTTTTTCAGATTTTCTTCCCTCATGTTTTTTTCGTACCTTTGTCACCAAATAGAAATAATAGCCTATGTTTAGTTCATCAAAAGGACTTCCCATCAAACGACTGCTGGTCATGAGGTTTGGCGCAATGGGCGATGCCGCTATGACGGTTCCTGTGTTGTACGCATTGGCAACACAGCATCCTGATTTGCGTATCACGATGCTGACCCGCACCCGTTTTGTTCCCATGTTTGAGTGGTTGCCAGCCAATGTGCAGGTGAAGGGGGTGGATTTTGCAGAGCATGATGGCATAGTAGGACTGACCAAGATGTTTGGCAATCTGAAGAAGGGCAATTTTGATGCTGTAGCAGACTTGCACAATGTGCTGAGGTCTAAATACCTTCGCACCTGCTTTGCCATGTTGGGTGTGAAAGTGGCGAAGGTGAATAAGGGCAGGATGGAGAAAAAGCAACTGATTGGTCATGGCGTGGATCATGAGCCACTCAAGCATATGACTGAACGCTATGCAGAGGTGTTTCGCTCTCTGGGACTTTCTGTTGATCTTTCTCAGAAGATGCAGTTGAACCTCCTTCATGAGCGTTGTGCCGTCTTAAACAATCTGGCGGGCGAGAAATCTTTGGCAGACCAATGGGTTGGGGTTGCTCCATTTGCAGCCCACTTGCAGAAGATTTACCCTTTAGACCGCATGCAGCAGGTGGTCAGCCTGTTGGCAGACCAAGGTTGCAAGGTCTTTCTGTTCGGTGCTGGAAGAAAGGAGGCAAAGGTGTTGGAGGCTTGGGAAGAAGAGTATCAGGAGAGGAAGGGTGGTGGAAAAGTCATCAATATCTGTGGCAAGATGGAAGGGCTGAGAAATGAGATGTTGCTCATGTCAAAGCTGAACCTGATGATTTCCATGGATTCTGCCAATATGCACATCGCCTCTATCTTTGGCACTCCTGTTCTCTCCATCTGGGGGGCTACCCATCCCAAGGCGGGCTTCTCAGGCTACGGGCAATCGCCAGACTCTGAGATGCAACTGGAGGAATTGAACTGTCGCCCCTGTTCCATCTACGGCAAGAAGCCCTGTAGGTTTGGAGATTTGAGGTGCATGAACATTGCGCCTGATAAGGTGGTGGAGAAGGCGTGTGAAATGATTAATCAAAAGATGTGAATTATGAGGGTGAAGTGTGCGAAATCAAATGAAGTGAATGGTGGTAATCCAGTGTGTCCTATGCGGTAAGAGGCTCATAGGCTTGCTTCTCATGGACCAATGGTGTGTTGGATTCTGCAGTTCGTGCTTTGCTTTACTCTCTTCGTTATTCTTGTTCGATTTCAAATATGACAGAAACATTCAAATTTAGATACAAACTGCTGAAAGGCTGGCTTTGGACCATCGGCATATTGCCGTTTCCAGTGCTTTATGCCCTTTCTGATTTTCTCTGTTTCTTTGTGAGAAGAATCTATCGCACCAAGGTGGTTCGCGACAACTTGCGCACTGCCTTCCCCGACAAATCAGATGCCGAACTCAAGGAGATAGAGATAAAGTTCTATCATCAGTTCTGCGACAACTGGGTGGAGGTCATCAAGATGCTCGTGATGGATAGGGAAGAGATCATGCGCAGAATGAAGTATAAGGGCATTGACGAGGTGAAGAAGAAATTTGAGGAGACAGGCAAACAGTTCAACTTCTTCTATCTCGCTCATTTCGGAAACTGGGAATGGTTGGCATGTCTTAACCATTGGCTTCAGCCCGAAGCCCGTTCGGGGCAGATATACCACCATGTGTACAATCGTTTCATGAATCAACTTCTGCTTGATTTGAGAGATCAGTATGGAGGTGTGAGCATTGAGATGAAGGAGACTTTCCGCCGTATTTTGCAGATGCGAGGTGATGGAACGAACTACATGATAGGTTTCATCAGCGACCAGCAGCCCAAGTGGAACAGCATTCATCATTTTGTCCCTTTCCTCAATCACGACACTGCTGTGTTCATTGGTGCTGAGCACATCGGAAGAAAGGTGGATGCCTTCTTCACTTATGGTCGTATGACTCGTCCCAAGAGAGGCTATTACGAAATAGAACTCATCCACATGGCAGACAGTGCCAATGACCTTCCGGAGAACACACTGACCAATGAGTTCTTCCGTCTCCTCGAAGAAGACATCCAGTCTCATCCTGAGATGTGGCTCTGGACTCATAAGCGATGGAGTCGCACCAAGGAGGAATGGTTGAGACGACAAGCAGAAGGAATCAAATGAAGGGTGTGTGCTGTGGGCAACAGTGCATGTCTTATCCCGAAGGCGTGTCGAAGTCATACCGAAGGCTCGCAGAAGCATGGGGGTGATAGGGCATGGAAACAAAAAAGGACGCATGCCTTGTGGTATGCGTCCTTGCTTGTTCTGGTCCGGAAGATTACTTACGGAGACCAAGCTTCTTGATGAGTGCACGATAGCGCTCGATGTCCTTCTTCTTGAGGTAAGAAAGGTAACGACGACGCTGACCTACGAGCTTCACGAGTGAACGGTTGGTGGCATAATCCTTGTGATTAGCCTTCACGTGCTCAGTGAGGTGCTGAATGCGGTAGGTGAGAAGTGCAACTTGGCTCTCGCAAGAACCTGTGTCAGTGGCAGAAGCGCCATACTCGGCGAAGATCTCTGCCTTCTTTGCTGAATCTAAGTACATAAATAATGTATTATATATTAATAATGTGTTGTCCAACGCGCAGGGATTCTTTCAGCAGAATGGCCTGCTCGCAGGAAATCGGTTGCAAAGTTAAACATTTCATCTTGATAATCAGTCATCTGACTGCTGTTTTTTTGTTTCTTCGCTTAAAAAAGGTTCAAGAAACATCTATTTTGACTTCTTTGGGGGTTAAATGTAGGCGGTTCATGAAGATTATCCATTATTTTTCCGTAACTTTGCAACCGATTTCGAAATAACATATATGCAAGACATTAGAAACATTGCAATTATTGCACATGTTGACCATGGCAAGACCACGTTGGTCGACAAAATGTTGCTTGCCGGAAACCTCTTTCGTGAGAATCAGCAGACAGGCGACTTAATTCTGGATAACAATGAACTTGAAAGAGAACGCGGGATAACTATTCTTTCGAAAAACGTTTCTATCAATTACAAGGGTACAAAAATCAATGTCATTGACACTCCTGGGCACTCTGACTTTGGTGGAGAGGTGGAGCGCGTGCTCAATATGGCAGATGGATGCATCCTCTTGGTGGATGCCTTTGAAGGGCCAATGCCTCAGACTCGCTTTGTGTTGCAGAAAGCATTGGAGATAGGACTGAAGCCTGTGGTGGTGGTGAACAAGGTGGACAAACCTAACTGCCGTCCTGAAGAGGTGTATGAAATGGTGTTTGACCTCATGTTTGCACTCAATGCCACTGAGGACCAGTTGGATTTTCCTGTTGTGTATGGCTCTGCCAAGCAAGGCTGGATGGGACCAGACTATCATGTGCCAACAGACAACATCACTTATCTGCTTGATGTGATTCTGGACAAGATTCCTACTCCTGAGAGATTGGAGGGCACTCCACAGATGTTGATCACTTCTCTTGACTATTCTACTTATACAGGTAGAATCGCTGTGGGTCGTGTGCATCGTGGCACGCTCAAGGCAGGTCAGAACATCACCATTGTGCACCGTGATGGAAGCAAGGAAAAGACGAAGATTAAGGAACTGCATACATTTGAAGGTATGGGACACCGTGCCACAGAGGAAGTCAATTCAGGTGACATCTGTGCGGTGATTGGTTTGTCAAACTTTGAGATAGGTGACACCATCTGTGACTTTGAAGAGCCAGAGGCATTGCCAACCATCTCTATCGACGAGCCTACTATGTCCATGCTCTTCACCATCAATAACTCTCCTTTCTTTGGCAAGGAAGGCAAGTTCTGCACCAGCCGACATATCGGCGACCGCCTCTATAAGGAATTGGAGAAAAACTTGGCTTTGAGAATCCAGCTGAAGGAAGGCACTACCGACCAATGGATTGTGAGCGGACGTGGTGTGCTACACCTCTCGGTGCTCATTGAGACGATGCGTCGTGAGGGATACGAACTTCAGGTGGGACAGCCACAAGTAATCTATAAGGAGGTTGAAGGCCAGAAGTGGGAACCTGTTGAGGAATTGACCATCAATGTGCCAGAGGAGTTTTCCAGCAAGATGATTGATATGGTCACTCGTCGTAAGGGCGAGATGGTGAGCATGGAGTCTCAGGGTGAACGTGTGAATATCGAGTTTGAGATTCCTTCTCGTGGTATCATCGGTCTGCGCACCAATGTGCTCACAGCCAGTCAGGGTGAGGCTATCATGGCTCATCGCTTCAAAAGTTATCAGCCTTTTAAGGGTGAGATTACTCGTCGCACCAATGGTTCACTCATTGCAATGGAGTCTGGCACGGCATTTGCTTATGCTATCGACCACTTGCAGGACAGGGGCAAGTTCTTCATCAATCCACAGGATACGGTCTATGCAGGTCAGGTGGTAGGCGAGCATGTGCATGAGATAGACCTGGTAATCAATGTGACCAAGGCCAAACAGCTGACCAACGTTCGTGCCAGTGGTACAGATGAAAAGGCTCGCATCATCCCTCCGGTCATCCTCTCTCTTGAGGAGGCGCTTGAGTACATCAAGGGTGATGAGTATGTGGAGGTGACTCCAAAAAGCATGCGTATTCGCAAAATTATTCTCGACCACTTGGAGCGTAAACGTGCTAATCGTGATGAGTAGCATTGTCAAAACTGTTGTACAAAACATAGACTTTTAGCACATTTTATGCTCAATATGCCATAAATTGTGCAGTAAAAATGCTTTTTGTGGGGATATTCTTGTTTATATCAAAAAAAATATTCCTACCTTTGCACAGCGAAACGTATATAAGTGACAAAAAAGATAAATATCAATTAACAATTTAAAATTCAAGATTATGTCTGAAATTGAATCAAGAGTAAAATCAATCATCGTTGAGAAGCTCAACGTTGATGAAGCTGAAGTAAAGCCAGAAGCAAGTTTCACTAACGACCTCGGTGCTGACTCTTTGGACACTGTAGAACTTATCATGGAATTTGAGAAGGCATTCGGCATCAACATTCCAGACGATCAGGCTGAAAAGATCACTACAGTAGGTGATGCTATCGCTTACATCGAGCAGAACGCTAAGTAATTATGGAATTAAAGAGAGTTGTTGTAACAGGTATTGGCGCTTTGACTCCACTCGGCAACACTGCTGAGGAGTCTTGGGAAAACCTCAAGGCTGGTAAGAGTGGCGCTGGTCCTATTACTCATTTCGACGCTTCACAGTTCAAGACTCAGTTCGCATGCGAGGTGAAGGGCTTCAGTTATGCTGATTTCATTGATCGCAAGGAAGTTCGCAAGATGGACCTCTACACCCAGTATGCAGTCGTTGCTGCCAATATGGCCCTGAAGGATTCTGGAATGGACCTTGAGACAGTGGACAAGGACGAAATTGGAGTTGTGCTCGGTGTAGGTATCGGAGGTATTAAGACTTTCGAGGAAGAAGCTGGCAACTACGCTCTTGGTGGTCCACAGCTCGGCCCAAAGTTCAATCCATTCTTCATCCCTAAGATGATTGCAGATATTGCCGCTGGTCATATCTCCATTCAGTATGGATTCCGCGGACCAAACTACACAACAACTTCCGCTTGTGCTTCATCTTCAAATGCAATCGCAGATGCATTCAACCTCATTCGTCTCGGCAAAGCTAATGCCATTGTTACAGGTGGTGCTGAGGCTGCAATATGGGCATCTGGCGTAGGTGGCTTCAATGCCATGAAGGCACTCTCTACTCGCAATGACGAGCCAGAGAAGGCAAGCCGCCCATTCAGTGCAAGCCGTGACGGTTTTGTCATGGGTGAAGGTGCAGGTATTCTGATTCTTGAGGAACTGGAGCATGCTAAAGCGCGTGGTGCCAAGATTTATGCTGAGATGATCGGTGCAGGCATGTCTGCCGACGCTTATCACATCACAGCTACTCATCCAGAAGGTTTCGGTGCAAAACTTGTGATGCAGCGCGCCCTCAAGGATGCTGGTATCAAGCCAGAGGATGTGGACTACATCAATGTGCACGGCACATCCACTCATGTGGGTGACATCTCTGAGGCAAAGGCCATCAAAGAGGTGTTTGGCGATGCAGCCTATAAACTCAACATCAGTTCTACAAAATCCATGACAGGTCACCTTCTTGGTGCGGCAGGAGCAGTAGAAGCAATGATTAGTGTTCTTGCAGTGAAGAACGATATAGTTCCTCCTACCATCAATCACGCTGATGATGACCAAGATCCTGAAATTGACTACAACCTCAATTTCACTTTCAACAAGGCTCAGCAGCGCACCGTGAATGTCGCTCTTAGCAACACTTTCGGCTTTGGTGGTCACAACGCAAGTGTAATTTTCAAGAAATATCAGTAATCAGTGATTATTTCAGATTTCTTAGATAAAATAAGGCTTCTTTTCGTTTCTGAGAAGAAGCCTTATTTACGATTAAAGTCTATCCTCGGTTTTTATCCTCACGACACAAGTCTCTATCAGTTGGCATTGGTTCACAAGTCTGTGGCTTATCGCAAACAGGTGGGACGCAAGGAGACAAAAGGCGAGAAAAGACGTCGAATGGCTGTGGGGATGGCGAAGTTCAATACCAATAGCACTTCGGTATCCAACAGAGCAGATGGAGCAAGTGTCTCTTCCAGTCAAATCTCAAGGTCTTCAGCCGGTCATCATGTGAACAATGAGCGGCTGGAGTTCTTGGGCGATGCCATGCTGGGAGCGATTGTTGCGGATATACTTTATAAGCACTATAGTGACAAGCAAGAAGGCTTTCTCACCACGCTGCGCAGTAAGATTGTGTGCCGTAGTTCGCTCAACAAAATCTCCCACGAGTTGGGACTTGACAAACTCATTCGCCATGCAGGTGCAATCACCACTGGTCATAATAGTTTTATGGGTGGAAATGCCTTCGAGGCGTTCGTTGGTGCCATCTATCTTGATCGTGGCTATGCTTATTGCTATCGTTTTCTTGAGGAACAAGTGTTCCAAAAACATGTTGATATAGAGAGCATGGCAAAACAAGACATCAACTTCAAGAGTGGCTTGATAGAGTGGTGTCAGAAGAACCAATATTCATTCGATTTCAAGCGGAAAGAGTCCCGTGAGGAAGGAAACAACAATACACCAGTATTCCACTCCATTGCGTTTGTAGAGGGCATCTCTTGTGGAACAGGCGATGGCTACAGCAAGAAAGAAAGCGATCAAAATGCTGCCAGACAGGCTCTCAAGCGCATCAAGCGTGACAAGGAACTATTGATGGGAATCAAAAATGCAAAGGAGGAAAAGGTATAGAGTGGCATGTTTTTTGTTTTGTTTTAACCGTCTTTTTCTTGAAACAATAACAAAACTCTATGCCTTGCTTCTCACTCCTAACTTTTTTTCGTATCTTTGCAACATAAATATTATTGCAATGAATACTACGAGAATTCTTAATAAGATTTATTTCTCTCGCAGACAGAAGCAGTTGGAGAAATATTCCACCAGAGCAAAGGATTTACAACTCAAAATATTCCGTCACCTCATTCGTCAAGGCAACAAGACGGAGTGGGGCGCAGACCATCACTATGACGAGATTGATTCTTATGAACAGTTTCGCAAGAATGTGCACGTCAATACCTACGAGGAACTGAAGAGTTACATACGTAGGATGCGTGAGGGTAATGCCAATGTCCTCTGGCCAGGTGTGGTGAGGTGGTATGCCAAGTCTTCTGGCACGACCAACGACAAGAGTAAGTTTATTCCAGTGAGTGGTGAGGGTCTCAAGAATATCCACTATAAGGGTGGTACAGACTGTGTAGTGAGCTATCTCCACATCAATCCTAAGAGCAAGTTCTTCTCTGGCAAAGGTCTCATCCTTGGTGGTAGTCACTCTCCCAATCTCAACACACCCAAGAGTCTTGTGGGCGACCTCTCAGCCATTCTGATAGAGAATATCCCTTCTGCGGCAAAGTTCATTCGTGTGCCTCAAAAGAATATAGCCCTCTTGAGCGACTTTGAGGAAAAACGAGATAAGATTGCACGTGCGGCAATGGACATGAACATCACCAATATCAGTGGTGTGCCTTCATGGATGCTCAGTGTGCTCAACCGAGTGATGGAACTCAAGGGCGTGGATCGCCTTGACGAGGTGTGGCCAAACCTTGAGGTGTTCTTCCACGGTGGGGTGGCTTTCACCCCTTACCGTGAGCAATACAAAAACATCATAGGTCTGCCCAACATGCATTATATGGAAACATACAATGCAAGTGAAGGTTTCTTCGGTTTGCAGAATGACCTCAGCGATCCTAATATGCTTCTGATGATAGATTATGGAGTGTTCTATGAGTTCTGCCCTATGGACAACCTTGATAGCAATGGCTATCCGATAGACGAGAGCAAGGTCGTGCCACTTTGGGATGTGGAGCCAGGCATCAACTATGCCATGATCATCAGCACCTCCTGCGGTCTGTGGCGCTATCTGATTGGCGACACGGTCAAGTTCTCTCAGAAAGACCCTTATAAGTTCTGCATCACAGGTCGTACCAAGCATTTCATCAATGCTTTTGGAGAGGAACTCATAGTGGACAATGCGGAGAAGGGCCTTCTTCAGGCATGTGTGGCCACAGGTGCTCAGGTCAAGGATTATACCGCTGCCCCTATTTTCATGGACAGCAATGCCAAGTGCCGTCACCAGTGGATGATAGACTTTGCCAAGATGCCTGCAGATGTCAATGAGTTTGCACTTATCCTCGACCGCTCACTTCAGGCTATCAACTCAGACTATGAGGCCAAGCGTCATAAGAACATCACGCTTCAGCCCCTTGAGATTGTTGTGGCTAAGCCAGGGCTTTTCGATGAGTGGCTCAAAGGTAAAGGTAAGTTGGGCGGTCAGCACAAGATTCCACGCCTCAGCAACTCACGTCAGTATATCGAGGAACTCCTCGAAATGAACAAGCAGTGATTCCCTGATTACTTGCGAATTGTTTGATGCCAGATTTAATGAACAGATTCCATTCATCTCATTTCCGTCTCTTCACTCTCGTGCTTATAGCAGCATTCCTGTTGCTATGCTATGCTTGTGCACGAATTGGCAGTCCAGATGGAGGTCCTTACGATGATACTCCTCCTCGTGTGGTTCACACCTCTCCTAAGTTTGGTTCTGCCAACGAGAAGAATGTCAAGACCATCACTATTGAGTTTGATGAGATGGTCACCATTGAGAATGCAAACGAGAAGGTCGTCATTTCTCCTCCTCAGATAGAACAGCCAGAGATAGATGCCAATGGACGACGTATTACTGTCAAACTGCTCGACTCCCTCAAGGCCAACACAACTTATACCATTGACTTTGCAGATGCCATTGTGGACAACAACGAGGGCAATCCCTATGGTGACTATGCGTTCACCTTTTCAACAGGCGAAAGTGTAGATACCTTTCAGGTGTCAGGCCATGTGCTCAATGCCAGCGACCTTGAACCCATCAAGGGCATACTGGTAGGTCTCTACAAAGTAGAGAATATCACAAGCGATTCCATCTTCTATCAGAAACCTTTCGAGCGCATCTCTCGCACAGACAGTCGTGGGCATTTTGTCATCAAGGGACTCGCCTACGGTGAGTATCGTGCCTTTGCACTTCAAGACCTCAACCGAAACTTCATCTATGATCAGAAGGCAGAGAAGGTGGCTTTCTCCAAGCGTATCCTCACCACTTCCAGTGCGCCAGATGTGCGTACAGATACCATTTGGCACGATAGCATCCACTACGACTCCATCAGATACATACCTTATATCCACTACTTCCCCGACGATGTGGTGCTTACTGCATTTGAGTCATCCTTGCAGGACCGCCACTTGCTGAAGAGCGAGCGTCCTGTATTGCATAAGTTCACATTGGTCTTCACAGCCCCAAGTGACACGCTTCCTCGTCTCACAGGTCTCAACTTCAATAGCCAAGATGCCTTTGTGGTAGATGTCAATGAGCGTAAGGACACACTTGATTATTGGATTAAGGATTCTCTCATCTACAATCTTGACACACTCCAGATTCAGTTGGATTTCTTCGAGACAGACACGGCTGGTCGTTTGTCAATCACAACTGATACCCTTCGACTGGTGTCAAAGATGAGCAAGGAACGCATGGCACGTGAGGCGAAAGGACGCTATGAGGAGTGGGTGAAGGAATACCGACAAAGGGTGAGAACAGAACGCCGTGCTGCTGAGGCAAAGGCGAAGGAGGAGGCTCGTAACAATCCTGCCATCAAAGAAGAAAAAGAGGAGAGTTCCTCTTCAGAAGACAGGAGAAGGCGTCGAAGAAGCAAGGAAGAGGATGAGGACATCGTGATTCCTCCTATGCCAGAAGAGTTCCTTGACATTCGTTTGAGCAACAACATCCAAGCCATGAACCCTGACCAGAATGTGGATTTCACGTTTGAAGAACCGCTTGAAACTGTCGATCTCTCCAAGATACGCTTTGGCACACGAAGAGATTCCATCTTCACACCAGCCAACTTCATCTTCCGTCAGGTGCCAGGCCGTGTCAAGACCTACCGTCTCTATGCAGAGTGGGAGGCAGACTCATCCTATCAGGTGGAGATTGACACCGCTGCCTTTGTCAATATCTATGGCAAGCGCAATGAGTCTATGAAGCGTCAAATCCGCATGAAAAGGCTTGATTCCTATTCCACACTTTTTGTGCGCCTCGGTGGTCAGCCTCTCTCCGAAACAGGTGAGCCTACAGGAAACTGGGATGACGCTATAGTGCAACTTCTCAATGCAAGCGACAAACCCGTCAAGACCATCAAGGCTCAAGGTGGCAAAGCGGATTTCTATTTCATCTCTCCAGGCACTTATTTCCTCCGTCTCTTCCGAGACCTCAATGGCAATGGTGTTTGGGATACAGGCGACTACGACCTGCAACTGCAACCAGAGCCTGTCTATTACTATCCTGATGCTTTGACGCTGAAGGCTCGTTGGGAAATCACTCAGGACTGGAATCCTGTTTCTCTCGCTCTGCCAAAGCAGAAACCGCTCAAGATAACGAAGCAGAAACCCGACAGAGCCAAGTCTGTCAGAAACAAGAATGCTGACCGATTGAAGAGGAAGGGCCAATAATCAATGTCTGAAATACAGAGAAGCAAGGGCAGCACTGTCCTTGCTTCTCTTTGTTTATTTCCGTTCCTTCCTCTTTTAGCCGTTGATTGATGGTGTGGGAAGGTAAATGTACGGAAAAATAAAAGTGAATGAGCCTTCAATGAAAGAGGGGCAAGGCGATTCTGGCAGGCTTTGTCGTTGGATGGCTTCTGCAAGAAGATGAGCGATATACTACCGACTTTCGAGAATCTTTATATCTTCTTTATACATAGCGGTTTATAGACAATCTGGTGTTTCATGTTTGTAAGGGCGAAAACGCACCATTGTTCGTTGGTCATCGCACCATTGTTCATTGGTCATCGCACCATTGTTCATTGGCCATTGAAGCATTGTTCGTTTGCCATTGAACAATTGTTCGTTTTCCCATGAAGAATGCTTCAACCATTTGTGAAGTTCTATGTCAAGAGAATCCTGCTGTTTCATCCTCTCAAAAGCATGCTTTTATTTACCCTCTCTAATAACGAGGTTGATGTCTAATGATGTCATCGTACTCACGTTTATTCCCTCTTCTTGATGCCTCACTTGCATCATTGAGGATTGTTTTGGGTAGAATAAAACGGGAGGTCGATGCAGAAAACATTTGACCGCATATAATATGTGGGGATGGATGAAACAGTGTAGGGCTGAGAACGTTTTACACAGTTTTTTTCATGTAATCATTTCTGTGTTTGTAAATTTTTTGCTAAACTTGCAATGTTTTCGCTACTTTCATCGTATATAAAAGTAGAAGACCTAAAGAATGACAACAAAAGAAATCGAAAAGGAATTGATAGAAGGGCTCAAGAGACAAGAGTCGCTAAGCCAACAACAGCTTCTTGAGCAGTGTGGAGGTCAGATCTTTGCTTTGTTGCAGAGAATGATTCCACGGCTCGAAGATGCCGAGGAGGTCTATCAGGATGTGTTTGTCAAGGTCTTCCGAAGCATAAGGGACTACGAACCCGAGCGTGCCGCACTCTCCACGTGGCTGAGTCGTATAGCCTACAATGAGGCAATAGATTTCTTGCGAAAAAGGCGACAACCCATCCTCTGCTTTGATGAGCATGAGGAGGAACTTGCCTGCATTTCGGAAGAGGAAGTGGACAAGGCCTTCGGACAACCCAATCAGGAGACGGTGCAACTCATCCAATCGGCACTACGACAGTTGCCTCCCGACGAGAAAGCCCTTGTTACCATGTTCTATTTTGACGAGAAAAGTCTCAAGGAAATAGCCTACATCACCCAGTCCATCCCCACCACGGTGGCATCGCGGCTGAGTAGAACAAGAAAGAAACTATACAGAATCATCAAAAACCTACAGTCATGACAGAAAACGAAATCAACAACAAGCGTTTGCAAGATGTCAATCTGCGAGAGGCATGCCGACAAGAAGAGGAGGCTCGCCCTCAGATGTCTGCCGACTTGAATACTCGACTCATGCTTCGGGTTCGTGAGGAAAAACCTCACCGCAATTATCTTATCTGGTCATGGTTGGTGGCTGCGTGTGTGGCTGGTGTGCTCTTCATCATCTTCACTCCGCCCAAGAAAATGGAGGGTGAAACAATGGAACATCAGCCACAAAGCATCGCTCAGCATCAATCCTCTGGACAGAAGGAGATGATAGTCCAAGCTGATTCTGACACCGCTTGCAATGTGGTGCAGGAAATAGAGCGCATGATTTACAAGAATGCCAAGCATGATATGGCTCAGATAGAGGTGAAAACCATACAGTCATCACAAGAGATGGAAGGGAATGAAGAATCCGATACTTCCATGACGATGATGCCTCTCATGACTGAGGACCACATGCAACAACTCATGGCAGAAAGAAGACTTCAGCAACTGATGCGAGAGTTTGACCCTGACAAGTTTCAAGAGGAAATCAGAAGAAATGGAGAGGATTTTCGAAATGCAGTCCATCAAGAGATTGCTGCTGTTCAAGATATTTATTAACAAAGAGGTTCGCCTTGCAATATGGAGATAATGAAAAAATACATAACATTCCTCATTGCTCTTGCCTTTACGCTTCAGGCATCGGCACAAGAAAATCAAACTAAGATTATCAACTGGTTCAATGATTTGGCAAAAGAAACCAGTAAGGTGACATATAGGAGGATGATGGATGAAGAAGTTCTTTCCTATTCCGTCCCTTTCAGTTATAAAGGCTACAGATTTGAAGAAGCGCAAGACGGTACAAGAAAGATTCGTGCGCTTTTTGATGAACTTGTTCCTTCTGCTACAAAGAGTTACAGGTATGAGGTGCATGATGAAAGGCATGATACCATCAGTTATTCGGTATCTTTAGGTCCTGCCACAGAAGAATCCCGAAATGTGTATAGTCCAGGACATGCCAATGTCTGGAATTCAAAAGAGATGCTCACTTTCGACTATCAATGTGGAAGAGGATTTGGGGTCTTGATGCTGTCCTATTATTTTAATCCGTCTCTTCAAAGGACTGATTCTGTCAAGATGGGCAATACAGAGGTGCTTCACCAAGCACTGACTGATTTCATGGAAAGCAAGAAGAAGCATCATCCAAAGTCTTATCCTGTTCAATATGAATATAGTGAAGATTTTGACTACGGCAAATCCAAGACTCCCCTCTCTTATGTCTATAGTGAATGGAATTGGCATGCATGCAAATCAGAAGGAACACACTACTATATTCCACTTGATGATGCCCAATTGGTCTATGATTACTATAAGGAATTGGCAGAACTGATGACAGCCATTGCCAAAAAGAGAACAGGTGAGAACTATGAGGTTGATATGAATGTAAACCCGATGAAGGATATTCAGACACAGCATGAGCAGAAAGAGGGTTATTCTTTTATCAATCTTGCTACCATCAAAGCCCAAGTGCCTGTCTCAGGGGATAAGGGACATCTGGCGCCGAGTTATGTGGTGGGAATTAACTGCGACAAGGCAGGACTTCACATCCTCGAACTCTATTCTAATAGTGGTTGGATCAACTACCCTGCTTACTGGCATGTCATTAAGAGTATGAAAAACAATGAGGTGGAGTTGGAGAAAGATTTCAAAAAGTTAATGGGATTAAAGGGTTCGTTCTTCTTCTAAGTTATAAAAGATTCTGATAGGACTGTGCTGTACTTTACGTCCATCGGTAATCACTGCCTGTCTCACAACTGGTATCACCTGAAGAGTTGGGATAATGGTGAGAAGGTGTATAAGGAAAAAGAGTTGGAGAAGAAAAACTGAAAGACCCAGGGAGAAGGGGCGTCTATATAGGAAGCAAGAGGCAACCAGACTGGATGACTCTTGCTCTTTGTTTTCTTAGGGAGATTGGGATGAGGCTACTTGCAGTGGATGATGATGAGGGAGAAGTAGGGGAGTCCTCGCTGAAGGATGGTGGTGGGGTCGGATAGATGGACTTGCGCAGGTGTGCCCACGTTCTCAAAATAGTCATATCGGAAATGTGGATGAGTCTGAAGAAAGGTGGTGAGAATGTCTCTGCAAGCAGAGAGTTTCATGATGACCAACACATGATTGAGGTTCAGCAGTCGTAGCATTTCGGTCTCGTCACATTGTCCAGGAATGACCACAAGACGCTCTTGCTGACTGATGAGGGACAGTTTGGCGAGGCTGGCTGCTGCCGAAATGGAACTGATGCCTGGCACTTGCTCGGTGGCGATGCCTTGTGACTCCAGTTGCTCCAGCACATAGTGGATAGAGCCATATACGGCAATGTCGCCTTCCACTCCAATCACCACTCGCTGTCCCTCGCTTTGCAGTTGGATGGCCTCAGCACCTATCTGGTCGTACACCCTGAAGGTCTCTTCTCTTTGTCGAGACATGGGAAGACGATAGAGGTGGGTGTGTGCTTTGAGGTCATGAGCCTTCACAATGTCAAGAGAGCGTGATTTCTCCTCGCCCTCCTTGCTTTGGGTGAAGGGTAGAAAGATGGCATCAGCCTCTTGCAGACGACTCAAGGCTTTGATGGTTAGCAATTCGGGGTCGCCTGGACCTAATGATACGAATGAGATGGGATACATGCCTTTTATCTTTGGTATAATAAATGTGTCTTTGTATAAATGTTCTTTTATATTTGATGACAAAGGTATGACTTATATATATAATGTGCAAGAAAAAAAGACATATCGTTTTTGTAAGAATAAAAAGATTCAAAAATAGACCAATGTGAGAAGGGTGAATTGTGAAAAGCAACGGTGAAGGACTGAAAGGTTGTGAGTTGTCCATGTGCATATTTAGGCTTGGAGATTAAAGAGTTGGGAACTGAATGTGGCTGCCTCACGAAATAGTCCTCGTGAGTGCCAAATTCTTTCCTCGCGATGTAAAAAGAGAGTTGTTGAGGTGGTTCCCGTTTATGTGATAGAAATTTGTTCCTTACGATTGTAGGACTTCTTTTCTTGTACCCTCACTTCCACACCCTTACGATCACGTTCTCAATGTTTTGCTCTTGTTCGTCATGGTGCGCATGTTTTTGTGTGAATGATTGTGTTATATGTGGTTGTCAAATCCTTTCTGGTTTTATGTGTTTTTATCTATATAACCTCCTTTTCTGTTGAACTGCTCCCTTTCTGTGCAGTTTTTTGGTGAGAAATTTGGTGATGTCTGCTTTTTTGCCTACCTTTGTAGCGCAAATGAATGGGAGGGGACTGAATGGTTCCCTTTTTCTATTGTAAATGTATCATAGCAAAAAAGCACAAAAATGATTGACAAAAACAAGGTGAAGGAACTGGCTCTGGAATGGCTGGCGGATAAGGAGTATTTCTTGGTGGATGCATCGGTGGATGAGGAAAACCGCGTCACTGTGGAGATTGACCACAAGGAAGGGGTTTGGATTGAAGACTGCTGCGAACTGAGCCGTTTCATTGAAGAGCATTTCGATCGTGATGTGGAAGACTTTGAACTTGAGGTGGGGTCAGCGGGTATCGGTCAGCCTTTCAAGGTTTTTCAGCAATATGTCAATTCTGTGGGCTATGATGTGGAACTGCTCACTGCTGATGGCAAGAAGATGGAGGGCTGTATGAAGAGTGCGGATGAGAATGGTTTTGTGGTGACTGTGACAGAGAAGCAGAAGGTGGAAGGCAAGAAGCGTCCCCAGATGGTGGAGGTTGATAAGGCTTTCGGCTATGCTGATGTGAAGTGGGTGAAGAATATCATCGACTTTAAGTAAGAGAATACAATAAAAAACATAAACAATGGCTACAGTAAAGAAAAATGCAGAACGTGTCAATTTGATAGACACCTTTAAGGACTTCAAAGATACTAAAAACATCGACAGAACAACGCTCGTGAGTGTGATAGAGGACAGTTTCCGCAGTGTGTTGCAGAAGACCTATGGTTCTGACGAGAACTTCGACGTGATTGTGAACCCTGATAAGGGTGACTTTGAGATTTATCGCAATCGTGTTGTGGTGGAAGATGGAAATGTGCAGAACGAAAATGCCGAGATCAGCCTTTCTGAGGCTCAGAAGATTGATGAGGATTATGAGTTGGGCGAGGAAGTGAGTGAGAAGATTGAGTTTGCCAAGTTTGGTCGTCGTGCCATCTTGACTCTCCGTCAGACCATGGCGAGCAAGATATTGGATCTTGAGCACGATAACCTCTACAACAAATATGCTGACAAGGTTGGACAGATTGTAAGCGGTGAGGTTTACCAGATTTGGAAACGTGAGATGTTGCTCCTTGATGATGAAGGCAATGAGTTGCTCTTGCCAAAGAATGAGCAGATTCCTGGTGATTTCTTCCGTAAGGGTGAGACTGTGCGTGCTGTTGTGCTTCGTGTGGACAACCTCAACAACAATCCTAAGATTATTCTCTCTCGCACTTCTCCAGAGTTCTTGCGTCGTCTGCTTGAGCAGGAAGTGCCTGAAATCAATGATGGTCTCATCACTGTGCAGAAGATTGCTCGTGTGCCAGGTGAGAGAGCCAAGATTGCGGTGGAGAGTTACAATGAGCGCATTGACCCTGTGGGAGCCTGTGTGGGTGTGAAGGGTAGCCGTATTCATGGTATTGTGCGTGAACTCCACAATGAGAATATTGACGTGATTAACTACACATCAAACATTCGCCTCTTCATCCAGCGTTCGCTCAGTCCTGCTACAATCTCTTCTATCACTCTTGATGAAGAGAAGAAGAAGGCGGAGGTATATATGCAACCAGATCAGGTGAGCCTCGCCATTGGTAAGAATGGTGACAACATCAAGTTGGCAAGTATGCTGACGGGCTACACGATAGACGTGTTCCGTGAGTTGGATGGTCAGAATCCAGATGAGGAAGACATTTACTTGGACGAGTTCAAGGATGAAATTGATCCATGGATTATTGATGCAATCAAGGGACTCGGATTGGAGACAGCCAAGAGCGTGCTTGATGCTCCACGTGCTATGCTGGTGGAGAAGGCGGATCTTGAGGAAGACACTGTCGATGAGGTTCTCAATATTCTCAAGGAAGAATTTGAAGACTAAAGAAGGGTTCTTTCAGATTCATAGAACGTCCTTAAATAAAATGATTCATTATTAAAAAATATATGGCAGTAAGACTAAATAAAGCACTTAAAGAACTGAATGTGGGAATCAACACCGTGGCTGAATTCCTGCAGAAAAAGGGACAGGCATTGCAAGATGCCACGCCCAATGCGAAACTCTCCGATGAACAGTATGCTCTGCTGAAGAAGGAGTTTGGCGAAGACATGAAACAAAACGCCGAGACAAAGCAGAAGATACAGAACCAGAAGGAAAAGGAACTTCAGGAAAAGAAGGAGAGACAGCAAGCTGCCCGCGAAGAGAAGGAACGTCTGGAACGGGAAAAGGAGGCGAGAAAGCCTAAACTTAAGATTGTTGGAAAAATCAACACTCTCCAAAAGGATGAGCCTAAGTCTGAGCCTAAGGAAGAAACTCCTGCTCAGCCTAAGGAGAAAGTAGCTCCAGCCGAAGAGAAGAAGCCTGTTAAGGTGGAAACTCCTAAGTCGGAGAAGGCAAGCGAGAAGCTTGCAGAGAAGCTTGTGGAGAAGAAGGTGGCAGAGAAACAGGAAGAAAAGCCTGTGGAGAAAGTATCTGAGAAGTCGGACGAGAAGACAACTCAGACAGCGGTGCCTGCATCAGAATCATCAGACAAGGAGTCTGCTGCAAAGAAAAACAAGCAGTCTTCTGCTGACAGACTGGAGAAGGATGAGAATGGTGTGTATCGTCTTTCTGCACCTGCGGAGTCAGGCGTGCAGTTTAAGCAGGTGGGATTCATAGATCTCTCCAGCCTTAACAGCAAGACTCGCCCAGACCGCAAGAGCAAGGCTGAGCGCAAGAAAGAGCGTCAGAATGCCCAAGGCGGTACGGATGCTAATGGTCAGAAGAAAAAGCGTAACCGTATCAGTGGCAACAAAGTTGATATCAATGAGGCGGCTAAGAACAGCAACGGTCAGCAGGGTCAGGGCAAGAAGCAGGGTGGAAAGCCAGGTCAGGGTAATAATGTCCAAGGCCAGCATAAGAATCAGCAAAACCAGCAGAATCAGCAGGGTCAGGGCAAAAAGAAGAATAAGAAGAAGCTTCCTCCAAAGCCACAGGATTTGAGTGAAGAAGAAGTAGCAAAGCAGGTGAAAGAGACGCTTGCACGTCTCACTGCCAAGTCGGAGAAGAGAGGCGTGAAGTATCGTAAGGACAAACGCCAGGCTATTCACGACCGTATGGCTGAGGAAGAGAGAGAAGAGAATGCAGAGAGCAAGGTGCTGAAGATCACGGAGTTCGTAACTGCCAACGAACTTGCCACGATGATGGATGTGCCTGTGACCAAGGTCATTGGAACCTGTATGTCTATTGGTATGATGGTGAGCATCAACCAGCGTTTGGATGCAGAGACTATCAATATCGTAGCAGAAGAGTTTGGATATTCCACTCAATATGTGTCGGAAGAAGTGTCTAACGCTATTGAAGAGGTGGAAGATAAGGAGGAAGAACTGGAGAGACGTGCGCCTATTATCACGGTCATGGGTCACGTGGACCACGGTAAGACATCGCTGCTTGACTATATCCGCAAAACAAACGTGATTGCTGGTGAGGCGGGTGGTATCACTCAGCACATTGGTGCCTATAAGGTGAAACTCAAGGATGGTCGTAAGATTACCTTCTTGGATACTCCTGGTCATGAGGCCTTTACCGCCATGCGTGCACGTGGTGCTCAGGTGACGGACATTGCAATCATTATCATTGCTGCCGATGACGATGTGATGCCTCAGACGAAGGAGGCTATTGCTCACGCTCAGGCAGCGGGAGTGCCAATGATCTTTGCTATCAATAAGGTGGATAAGCCTGCTGCTAATCCAGATAAGATTAAGGAACAACTGGCGTCTATGAACCTTCTTGTTGAAGAGTGGGGCGGTAAGTATCAGAGCCAAGACATTAGTGCAAAGAAGGGTCTGGGTGTGGAAGAGTTGATGGATAAGGTGCTCCTTGAGGCAGAAATGCTTGATCTCAAGGCTAACCCTAACCGAAAGGCTACTGGTTCTATCATTGAATCTACACTTGACAAGGGTCGTGGCTATGTTGCTACAGTACTTGTGCAGAACGGTACACTCCGTCAGGGTGATATAGTGTTGGCTGGTACAAATTACGGTCGTATCAAGGCTATGTTCAACGAGCGTGGCCAGCGCATAGAGCAGGCACTCCCTGCTGAACCAGCAGTTATCCTCGGTCTTAATGGTGCTCCTACTGCAGGTGACACCTTCCACGTGATGGATTCTGATCAGGAGGCTCGTGAAATCTGTAATAAGCGTGAACAGTTGAAGCGTGAACAAGGCTTGCGCACTCAGACTCGTCTGACTCTTGACGAGTTGGGTCGTCGTATTGCTCTTGGCGACTTCAAGGAACTCAATCTTGTGGTGAAGGGCGATGTGGATGGTTCTATCGAGGCACTCTCCGACTCTCTCATCAAGCTTTCTACAGAGAAGATTCAGGTGAATGTGATTCACAAGGCTGTGGGTCAGATTAGCGAGAACGATGTTGAGTTGGCTCATGCTTCAGAGAATGTCATTATCATTGGTTTCCAAGTTAGACCTTCAGCTGCTGCACGTCGTTTGGCAGAGCAGTATGGCGTGGATATTCGTCTCTACTCTATCATCTATGATGCTATAGAGGAGGTGAAAGATGCGATGGAGGGCATGTTGGCTCCAACACTCAAGGAGGAAATCACAGCGCAGGTGGATGTGCGCCAGGTTTACAGGATTACCAAGGTCGGTACTGTGGCTGGTTGCTGGGTTACCGAAGGAAAGGTGCACCGTTCAGACAAGGTGCGTGTCGTTCGCGATGGCATTGTTGTCCACACAGGTGAGATCCTTGCCCTCAAGCGTTATAAGGATGACGTGAAAGAGGTGGGTCGTGACTTTGAGTGCGGTATCTCTATCGTTAATTTCAATGATATTCACGAGGGTGATGTGCTTGAGACCTATACAGAGATAGAGGTGAAGACCAAACTGTAATAGGTTCTGTAAGATAAAAAGAGAAAGACTCCTTGCTCCTTTTTTAGGAGTGGGGACTCTTTTCAATTTAGAGAGATTTCTTTCTGATGGAAATTTGATTAAAGTGGGCTGCAGGGGCTTTCTCCCACAATGCTTTATTATACATGGATATTCTTATTTATATTGTACTGGGATTAGGGGCTGTTGTTGGTTTCAAACAAGGGGCTTTCAAGCAGGTGGCTAACTTTTTGGGCGTGGCTGTTGGTTTGCTCCTTGCTGCCACACTCTATCATCAGTTTGGTGATTTCTTGGCAGATAAGACAGGGGCGAGCATGGGGTTTGGACGTCTCATTGCTTTTGTGCTTGTTGTCATTGTAGTGCCGATCGCTCTGGGATGGGTGGCTGCTTTCTTGACAGAATTTTTTAAGAAACTCAAACTCAATTTCCTCAATAGATTGATAGGATCTCTTGTGGGTGTATTCAGTTATGCACTCATTCTCAGTGTGGCGCTCAATCTCTTTGACTTTATGATCAGTAATGCTGGGTTTAAGCCACAGAAGTTGAGCGAGCGTTCCAAACTCTTCTATCAGATGAAGCATTCCACTCAGATTGTCATTCCTGATATTCTGATTGTCACAGACAGTACTGAAGTGGTGAATGGCTACGAGCCCAAGTTTGGACTTAAGCCTGTGGTGAATAAGACTGCTGATAAACTCAACCCATTTAAGAATAAGGAGGAAGAGACGGATGAAGAATAACAACGAGCAACAAAACAATAATAAAGAACGTAATAACGAACGACCTCAAGAGAAGAATGAGTTTGTGCGCAGTGTGGCGGAGAAGATGTATGAATTTGGCTTCACCACTGATGTGCATACGGAGATTATTGACAAGGGACTAAACGAGGATGTCGTGCGTCTGATTTCTCAAAAGAAAGGTGAGCCCGAGTGGCTTTTGCAGTTCCGCTTGGATGCTTATCGTTATTGGCTCACTCAACAGCAACCGGAATGGGGACATGTGCATCTTCCCGAGATAGACTATCAGGCTATCTCCTACTATGCAGACCCTACAGCCAAGAGTAAGAAAGGACCAGAGACGGTAGATGAGATAGATCCTGAACTGATGAAGACCTTTGACAAACTGGGTATTCCTCTTGAGGAGCGTCTTGCTCTTTCGGGTACGGCAGTTGATGCAGTCATGGATTCTGTATCTGTCAAGAC
This sequence comes from Bacteroidales bacterium, assembly GCA_012729225.1. Lineage (GTDB taxonomy): Bacteria > Bacteroidota > Bacteroidia > Bacteroidales > Bacteroidaceae > Minthosoma. The sequence continues at coordinate 8,124 of JAAYDO010000209.1, read as the reverse complement.
CACCTTCAAAGAGAAACTCTCGGAGAAAGGTATTATCTTCTGCTCTATCAGCGAGGCGGTTAAGCAATATCCTGATCTCGTCAGGCAATATCTTGGCACAGTAGTTCCTCCGCGTGACAATTATTTTGCTGCACTCAATAGTGCTGTGTTCTCAGATGGTTCTTTTGTCTATATCCCAAAGAACACGCGTTGTCCAATGGAACTCTCCACTTACTTCCGTATCAACGCTCGCAATACTGGTCAGTTTGAACGTACTCTCATTGTGTGTGATGAAGGGTCTTATGTCTCTTATCTTGAGGGATGTACTGCTCCTATGCGTGATGAGAACCAGTTGCATGCGGCTATTGTGGAGATTGTGATTAATGATCATGCTGAGGTGAAATACTCCACTGTGCAGAACTGGTATCCTGGTGATGCGGAAGGTAAGGGTGGTGTGCTCAACCTCGTCACCAAGCGTGGAGATCTCCGTGGCGTGAACAGCAAACTCTCTTGGACTCAAGTGGAGACAGGCTCTGCCATCACATGGAAGTATCCATCATGTGTGCTGAGGGGTGACAACAGTCAGGCAGAGTTCTACTCCGTGGCAGTCACCAACAATCATCAAGAGGCTGATACAGGCACTAAGATGATTCATCTGGGTAAGAACACTCGTTCAACCATCATCTCTAAAGGTATCTCTGCTGGTTATTCTGAAAACTCCTACCGAGGTCTTGTGCGAGTGGGTAAACAGGCAGATGGCGCACGCAACTATTCATCGTGCGACTCTCTCCTCTTGGGCAGTAATTGTGGTGCGCACACATTCCCATATATGGATATCCACAATAATACTGCTACAGTGGAGCACGAGGCCACAACCTCTAAGATTAACGAAGACCAACTCTTCTATTGCAATCAGCGAGGCATCTCTACAGAGGAGGCTGTTGGTCTGATTGTCAATGGCTATGCCAAAGATGTCATCAACAAGTTGCCTATGGAGTTTGCTGTTGAGGCTCAGAAACTCCTCAACGTGTCGCTTGAGGGTTCAGTAGGATAGGCAGGAGCGGGCAATCAAGAAAATATGTATTCACATTTGAAGGGATTATAAACAGGTATGTTACAGATAAAGAATCTACACGCCAAGGTTGGCGACAAGGAAATATTGAAAGGCATTAACCTTACTATCAACGATGGTGAGATTCATGCCGTAATGGGTACAAATGGTGCGGGTAAGTCCACTCTTTCCAATGTCATTGTGGGCAATCCAAACTACGAAGTAACAGAGGGCTCAATCCTTTTTAATGGACAAGACCTCTTGCAGATGAGCCCAGAGGAGCGTGCCCAAGCGGGTGTGTTCTTGTCTTTTCAAGCCCCTGTTGAGATTCCAGGCGTGAGCATGACCAATTTCATGCGTGCGGCTGTCAATGCCCGTCGTCAGGCTTTGGGTAAAGAACCACTCAAATCCACCGACTTCCTCAAACTGATGAGAGAGAAGCGCAAACTGGTGGAGATTGACCAGAAGTTGATGAACCGTTCTGTCAATGAAGGTTTCTCGGGTGGAGAACGCAAGCGAAATGAAATCTTCCAAATGGCTATGCTTGACCCCACCTTCTGTATCCTGGATGAGACAGACTCAGGTCTGGATGTCGATGCTCTCCGCATTGTGGCAGATGGATTTAATAAGTTGCGTACGGCCGAAACGTCAGCCATTGTCATCACTCACTATCAGCGACTTCTCGATTATATTCGACCAGATTTTGTGCATGTGCTCATCGACGGGCGTATCGTGAAGGAAGGCACAGCCGATTTGGCTCGTCAGATTGAAGAAACAGGATTTGACTGGATAAAGGAAGAATTGGTATGAAGAGCGAACAGCAATACATAGAACTCTACCAGGAAGCAGCATCCATCATCAAGGCAAAAAGTTGTCCGGTGATGAATGCTGTGAGAAACGAGGCATTCAGCACTTTTCAGTGCTTGGGCTTCCCCTCCAAGAAAGTGGAACGGTATAAATATACCGATGTGGATGCAGCTTTTGCGCCCAACTACGGTATCTCGCTCTCACCTCTCACTGTCAAGCCTTCCTCATACATATTTAATATAAAGGATGCGCCTATTGACGTGACTCCTTACTATCATCGTGTGGCAGACGTCACAGATGCCATCACTGCTCTCAACACTGCTCTGGTGCATGAGACCTTATTGGTGTATGTGCCTAAAAACACGGTGGTGGAGGATCCAGTCGTGGTGGACAACTATTTGCGTGGAACTGCAGCCACCATGATGAATCGGCGTGTGCTGATTGTGATGGAGCAAGGCGCAAAAGCCACCATTGTCATGAACGATAAGGCGACAGATAAGCAACAATACCTCACAACTCAGGTGGTAGAGGTGTACTGTCACGACAATGCAACCCTTGACCTCTATGAGATTGAAGAGACCACGCCTCTTTGCGCGCGTTTCTCCAATGTGTACATCCGTGAGGGTCGTGACTGTTCTGTCAAGCACAATGTCTTCACTCTCTTCAACGGACTTACCCGCAATCTCTGCGATGTGTATCTTCAGGGAGAGCATGGCGAGGTCACCCTCAATGGTTGCGCCATAGGTTCGGGCAGCAGGCATATAGACAACAATACCCTCATTCATCATCAAGTGCCTCAGTGTGTCTCTCGTGAATGCTACAAATATGTAGTGGATGATAAGTCTGTAGGTGCTTTTGCAGGTAAGATCTTGGTGGACAAGGATGCGCAGAAGACTTCTTCCCACGAGACCAATGCCAATCTTTGTGCTTCGTCCGATGCACGTATGTACACCCAGCCCATGTTGGAAATCTATGCCGATGATGTGAAGTGTGCGCACGGTTCTACCGTAGGTGTGATGGACGAGGCTGCGCTTTTCTACATGCGCCAGCGTGGCATTCCTGAAGATGAGGCACGGGCATTGCTCAAGAATGCCTTTATGGGAGAAGTCGTTGATCAGGTCAAGAATGAGGCACTTCGTCAGAAACTCTATGTCAAGGTAGAGAAGCGTTTCCGTGGCGATTTTGAGAAATGTGAGGATTGTCAGCTTTGCAAAAAATAAAGCCAGTGGACAGTTTCTCAATAGGTGTGGAGAAAAGGTATGTTGAAGGTGATAGGAACAGATACAGAAGTCAGACCTTGTGTGGCCACGATTGGCACTTTTGATGGTGTGCATCGGGGTCACCTCTTTGTGGTCAGTCAGATGATTCGTCTGGCTCGTGAGCGAGATCTTGACGCTGTGGTTGTCACTTTTCCCAATCATCCCCTTCAGGTCATCCGTAAGGACTTCCAACCTCAATTGCTTACACTCGCAGATGAGAAGATTCAACTCTTGCAGCAAGCCCAGGTGGAGAAGATAGCCCTCTTGGAGTTTTCCAGAGAACTGGCAGAAATGAGTGCCTACGATTTTATGCGTATTGTTCTCAAGAATCAGTTGCAGGTCAAAGTGCTCATGATAGGCTACGACAACCATTTTGGTCATGATTGCAAGTCTTTCAGCGACTATCAGCAGTATGGTTCTGAATTAGGAATAGAGGTGATCCAGGCTCCTGTTCTCCCTGTTCCTGTCCTTCCTTCGCCTGTTGCTGAGGGAAAAACCTCATTCTCCTCCAATAAAAAAGACATTTTATCTCCCTACGTCAAAAAACACATCTCTTCTACAACTATTCGTCAGGCCTTATTGTCAGGTGATGTTCTGACGGCTAACAGTCAGTTGGGCTATCACTATTTTATGCAGGGAACAGTTGTTGAAGGGTTTCAGAATGGAAGAAAAATAGGTTATCCTACAGCCAATCTGCAAGTGGATGCCTGCAAGTTAGTACCCGAAAACGGAGTGTATCTCGTCAAGTCCTCCCAAGGTTATGGCATGCTCAACATAGGCACACGCCCCACCTTGCATAATGGGCATAAGCGAAGTGTGGAGGTGCATCTATTTGATTTTGAGGGAGATCTCTACCGTCAATCCATGCAGGTGGAGTTTCTTGCCCATCTTCGCAAGGAGCAAGAGTTCTCATCCCTCCAAATGCTTCGACATCAATTGCAGGAAGATGAGCGCACTTGCAGGGAAATCATCAATCAACTAAAGAGTGAAGAATTAACATGATAGAAATACTTGGCACACTCGTGTCGCTCGACCTCTTCAAGGTCTTTTTCTGTTGCGACCTCAATCAGTGTCACGGTGCCTGTTGCATAGAAGGAGATGCTGGCGCGCCAGTCACCACCGATGAAGTAGCCCTGCTTGAACAGGCTTATGAGGCAATACACGATGATCTCACCCCTCAGGCAGTCAAGCAGATTGAGCGTGAAGGCGTGGTCTATCCCGACCGTGATGGCGAACTTGTCACCCAAATTGTCAATCAAAAAGATTGTGTGTTTGTCAAGCACGAGGGGGCATGTGCTTTCTGCGCCATTGATTCTGCCTATCGCAATGGAAGCTTTCATTGGCAGAAACCCATTTCGTGTGCGCTCTATCCTGTGCGCCTGTCCACAGTGGGAGGAGTCACAGCCGTCAATGTCCACAAATGGGATATTTGTAAGCCAGCACGTGAACTGGGCAAGAAACTGCAACTCCCCGTCTATCAGTTTCTCAAAGAGCCTCTCATTCGTCGTTTTGGAGAAGCATGGTGGAATGAGTGTCATTTGGCTTCACAAGAATTGGAAAAAGCGGGTTACTTAAAATGAGTTCAGCTAATTCAGAAGATAAGATTTGTTGAACTCACGTTGTTTTAGGAAGACCTAAGAAAGAATTCATTTTGTGATGGTGGTGTTTTCCTCTTTTTCGCATTTCCGAAAATTCACGAAATGAACATTTCTGATAGGAGAAAAGTCTCTTCCTTGCCCTCGCTCCTCTTCATGAATCCCCTGAGAAAAGAAAGAAAAAGGTGATGGAATTATCTAAGACTCATCTCGAAGGCATCTCGAAGGCTCGCAGAAGTATGGGGAGAGGATACTTCCTGAATGTCGCATGTTCCCCAGCCATCCCTTCGCCAATGTGTGCGCTTCTTTGGAATGTTATGATACAATAGCCCCAAAGAAGCCACATGCTGAAAGTCGGAGAGTGGAGAGATATTTCACATGCCCGTTTGCCCGATTGCGCTTTTTTAGCCAAAGACTCTACGTTTTGACCAAAAAAAATGAGGAAAAAGGTATTATAATCATGTTTTTTCAAAAAAAAAGTGTTTATCATGTTTTTTTCAAAAAAAATATCCTAAATTTGCAAAGAAACACGTGAGGTGTATATTTGTAAGAGTAAAAACCTTATGGATTCACCTGAATTTGAATAACCGTAAAACCGTTTGTAGGTGTATGATTACAATCCAAAACAATGACGGAGGCAGACGAGTATTGTTGCTCGACAGCCCTTTCGCCCTCGATGAAAGCCCTGACTTTCCCGAGTTCCTTTTTGATGTCGTGCTCATTGCCAACGGTTCTGTTGAAGAAACAAAGACCATTCTCAATCATATTAACCCCGTCACCTCCAGCAAATGTTGCTACAAGCCACTCTTCGTGTCTGCCACACTCAAAGGAAAGATGGGGGGATATGATGAAATCATTGATGGCTACGCTGATGACATGAACAATATCGACGTGCTCACCACCATTGAGAACATCATTAATTATAATACACTGATTGGTCTGTCTGCAACGGAAGACCCTGTCATGTCTTCCAACCAGTTCTTCATCCGACTGACCCGTTATCTCATTTCCAGAAAGAAAACTGTGCTTGAGCCACAACTCGATGTCACCGCTTCAACAGGTTATGTCATCCCAATCTTTGACCTCTTCTATCGTCTTGGGCAGTACGAACTCTCCGACTACTTTGTGTTCTTCCAGTCCATGACAGAAAAAGGCATGTTCCGTGCCACGAAGTTTGTCAATAAGGTCTATCTTTGTCCCACTTGCCTCCACTCGCATCTGCTCTACATTCAGACATGTCCAAAGTGTGGTATGTCGTCCGTCCGCACAGAAGAGGTGATCCACCACTTCCGTTGCGCCAATGTGACACCAGAACACACCTATAACTTTGGCGGTCAGCTTCGGTGTCCCAAGTGCCACAAGATACTCCGCCATATCGGCATGGACTACGATCGTCCCGCCCTCATCCACACCTGCAACACTTGTGGCAACACGTTCATCGAGCCTAAGACACAAGCTCTTTGCACCTGCTGCAAGCAGAAGCACGAGGTGGAAGAACTCGCTCCACAAGACTTCAATGTCTATGAAGTGACAGCAGAGGGAAAACAGTCCATCATCTCGCCAAACATAGGATTCACTATCTACACCGAGTTCTACGACAACTACATTGACTACAACCGACTTGTCAGTCGTGTGCGCCTCTTGGCAGAACAGAAGTTTGCAGGCAATATAGAGGGTGATGTCCTTGTAGGTAAAATATGGATACTCAACAGCAAGGGTGAGACCATGCCTATCCGTCCAGAAGAGATAGAACTTGTGTGCCGCTACTTCCCCAACAATAAGGTTTCTGCTGCCAACAACATTACTTATGTTGGCTCAGTCATTCGTGACATCAGAGGTCAGAACACCGAAGAAGAAATCATTAACTTCCAGTTGATGATGTCAGAAACACTCCGCGCGGCAGCAGCCCTCCTCCGCCCAGGAGAAACCATCTGCTACAGTTACATGAAACTGCAGGGCAATCAGTCCACCATTGATGATTTCATCAAGGAGATGGACTATATCTCACCTACACCAGACGACTCTGCCACCTTCGAGCATGCCAATGCTACTCCCGGCGCAGACGAGGCATAGTGCGGTCTGTTGCAACAAGCAAAGAAACAGAATAAAAAAAGAAATCAATAATAATCAAAATCAGAATATAATATGAATAATTACATCACACCAGGAATTGACGTTGATAGTTTGTCCGTCCTCGTTGTCGATGATGTCCCATTGAACATCCTTCTCATCAAGAAGATGCTTTCGCAGTACACATTCGAGATCCGTACCGCCACAGGTGGCCAGCAGGCTCTTGATGCCATTGCCCAGAAGAAACCCAACCTTGTCCTTCTTGACCTCATGATGCCAGGTATTGATGGATTTGAAGTAATCAGAAGAGTCCGTGCCGATGAGAAAACCAAAGACCTTCCCATCATCATCCTCTCTGCGCTCAACTCTGAGCAGGACATCTCCAAAGGCTTCCAGCTTGGTGCTAACGACTTCATCAATAAGCCCATTATCATGGAGAAACTTCTCAGTAGCGTCAGCACACAGATCAATCTCCAGGCTGCTCAGCAAAACAAAGGCTAATCCATCTTAAGGGATGGAAAACAATAGCGCTGCAGAAGGTGCTCAGTAGGGACAGACTTCGTGTCAAAAAGACTTGTCGGCCGACTTCATGTGAGTGAAGGCGTTCTTCATCTTTTTGTATTTGATATAGCCCTCTACAGCGTTTCATACAGGTAGAAACAATGAAGGGAGGAACAATATCGTTCCTTCCTTCATTTTATGTCCATGCGAGGGCAACGTCCAAAAATGAGGATCAACCATGTATAGAACTGAATTTGCTCTTCTTCATGAGCATGCGGGCATTTGTAAGCCATTCTCCTCCCGAGCAGTTACGACATCATAGACGCTTTAACAACACAAACATGACAAGACAAACAAACATTGGTCCAACCACAGAAAAACAGCGATACATCATCCTTGATGCACTTCGTGGCATGGCTCTTCTCGCCATCATACTTGCCAACTTTCCAGAGTTTGGCCTGTGGAGTTTCCTCAGTGGCGAGGAGCGTCAGATGATGCCAACAGCATCAACCGACAACGTTGTCCGATACATGCAGTATTTCCTTATAGACGGAAAAGGCTACACACTTTTCAGTCTTCTTTTCGGTTGTGGCTTCTCCATTATTCTCGAACATGCTTTGCAGCGGGGAACAGGCGGAATACTTCTTTTTTATCGTAGAATGACGATACTGCTCTTGATGGCATTCTGCCATTTGATGTTCATCTGGAGTGGAGACATCCTCTGTCTCTATGCCACTCTGGGCATGATTCTTCCGTTGTTTCATCAGTTATCCAACAAGGGATTATTATGGTCGGCAGGCATATTGCTCTTTCTGCCAGTAGCGATGGACTTCTTGCAGCAAGCGACGGGCATAAGCATTGC
>JAAYDO010000161.1 GCA_012729225.1 Bacteroidales bacterium | reverse complement strand
TTCACCTCGTCAAAGTCGTAGTCGAATGTGGACAACTGAGCATAGAACTCTTCACGAGTATTGACCATCGTAGGCTCAATTGGTTGAGTGCCATTGAAGAAATGAACAATATCCTTCAACTCACGCACACCATACACCTTGAGTTTATTCACTACGGCTGCCTCACGCTCATTGTCTTTTGGCACAAACAAGCCCTCAAAACCTAATTCGCGAGCCTTGATAGAGATGGGAAGAATACCTTTGACTGGCATGATTGTGCCATCCAATCCCAATTCTCCTACAAACATAAAGCGACCCGGGTTCTCGATGTGCAAGAAGCCATACGACAGCATCACGCCTATGGCCATAGGCAGGTCGAAACCTGAACCTTCTTTTCTCACGTCTGCCGGTGCAAGATTCACCACTACAGATCGGTTTGGCACTTTATAGCCATTCACACGCAAGGCTGACTGCACACGCTCCTGACTCTCCTTCACAGCATTGTCTGGCAATCCTACAATGGAAAACTTCTGGTTCTGTCCTCCATCAAAATTGTCCACCTCCACTGTAACTGTCATTGCGTCTAATCCCTGCAATGCGGCACTACAAACCTTGCAAACCATCTTCCCTTTCTATTTCTATTTATATTCCTTTCTCTATTCTGAAAAGCGATTTCGTCAGACCATATTGATAGTTCCTACTTCACATACTTACTGATTGCATTTCCCAACTGATTCATGTCCTCTCCACAATCCAGCACCTTGTGGTTCTTGTCAGTCAATATATAATAAGGAACTGTGCCCACACCCAAGGTCTTGACAGCCTGAGACTCAAAGGACAACCCATCACAGTAATGCTCAAGATGGGAATTGAGACTGTCTTGGCGAATCTGGTCTTCCCAGCGGAATCGCTCTATATCCAGCGAGATAGCCACCACACGCAGTTTTTCTGGTTCTGCGCTATTCAACACCTCTCTCAATCGACCTGTGAAACTATAACTATTATTCATCCAAGTAGCCCAAAATGTCACCAAGTGATAGTCGCATGAAGTCTTCCAAAGTTTGGTAGTCTTTCCATCCTTTCTTGTGAGGGTCACATCTGGAAGCGTCTTCCCCACCCTGCGCTTATCAGCACTGGCAATCTTGCTCTCTATGTCGAGCAGATAGTGATTGCGGGAATGCTTTGGTTTCAAAACCTTCAGCATCTCCTTCACCTCCTCATTGCCTACCAATTCGTTTTGCACGAGATAATGGTCAAACAGATAAATAGCCACAAGCGAAGCAGGATAATTCTTAATATAAGAACGAACAGATGTGATGATGGAAGACGGATTCATGGAGAATGTCTCCTCCCTGAACTTATTCATAAGTTTGTTTTCGTCACTTCCATTCACCACATAGTTCCTCAAGTCGTTGGCAGCAGCTTCATAGGTCAAGTCTTCTCCCGGACCTATGAATATCACCTGTTCCACACCATTAGGATAGACCAACATGAAAGGCGTCACCTCGTCAATCTCGCCTTTATACTGAAATCGTCCTTCTTGAATGGTCAGCGTGTCGAGTTTGGCATATTTGGCATTTGCATTGTAGATGTAGAGTTCACCTGACTGCATGTCACGAAAACTGCCCTTGACACGGAAGGAAGAGCCTCCTGGACCACAAGACACCAAGCCTAACACAAGAGCCAGAACATATAATATGCAAAAACAACGTTTCACCTCTCTTCTTACTTGTTATAGTCTGAAAATTCTGCATCGTTAGCCGCTCTTCTTGCCAAAGAAGAATCCAACTCAATAGCCTTGGCCAGATGAGTCTTCACCTCGGACGAGTTCTCCATACGAGCAGCCAATATGGCACGCAAGTAATAAGTCATGGCATCTGGATTCTTGATATTCGAAAGAGTCTTGGCTGCGTCTGCATAGTCCTGAGAAAGAATATTGGCGAGTACGGCACTATTGTTGGCAGACTTAGAGAACTTGGCTGAAGCCTGAGTATATTTGCCCTGTCCCACATAAAGATGACCAAGTGCCTCGTCAAAGTTGTTGGCATTCACACCTCTGGAGATATAAGTTTCAGCATCCTGAAATTTGCCCTCCTGAAGAGCCAACATTCCCATATTCACGTTTGGTTCTGCCGCATTAGAACTGATGCTGAGTGCCTGACGGAAATAAGCCTGGGCTGTTTCCAAATCACCCTTGCGGATGGCAATCTCACCCAGATTGTTGTATGAACGATAGTCGTCAGGGAAGTATTTAACAACTTCCTTGAGAATCGCCTCCTTCTGAGCATCATCCTGCACAAGAATGTTGGCTGCATACATCAGTTCGTCAGACGACAGGTTTTCTGGTTCTACATCTACCATCTTCAGAATCATCTCGTCAGTACGACCAATCACATCATAATTGATAATCATTCTTGCACGACGAAGTTCTGGAAGCACAGCATCAGCCAACTCCTTATATACTACTGCTACATTGCGAATCTCTCTCTCGCGTTGCTCTGGGTCTTGATACATAGAGAGCACACGCAAGATGATTTCCTTGTCCTGTAAATTTGACTGTGACACGAGTTCCTGAAAACCTTCCCAGTCCTCAGCCGTGTACTTGGTATCTACATCTGTAGAGAGTTTATTACTCTTCAAAAGTTTGTTCACATAGTCCTTTGACACCTCGCCTCTTCTCTCTGCCAACTTCTCATTCACGCTATAAGCACCATCAGGAGAAGCATAGGCGCTCACCTCAACATTGTTAAGTACAATGCTTTCCTCATCACTCTTAATTTTCTTCAGCGTAGAGATAAAATCCTGAACCGTCTTGCTGTTGAGTTCACTTCCTCTCAGATTAGCCTGACCAATCAAGAATTTCACTGCGGCCTCCTGCTTCTGGTTGATTGCACGCTGGAAGTTGTCAGGAGCAATGCCATAGTTGGCTGTCTTTGCAGTCTTAGTAATGAGAAAAGCCGTGCACTGAGTGCCATAGCCTATCTTTACAGAAGGCATCTGCGATATCGCCTTTCCAATCACAGCCTCCATCTGCATCACCAACTCGCTTGCCTCCATCCCCTCTTCAAAAGGTACAGAGAAACGCATGGTGGCATGCCCACCATTCTTATAAGAGATGATGGTGTGGTTTGCCTCAACCTTCTCACCCTGCAAGGTATAAGGGTCGCCCGCCGACTCTCCCCCATCCCATTTCAGCACAGGAGTGAAAGTCACAATTGCCTTCTTGTTCATCAGTTTAGAAGGCACATTGATACTGATAGTAGCAGGCACTTCGCCAGCCAAATACTCCAAAGGAGTGGGTGAAACAGCAAAATATTCCTTCACGAAAGCCTTCTGCCTTCCACATCCTGTCAGCAACACTGTTGTTATTGCCGCTGATAGCCAATAAATCTTTTTCATCTTTTATTTATGAGTTTATAATTTTTCTTGATTAAATGTTTCCTCAAAAGAAGACAGGAGAACAGGAGTGCCGAACAGAACTGAAAAGTTCCTCTCTACTATTGTCTCGTGTATTTCTTGCTCAGATACCTCACAGGATACCACACCGAAAGGAAGCCCACCACAACTACTGTAGCAAAGATGACTACCACATCCCACACTCTCACACTCACAGGATAGGCATCTATGATATAACTGCCCTCGCTACTGCCAAAGCGAATGAGACCAAACTCCTGTTGGAGCAGGCAGAACGTCAGTCCGAGCACAATGCCAATCACAGCCCCCAAGAGACAAATCATTCTTCCTTCTATCATGAAGATGTCACTAATCTGCTTCTCGCTTGCCCCCATATTGCGCAATGTCACAGCATCCTGCTTCTTCTCAATAATGAGCATGGAGAGAGAGCCAATGATATTGAAACAAGCAATCATGAGGATGAAAGTCAAGAAGATGTAGGAGATGAGTTTTTCTATCTTCATGATTTTAAACGTATCCTCCTGTTGCTCATAGCGGTCTAGCACCTTATACTTGCTGCCAAGGGTCTTCTGCAATCTTGATTTCACGGCATTCAGGTCTGCACCCTGCCTCAGTTTCATCTCCACAGCAGAGATTTCCCCCTTTCGTTCAAAGAGGCGTTTGGCAAAATCAAGATTGGTAATCACATAGTTGGCATCATACTTGTTCTGTTTCACCATAAAACCCACGCCTGGCGAGTAAAGTTCCTCCTGGTTCAGACTCTCGCGAGGGTCATTGAGGTCGATGCGTTCACCCTTGCGAGGGGCATATACCTGAATGGCATCAGGGAAGTCGGCAGACAGGTTCAACTTCATCAGCAGATTTGCCCCCAACACACCATAATCAATCACATCAACTCGCAATTCAAACACGCCATCGCCCACTAAGATGCGGTCTATCCTTGTCAATTCCTCAAAATTATCTTCCACACCCTTGATTGTCACCATCGTCTGCCGATTGTTAATCATCAGGAGAGCATTGTCCTCCAGTGTTTTAGTCAGCACATCCACATCGGCATCCTCCTGCAACACCTTCAGTTCCTTAGCATTCTCATCAATCCACTTGCCCTCTGCTGGCACAACCTTGAGTTGAGGGTCAAAAGCCGTGAACAGTCCTGCCACCATGTCCTGAAAACCATTGAACACCGACAGGATACACACCAAAGCAGCCGTAGCAATTGCCACTCCACACACCGAAACACCCGAAATGATGTTGATGGCATGGTGAGATTTCTTCGACAGCAGATACCTCTTTGCTATGTAGAAAGGGAAGTTCATTCCTTCTCCTCTTCAGAAGCATCCCCAGCCTCCTCCTCAGCAGTACCTGAAGGGCTATCCGTGCGAGGCTTCAGCAGCTCGTCGATATGTTCTACGTAGTCCAGCGAATCGTCGAGGAAAAACTTCAACTCTGGAATGATGCGCAACTGATGACGCTCCAGCCCGCCCAACTCATAACGAATCTGGGCAGCATGATCGTTGATGCTCTGCAACACCTCCTGCGCCTTGGCTGAAGGGAAAATGCTCAAATAAGCCTTAGCCACACTCAAGTCGGGGCTAACACGTACCACACTCACGCTCACCAGCAAATTTTTTGTCTGACGAGTCTGTGCCTGAAAAATACTCGCCAAATCCTTCTGAATCAAGCGGGCAATCTTATTCTGTCTTGTTGTTTCCAATTTCTTTTCTTTCTTTTATATTTCGGAAAAGAGCCACAGCAAAAGGCTACTTAGATTGTTCACCTCCTACCATTCACTTTTCACTTGATTTTCTTTATCAATGTCAATCCGTCTCTCAGGGGCAGGATGACCTTCTCCACTCTCTCATCCTGAGCCACTCGGTCATTAAAGGCTCGGATGCCCTCAGTCTGTGCGTCGTGAATTTCATCATCCACCACATGACCATCCCACAGCGTATTGTCGGCCAAGATATAACCACCCACATTCAGACATCCCATCACCATCTCATAGTACTCCACATACTTGCGCTTGTCAGCATCTATAAATGCCATGTCAAACCGCAAGCCCAATCGAGGCACAACCTCCAGAGCATCTCCTATGTGCATGGTAATCTTATCCGCCCATGGCGAATTTTTCAGCCAAGGCAACGTGAAGTCCTCCTGCTCGTCATTCACCTCCACCGTATGGAGATGCGCCCCATCCTCCAGTCCTTCAGCCATACAGAGTGCCGAATAGCCAGAGTAAGTGCCCAATTCCAGAACCAACTTAGGACGAATCATCCCCACAAGCATCTTCAACAGTCTGCCCTGCAAATGACCGCTGGCCATTCTGCCATAGAGCAGATGCAACTGAGTGGCTCTCCACAAACGATGCATGTAGTCACCCTCCTTGTCAATGTGCTGTAGGATATACTCGTCTATCTTGTCTGTCTCAACCATACGAAACCGCTCTCCTTCCTTGCTTGCCAGCCCTCTGGTTCTTATTTCCTTGCCAAAAGAGCCTCAATGGCCAAACGATAACTGTCCAAACCAAAGCCACAGATCACACCCACACAAGCACAACTGATCAAAGACTTATGACGGAACTCCTCCCGCTGATGCACATTAGAAATATGCACCTCCACCACAGGAGTCTTCACCCCACGAATCGCATCCTGAAGAGCCACACTCGTGTGGGTATAAGCACCTGCATTCAGCACTATGCCATCCCAATCAAAGCCCACCTCGTGAATCTTGTCTATCAGCACGCCCTCCGTATTCGACTGACAGTAAGCCAATTTCACCTCTGGATAACGCTTCTTCAGTTCTTCAAAATACTCCTCAAAACCCTTAGAACCATAAATACCCGGCTCTCTCTTGCCCAGCAAGTTAAGGTTAGGACCATTCAATATCAGAATCTTCATACGATATGAAATAAAAAATTTGGTTACAAAGATACGATTAAGTGGGGAAAATACAAAGAAAAAAGCATGTTTTTAACTTTTATTGTCGAGCGTGAGCTCCTTCAAAGGTTAGCAAAAAGCACTATTAATTCATTCGGCACTCCTTCGAGATGCCTTCGAGACGGTTTACACTCCCCCAAATCTAACATGACGTTAGTCTAAAAATAACAGATAGATATTTTCACCTTTATGGGAAGACATCTTAGTATTGCAGGCTTCCATTTTGGCATCTTTCCCACAACAAGAACAGCCTCTTTTTCAAATTCTTGATGGAAGAAACTGAATGCTACCCAATTATTAATATGATGAAGAAGATTCATTTTGCAAGTACCACCATCCTGACATACCCAGAAACTGTAAATACAGAGCATCGGCCTCTCCTTTCCACCCTTCCAATTCAGCAATATCGCCATCCTTCACTATTGCCTGCAACCTGTGGACCAAACGATTCAGATGATCCACCTCAACACCATCAAAATCAGGTGTCCTGTACTTATCATATTTTTCTCCTATAAAATAGTTCAATGTCGTTCCATCCATTTGAACCACCACCAGATCGCCTGTTGTTACAAAGCCATTTGCCGAACGTGCTTTTGCCTGACTAATGGCAATCTTCCAAAGGGCTCTCAACGATTGAGCAAAATCTTCTGAAACAGCCAACCTATATTGCTTTGTGCGAGGCAAATGATAGCGACCTATTTTTTCTCGCCAGGCTTCCTTGCACGACTTTCCGTCAATCTTCTCTTTTTTGTGAAAAGCAGGATACATGGAGTACCATACGTTCCTCTTGCCTATACAGGTGATGAATACAAGTTCACGTCTCAGAGAATCATAGATGAGCGAGTTCTCCATATCAAATGAAGGTCTTTTCACCACACCAAACTCTGCATGGTCGGGAATCAAAAGTTTCTGAAGTTCCTGAGCATAGAGATTCACTTGTCTTTCTTGTGTTCCACTCTCGGCAGTTTGGACATCATCCTCGACCAGAATTCCTTGTTGTGCTAAAGCCACAGCATTCAGCAGAGTGAGCATCATCAATGCAAATATTTTTTCATGAGTGATACGTTTTAGAGGTGGATTATTTTTTGATTTGATATTGCAAAGTTAGCATACAACTCCTCTTTTTCCAAGGGAATCATTTCACAAAAAATTCACAAATGATTTTTAGACAAGTAAAATAGTTCACGAAAAATTCATAATTCAAGAAAAAACAGGACATCAATATGTCAAGATAAAACAACCAAAAAACTCAATCAAGCAAACCTCTCCATCACCCTCCCCGCTAACGAAGGCGTATCGAAGGATTATCGAAGGCATATCGAAGGATCAAAAAAGATAATTCGAGCGAAACGTAGCACATGGCATTACGAGTAGACTCTTCATCTTGTTTGATGCTCAAACCACACACCCCTCTACGCCAACTCGTGGCAACTCGTTTTTAGACAAGTTTTCTCCAAGTCGCATAGTATTGCCCATATTACCACCCATCTTCAAACATTCCTCACCACCCTTTTTCAGGTTTCTGGACGGAGAGAATTTTGGTTCATCCCCGAATTGCGTTGGTTTTGTCATGCAATCCGAGCAGTAGTAGATTGAAGTATTCGTGGTCTCTATAGCCATAGGCCCTGCGCTTCATGACCTTG
>JAAYDO010000008.1 GCA_012729225.1 Bacteroidales bacterium | reverse complement strand
TCATCGAAGAGTTCGTCAGTCACACCAAGACCCTTATGAGTAAGGCGGCTTGGAGAAATCTTGTATGTGTTCACAAGCATGTCATAAACAGCCTTAGCACGTGCATCAGACAGTTTCTGGTTGAGATTGGCATTACCCTCTGGAGATGCATAGCCATTGATGTGAACCTTGCTGGTTGGATGGTTCTGCATGTACTTGGCAATCATCGCAACAGATGGCCTCTGAGAAGCGTCGATAGTGCTCTTGCCAAGTTGGAAGATTACAACTGGAGCCAACTGAGTCTCCTTCACGATTGTCTTCTCTACCGTTACTGGTTTCTCTACGATTTTCTCTACTGTGACTTCCTTCACTACTTCCTTTGGCTTCTTAGCCAACTCTGCGTTCAGGCGATCAATCTCTACCTGCATCGCACCTACATCATAAGTCTTGAAGTAGTGAGTGCCGTTAGAGTTCTTGAAGTTGTAAGTCAAACCTGCGAGAAGAGCCACGTTGGAGTTCTTCAAATTGAGACCAGAACCCACATTCCAATAAGAGATGGATGGTTTCAAATTGACTGTCACAGCCTTAGACTCACCAAGGTTGAAGTTGAAGTCAAAGCCGAAGTTTGTTGTCACAGTATTGTAAGCCGCAGAACCTGCTGCCTGTGGGTAGCAGTCACCTAACTGATAGCCCCAGCCTGCGCCTGCACGAGCAACGACTTCAAATGCACGTGGCTCACCCTTATAGCCACAGAAGAGGTTGGTCAAGTTTGCCAAACCGCTCACACCAAGGTTGCTAAAGTCGAAAGCAGTTTTGGGAGCAAGCACGCCGCTCTGTCCCCAAAACTTCGTAGATCTGGAATTGCCGTTGTTAGCATTGATGCCCGCAAAGTAGTTGGCACTTACACCAAACACAGGAGTGAACATCTTGGAAAGTTCAAGGTTCACGCCTGGGCGAAGATCCTTGAATACATTCTGTCCCATAGCAGGTTCATAGACACCACCCTGAATACCAAATGACCAATTGTCAAAAAGTTTACTTTTCTCAATAGCTGTCTGCGCATGAGCAGCCAAACCTGTAGCCGCCATCGCCATTACAAGAAGAATTTTCTTCATAGTTGATTGAATGTTTTTGTTAATAATAAATACCTCACCTCTCAATCAGTGATAAGTATATGAATACGAAAGGTATTTAACTACCCTCTGTTTATTTCATTTTGAGATGCACCTCCATGATGGCCTTGTATCTCTTGCCGTCTGTATGCACATATATAATGGCCTGACGGATGATGTAGGTGTTGCCACTCACGAGTTTGCCTGGGTACTGCCCCACCTTGCAGATATAGTCCTGCGTGTTCATCTCCGCATAGATAGGTGCCTTGCCATCATAGATACCTACATCGCCTT
Source organism: Bacteroidales bacterium (assembly GCA_012729225.1). Classification (GTDB taxonomy): domain Bacteria; phylum Bacteroidota; class Bacteroidia; order Bacteroidales; family Bacteroidaceae; genus Minthosoma. Next base: position 26,481 of record JAAYDO010000008.1, on the reverse strand, counting down.
TTGTGGTGAACCAATGTCCATACAGTTGTTCTGTAGAGGAAGTGGTCGTTGTATTGTAGTTGAACGAACCATCTGCGTTCACACCTGCAAAGATTACCTGACCAGGAGAGCCAGAAGTGTTGCACTTCACACTCTTCATCTGGGCAGTGCTAATACCCAGTGCCTGACTGATTTCGTCCATATCGTATGGCACATTCACACCTGAGTAGTCGTTCGCGGCTATTAACTCTGCATCAAGCCTAACGGTCACATCCTTCCGTTCATAATCAGATGGATAGTCACCATAGTTGCGAATTGCGCCTTGAGCAGAACAGCTCTCAAACGTCACTTGATAAGGCCATTGCTCATCATTGCTGGCATCATCATCCCAAGGATGACGCCAGTGTTCTGTAGGAGCACCTGTCACTACCAGCCACGCTCTCTTTGTATTTTCGGGCAAGACCAATTCTGCATCACCTTCCTTGTCGCTCTGCATCTCGCCATATACAGTGCTGCCCTCTTCCGTCTGAGCCACAAATCCATATCGCCATCCTGCCTTATCGGTCTTGACGCTCCTGAAACCTGTAGTGCCTGCTACTCCTTTGAAGTGAACCTTCACGGTCTTTCCTCCTTCAAAGCCTTTCAGTCGGATGATGTTGAAACCATAGTTCTGCGGACACTGCTCCTCACTCACCTGATAGGTGTTGTCTGTTCCTTCCACATGTTTTAAGATGGTAGAAAAAGCATTCTGAGAACTCTTGCCACGCTCTCTCAGGCCATCAATGTCCCATGTAGTGGTGCGACAGGCGTAGTCAAACATTATTTTGTTGAAGTCATCCTGACTCAAACTCTTCATCCTCTTGAAGGTCTCTACAGGATCTTCTGGATAACGAGTGGCACGCCACAACTTTCCGATGAAATCCTTTCCATACAACTGAGTCCAATAATACTGAACGAAGTAGTTGGCGTAGCGATAATCCTCATGCAAGAGATTCTTATAGGCGGAGTTCACGTATTCGTTGTAGTAGCCACTGGTGAAGAGAGTGGCTGGATACACCTGATAAGCCTGCCATTGCGCACAACTTTCCCACCATGCACAACCTCCTGAAGCATGATCACCAAACCCCCACTGCCAACCATAAGAAGAGTAGTTGCCTGCGTTAGCACCCAAATCTGCACTGACCAAGAACTGGAATACATGCCCAATCTCATGGGCAACTGTGTGTCCACCTTCAGCATTGGCAGCCCGAGGCGTGCAATGAAAAAGCCCCACTCTTGTCCATTTGGTCTCGCCCGAAGCAGGAATCGTGATCGTTCCATCCTGTCCCGAACCATCAGCCCTCCAGTCACTACCATCCCAAGAGGTCTTCACAATGAACATACATATCTTGTGGGTGTCGGTAGAAGGAGAGTTGCCCACCTCCAAGAAGCCCTGTTCATCCACATAATTTTTCCAGATTTCCTCGCCACGCGAAAGTAGGGTCTTCACGTTCAGCGTAGAACCATTGTAGGAGACACTATTGTTCTTCAATTCCAAACCATTCTCCCAAAAGCAAATGAAGTGTTCAGACTCCATCGAACGCTGGAAGCACCACTGTGAACTTTCCTTGGTGAAGTCCACATCCCTATAGCCAGAAGGCTTCACAATGGCACGCTGCACCTCATCAAAACGGTAGTCACCATTCTGTCTGAAAGTCTTGACGGTCTGTCTCACCACATTGCGCACCTCATCATATTTATATAAGTAAAGCCTGCTCTTACTGAATCCGATAGAGTCCACACCCTTCAGGTCAATCACCTCATTCTCTGTGAAGCGGTCATCAAACTGAATCCACATTTTCTCTGGCTTGTCTTGAGCCACAGCCATGAAGCAAACAGCCCACAGCATGATCAATGTCATCGTCATCTTTCTCATTGTCCTGTCCTCCCTTCTTTATTTCTTCATTACCTTCATCGAGGCTTCGCCCACCTTCACAATATAAGTGCCACGAGCCAAGCCATTCAAATCTACAGTCACCACATCATCAGTCTTCTGCACATCAGCCTCGACCTCCACGCCATTGGCCGCATAGACCTTCACGCTTTGAGTATTTCCACTGCGCACCACTACGGTGTTTGCCGTAAAAGAAATCTTCCTTTCTGAAAGCACATGCTCAATAGCAGTGGGATCATCCTCATCTGAGATGCGGAAACTCTTTACCGAAGTCAAGATGTACTTGTCAGCATTCACGTACATGCGACCATCCTCAAATTTCACGATGGGGTTCACTTCTGCCGATAGTAGATAATATACCTTCGTGCCATTTGTGAGTGTAAAGACCAAACTCCTTGCCGACGCTCCTAAGGAGAGTGCCAACAGCAAGAAGAGCAAAGAGAGTTTTTTCATATGGCTAATCATTAAGATTTAGATTGTAATTGTTCAGAAATGGATGGTGTAAGTTTCTCCTGTTCTTCCATTCTCGATACTTTATCCTCCAATAGCAGAACCAGAGTCTCTCCATCTTCCTATTCTTTCTTTGTCATTTTCTTCACGTTAAGCCCAAACCAAACCAAGGCTATGAAGAACACCGCAATCATCATCAGTGACATGGTGTCTTGCAACACCGTGTAGAGCCAGATGCAAGCGCCCAAGCCGAGGATGATAAACACCAACGACAAGATCATGAAGATATGTTTCATTTTTTCCATGTCCATAAGCCGACCATCCATTTTATTTGTTCAACTTCCAACTGAAGCCATCTTTGGTGTCTTTCACCTCAAAACCCAGTGCAGCCAAGTTGTCACGAATCATGTCGCTCGTAGCCCAATCCTTGTTGGCTTTTGCCTTTGAACGCTGTTCGAGAAGCATATCCACCACCTTGCCAAAGGCTTCTTCTCTTGCGCTTGAACCATCTCCCGCCGCCGCATGAACACCAGCCTTCAAGCCCATCAGGTCAAACGCAAATGTATGGAAAGTATCCTTCAATGCCTCAAGCACTTCAGCAGTGATGGTATCTTTCTTGTCCGCAATGCCATTGATGGTCTTTGCTGCATCAAAGAGGTGAGAAATGACGATTGGCGTGTTGAAGTCATCATACATGGCATCGTAGCAACTCTGCCTGAGAGCCTCCACCTTGTCCATGCCCACACTTCCCTCTTTTGATGGCTGAATACTGCTCAATGCCTTCCAAGCATCAAGCAGACGCTCCAGTCCCTTTTCCGCAGCCTGCAGCGCCTCGTTGCTGAAATCGACAGTGGAGCGGTAATGAGCCTGAAGGATGAAGAAACGAATGGTCATTGGAGAGTAAGCACGTTCCAACTTTGGATGATTGCCAGCAAAGAACTGAGGCAATGTGATGAAGTTGCCAAGCGACTTGCCCATCTTTTGTCCGTCAATCGTAATCATGTTGTTATGCATCCAGTAAGCAACCATCTGGTCTCCCTGGCTCGCCACTGACTGTGCTATCTCACATTCATGATGGGGGAAGACAAGATCCATGCCACCTCCATGAATGTCGAAATGGTTGCCCAGATATTTTCTGCCCATGGCTGTGCACTCACAATGCCAACCAGGGAAGCCGTCACTCCAAGGAGAGGGCCAACGCATGATATGCTCGGGTTGAGCAGCCTTCCAGAGAGCGAAGTCTGCCTGATTGCGCTTCTCTCCCACTCCAGCCAACTCACGACTGGCATCCTTCACATTCTCCAAATTTCTGCCTGAGAGAATGCCATAGTGATATTTCTGGTTATATTTCTCCACATCAAAATAGATAGAGCCATTGCTCTCGTAGGCAAAGCCATTATCCATGATTTCCTTCACCAGCAGCTGCTGCTCAATGATATGGCCAGAGGCATGAGGTTCAATGCTTGGAGGCAAACAGCCCAAAGCATCCATCGCCTCATGAAAACGGTTGATATAGTTCTGAGCCACCTCCATTGGTTCCAACTGCTCCAGCCTTGCCTTCTTGGCAATCTTGTCTTCTCCCTCATCTGCATCATGTTCCAAATGACCCACATCAGTGATGTTGCGCACATAGCGAACCTTATAGCCAATATGTTGAAGGAAACGAAATACTATATCAAAAGTAATTGCAGGACGAGCATGTCCGAGATGCGCATCGCCATATACTGTAGGTCCACAGACATACATGCCCACGTGTGGTGCATGCAGTGGGTGAAAGACCTCTTTCTTACGGGTCAGGGTGTTGTAAATGTAAAGAGCCTGTTCCATTTTCTTATTTATCCTATTAAATATTGTACAAAGGTACGTAAAAGCAAGGAAACAACAAAAAAATATTCTTATTTTTTTATTTCATGCCCTCCCCTCCCATTCATCACCCTTCGAGATGCCTTCGAGATGCCTTCGAGACGCCTTCGGAAAAATTCGGCGTATAGTCTGAAGTCATATGACTTGAATGGTTTTCTACTACAAAGTAGATGTTTTTCATCTCTTGCCCAAACGTTTTTTTCAGAAAAACACAGCATTTCAAACAACACCTATCTTGTTTTCACCATATAATTCGTACCTTTGTGAACTTAAACAAAAAGAACAACCGAATCATGAAGAAAGCAGATGTAGTGATTATTGGTGCAGGACCTGCGGGTGCTGTGTGTGCATACTTGCTCAAGAAGGCTGGTGTGAACTGTGTGGTGGTGGATCATGCACAGTTCCCAAGAATGAAGGTGTGTGGCGGCGGATTGACCCACAAGGCATATACTCTGCTGGAGAGACTAATACCACAATTTCGCTATGACTATAAACCCGTGAAGCACATCAAACTAATGATGGAGCATGAGGAGAGATGCGAATTTGAGGCGGCCCATGAAATCAGGGTTGTGGACAGAAAGACCTTTGATGATGCCTTGATAAAGGAATATACAAAAATAGGCGGTGAATTCGTTAAAGACGGCTTTGCTCGGTATGAGAAACAAGAGAATGGAGTGATGATTGTGACGATGAAATCAGGCAAACAGTACGAATGTCGCTATTTGGTAGGGGCTGACGGAGCAAACAGCCAGGTGCGCCAACAGGCAATAGGAAATTACACCGAAAAACTGCTCTGCATGGAGCAGTATGTTGAAGAGAAAGCGGAAGCAGGCATCACAGTGTCGCTCTCTCCCCATTATCCAAACGGCTATTACTACTATTTTCCCAGCATGGGACACGATGTGGTAGGCTATGGAGACATACAGATGACAGCGGAAAAGTTCCACGATGTGATGAGAGAATGGAATATTCCAGAAAACAAGATAAAGGGAGCTTACATTCCGCTGAAAGAAGTACTGTCGGGAAATGACCACGTGATTCTGATTGGCGACGCAGGTGGGTTTCCCAACAAGATTACTTTGGAAGGATTATACTATGCTTTCGCAACGGGCATGAATGCCTGCAAGGCTATCGTGCAAGGTGTTCCTTTTGCTGAAGCCAATAAAGAAATATTCAAAAAGAAGAAAAGAGAAGCCTTTCATGCCAAAATGTTTTATAGTCGATTTGGCATGTCTTCCATTCGTCTTATTTCTTCAAACACCAATTTTGTAAAAAAGTGTTTTGATATAGGAGTGGAGAGATAATCCTCTTGAGAGAGGCAAGAAGAGCAGGCAGACCATCATCTAACTCCTATACCAGAGAAGCCAATCCACGAAACACCAATAGAGAATCGTGGGTGATACGGCATGTGATGTCGGGAGAAAAAGAAAATTCGTTGCCTCCTGTGACAAACACATGAAGGTCTGGATGTTCTTTCTGCAACTGACGGATATACCCTTCTATCTCAAACCGTGCACCATTGACAGCAGCCGAAAGCATGGCAGTAGGAGTGTCATGTCCAAAAAGTTCGGGATAGGCCTCTGCCTGAACAAGCGGAAGCATGGCTGTATGTTCATGCATAGCCGTGAGCCTCAATTGCACTCCTGGAGAGATAGAAGTACCGATGAGTTCGCCTTCCACAGAAATACAATCGTAGGTGATACAAGTGCCCGCATCAACAACGAGCAAGGTATGGTCAGGATCTTGCACCAGCGCACCCATATCGGCAGCCCAACGGTCTGCACCGTAAGTGGCAGGAATGCCTGTAACCTCCTTAACAGAACAAGGTGTTGAACTCTTGAGCCAATAAATTGGCAGGTGTAGTGCATCAAGTGCAGCGATAAGTTCATCATCTTTTTCTGCCACAGAAGAGATTCTCACATCAGAAAATGGGAAAGCCGACATAAGTCGCGAGAAGGTTTCTCCCCACGATTCATGCCGACGTTCAAAATGCAGAATTCCTACATTAGAATCGATTTCATCGGAGGATTGAAGAGCAGTAAATGTGGAATCTACAACAGCCAACTTTTCCGATGTATTGCCTATATCAATGAGTAATTTCATTTGCAAAGAGGGATTTACCAACTACCTGCACCTCCTCCGCCTCCTCCACCACCAGAGAAGCCACCACCGCCAGACCAACTGCCACCAGAACCAGAACTGGAACTATCATGACTCACAATGTTCATGGTCTTGCAACAAGATGTGTTGAGGTTATTGACAAGATGTGAGGTAAGCGCATAACCCGTGAGAGTGGTAGAAGAATTATCATACCAATCAGGATTCTCCACATGAATATCCTTGAAGAGCTTTGACCACTTATTGCTCAAACCAAACACCATTGCATAAGGGAGCACCTTATAGAAATAAGCAGGGTCTGCAGCTTGCAAAGCCTCAAGACGAGGTTTCTCCGCTGTCTTGATAAACTCTCTAAATCCCAAAAGACGACCAGCCATCTGGATACGGTATTCAGTATCCACATTAAAGTCGCCAATCATCTCAACAAGGAGAAAGCATGACACATAAATGGCAAGAGCCACCCATTTGTTCATTGGAGCGCCATAAGCAAGCAAGACATTGACGTATAATTCATATATACCCCACATACAAAGTGCCTTGACAATGAACAAGACAATACGCTTCCATTTGGAACTAAATATATCCCTACCACTGAAATAGAGGCGTGTGCATGCGCCCACAATGAATGGGATGCACCACAAGAATCCCTGCACAATCCATTCCCAAAGGTCGAAAGTCTGAGTGACTGAATTAGTACTAAACATACCCCAACTGAAAATCAGCAACAAGAAGTAGAGACCTATACACCAGGAATAATGAGAAAGGGCCTTATTGCCACTGAAATAATTAGAAAGTGAGTCCTTAATGTCTTTCACTTCTGTTGGATGTTCGCCCATTTCATCGAGGCAAACTGTATCTCCTTTAGAAAAAAGGAGATTCATCATCCGCTTCTGGTACTCTGGAGCATCTTTAGGAAGATCCTTTTTCTTGGAGACATTAGTGACGGAAGTCTTTTTGCTGAAGAAACCACTACTTTTCTCTTCCTCTTCTACAATGGAAAGATAACCCTTTCCTGCAAACCACGGAATAAGGGAAGCAAAATCAACTGGATCCACTTCACCGTCAATGATAGTACCCACCTCACCACTCGATACGTCATCAGGAGGATAGAACTCAATAACTTTCGTAGGAGTTCTCCGACCTTTCTTGAAGAGATAATAAACTATTAGAATGATGAGCATAATGGTGATGCCCATGAAAACATAGTGGAAAGCATAATTGACAGCCTTCACATCTTCATAATAGCCTTCGGGAAGTTTGGCATAGATGGTAATGCCGTGTTTAGGTTGTACATTCTCAGCCCTACCTGTTATGAAGTGAGCGTTTGCCTTGACGGTCAAACCTTCCACTTTACTTTCTGTTGAGCCGTACTCACCACTATATATCTCCAAACGCTTCTGAATATCGGAAGGCAGAGGTTTTTCAAACTCCACACGGAAGGTAAACTTCTTTATTTCTTCGTTGTAATCAGTGCCCAGAATGGTATGGAAGATGTAGTCATACTGAGGACGGCGGTCCTCACGATAGACATATTTATAACTGATAATATAACGATGCTTGCCTGCAACGAGTTCATCGGGACTTCCAATACGAATAATGGTATTTTCAGACTCTTCTGACACTTGATATTCTCCACCTTCCACTCTAATATCCTCCACATCACTCACATAGTCAAAATTTCGCCAATCCTGCACGACCTGACCCTGGTTATACTCAGGAGTTTGACCAGGATCTTGAGATATATCATGATTAAGAGAGAATGTATAAGGAATGTAGCGATAGATGCCATGACGAGGTTCGGTAAAGAACACATCCATCGTTTCAGTCACTTCCCATACATTATCCGTATGCACCACTGCCTCCACATGAATGCTCTCATAATAAAAGCCACCATCATCTGCTCTCGCTGCTACATGAAGCAAAGAGAAGACAAAAAGAAATAAATAACGGAATTGTTTCATATATCTATATATTTATATCAACCACTTTACGCTCCCGTTCACTCTCCACGGCATACATAGGGTATTCCTTGAAGCCAAAGACACCTGCAACAAGATTGAGAGGGAATATCTGACAAACATTGTTGAACTGACGCACACTACCATTGTAATAACGACGAGAGAAAGCGATTTCTTCTTCCATCTTGGCAAGATTGTTTTGCAAGTCAAGAAAATTCGTATTTGCCTTCAACTCTGGATAGGACTCAGCCACAACCAATAGTTTCTGAAGAGCATCACCAATCCTCATCTCACTCTGCACTGACTGTGTAAGATTGTCCGAACTAACCCCACTGCGTGTGTTGGCAATATCACAAAGCGTCTCCGATTCATGTCTGGCATAACCCTTCACAATATCAACCAGATTCGGGATGAGATCATAGCGTTTCTTAAGATAGACGTCCATGGTGGAGAAAGCCTCCTTCACTTTATTACGCAGTCGCACCAGACTATTATAAGTAATAAGCACAAAGAGAAGAAGAAGAGTCACAGATACACCAATAATAAGACTGACAATTGTAATAGATGCCATATGATACGGTATTTATGGATAAACAAAAAAGAACTTACGAACCGAGATCCTGTTCAATGAACTGCAACAATCGCTCCACAGCATCTGTCTCAGGGATATTCTTCTCAATACAAATCTTCTGCTTGTATAGAGAGACCTTGCCAACCCCTGCGCCCACATACCCATAGTCTGCATCAGCCATTTCTCCTGGTCCGTTCACAATACATCCCATGATACCTATCTTGAGTGTAGAAAAACGAGGATCTTTGACAGCGCGCTGACTAACAGCAGAGCGAATCTTTGCAATCGTTTCTTCAAGGTCGTATAGTGTGCGACCACAACCTGGACAACTGATGTATTCAGTTTTAGTGAATTTGATACGGGCTGCCTGCAGAATGCCATCCGCCAACTCAACAAGTTTAGCCTCATCAAAACCCTCATTGCGTATGATAAGTTTATGAGCCAAACGATCAATGAAAATAGAACCCACAGTCATTGCTGCCTTGAGTTGAAGATCTTCCCAAGATGTCTCATGAAGCGTGAGTGCAACGGTGTCATCAGCAATGGAAGCCTTACACTCTTCACGAAGAGCAGCACATTCCTCGATGAAACCGACCAGTTTCTTCGCTACAGGAATCTCGCGCTCAGGAGCCTCCGAAAGAGAGATGCGTATGGTATCGCCAACACCCTCACAGAGCAAAGCCCCAATACCCACAGCACTCTTCACACGTCCATCCTCGCCTTCGCCTGCTTCAGTCACTCCCAAATGAAGAGGAAAAGCCATGCCTTCTTTATCCATTTGGCTGACAAGGAGACGAACCGTAGTAACCATCACAACGGTATTGCTCGCTTTGATAGAAATGACAACATCTTTGAAATCTTCACGCACACAAACACGCAGAAACTCCATACAAGATTCGACCATGCCAGCAGGAGTATCTCCATATCGAGACATGATGCGGTCGCTCAAAGAACCATGATTAACACCAATGCGAATAGCCGTGTGATGTTCCTTGCAGATCCGAAGGAATGGAATAAAACGCTCTTCTATCTTCACGACTTCATCGGCATATTCCTCATCCGTATAGGATATTTTCTTGAATGTGCGGGCAGGATCAACATAATTGCCTGGGTTAATGCGCACTTTTTCACAGATAGCGGCAGCCACATCAGCTACAGCCGCATTGAAATGCACATCAGCTACAAGAGGAACTGTATAGCCATCCGCACGAAGAGCCTGACTGATGTTCCTCATGTTGTGAGCCTCACGCTGCCCTTGAGTGGTGAAACGCACAATCTCACCTCCCACATCAACAATGCGCTTGGCTTGAGCCACAGAACCCTCCGTATCCATGGTGGAAGTATTGGCCATAGACTGCACCCTAATAGGACATGCTCCACCTATCACCAAACCTCCCACACGAACTTCGGATGTTTTTCTTCTCTGATATGTCATAAACAATATTTTTTCAAAAAGAAATTATAATCAGTTGCACTTGAAAGCAAACTTCACTTCCTTAAGGTCTGCATTAGCTTTCTCTATCTTCCGACAAAGACCTTTCTTGTAGGCAGCAAACTTCTCTGCAAGAGCCTCATCAGAAAGCGCCATCATCTGAACAGCCAAGATTGCGGCATTGAGAGCACCATTGATAGCCACTGTAGCAACAGGAATGCCAGGAGGCATCTGCAATATGGAATATACAGCATCCACGCCATCAAGTGTGCTACCCTTGACAGGTACACCAATGACTGGAAGTGTAGTACTTGCCGCAATAACACCTGGAAGTGCCGCAGCCATGCCAGCACCTGCAATAATAACCTTGAGACCACGAGACTTTGCACCCTTGGCAAATTCCTCCACTGCATCGGGAGTACGGTGTGCGGAAAGAGCATTCATCTCAAAAGGAATCCCCATTTCATCGAAAAATTCGGCAGCCTTCGACATCACTGGAAGATCTGAGGTACTGCCCATAATAATTGATACCACTGGTTTCATATATTCTTTATTTTATTAGATAATTCCAATCAAAAACCTGCATCCAACTGAAAAGAAGGAAAATCATGGTGACTGCATAGCCAATACCATAGCCTACAAGAACTTGCGCCAAACTATGCTGGCGAAGAATGATACGGCTTGTGCCCAGTGCTCCTGATAGCAAAAGCAAGAAGCAATAAGGCCAAACAGGATTATAAGTAAACAGGATGCTGAAGGCATTGAGTGCCCCCATCAAACCGCCTATCCCTACCATGTGGGTACTCACTTTCCACCATGCATTGATGGTAACACAGATAATCTGGCAAATCAGAGCTGCCATTACAACACTTCGGATAAACATAGCCATATTCATCCTTGACATGATCACAAGACATGCCCCATAACTCAAAAGAGTAAGAATATATGGCAAATGACGGTGCTCACGGTGACTTAGTTCCAGATGAGTCCACTTCTTAAAAAGACGGAGGGTTGTGATGCCTAACGTTGGGACAAAGACTGTGAGAAGATACACCAAAGAAAGAATAAAAATCTTGTATCCCCATGGAAGCAAGCGGATATAACTAAAAAAGAATAGCCCAATGAAGACCCACAAAGGGGCATACAACGGCATGAAGAGGCTTGACATGACCTTGGCAATCTTAATCAGCAATTTGTTATCCATTTAAATATTCTTTTCTGGCAATTTCAACAAGTTCCACTTTCCGTGTCATTATCCACGTCGATTATTCATAGATGGGATACCCATTTCTTTACGATATTTGGCTATCGTTCTGCGTGCAAGGGTAATTCCTCTCTTCTTCATCAAATCAACGATTTTATCGTCAGAATATGGATTCATCTTATCTTCTGAATCCACCATCTCTTGTATCATTTCACGAACCTTTCGACCATCCACCTCCTCGCCCACAGCATTCTTGCGTGTAAGTTTGAAGAAAGACGAGAGTGGATATATACGACCGTCAAGAAGAGCATGCTTGGAGTTGCAAACCCGAGAGATCGTGGACACATCATAACCAGACTTGCGTGCAACATCTTCCAAAACCAATCGTTGCTTATCGTCTTCATCCTTAGAAAGAATAAAGTCTCGTTGCAAATCTATAATAGCCTTCATTGTATCGTAAAGGGTGCGACGACGCTGTTTGACAGACTCGATAAACATTTGTGCTGAATCTATCTTCTGTCTTGTGTACATCATACCCTCCTTTTCGCTACGTGTCATCTTGGAAGGATGCGCATGGAAAGTCTTCAGTTGATTGATATAATCACGGCTAACATGCAAACGAGGAATCTCCCCACTATTCAATCGCATATCAATGTGTCCATCCAAATCTGTTTCCACGATGAAATCGGGAATTTGTGTCTGAACTCTATCAGAAGAAGCCTCGCTTAAGGCAAAACCTGGATTAACATTCAATTTCTTGATTTCATCGAACAAAGCCTCAACCTGCACTGAAGATACACCTAACTGATTCTTCAGCCTCTCCTTATTCTTGTTGAGAAAAAGATCATAATAGTCTGCTATAATCTTACGTTCTAAATGAAGAACTTTCTGCTTGACAGGAGAAAGTATCCCCTCTTCATCGTTGAGCTGACGATCAATCTGCAAAAGCAAACATTCTTGCATAGAACGGGCACCTATACCTGCGGGATCAAAACTCTGAAGAATGGACAAGACCTGTTCCACTTCTTTCTCGGTCACATCAAGATACTCCTTGAAAGCCAACTCGTCGGTAATTGCAGCAATAGGGCGATCTATAAATCCACGATTATCCAGAGAACCTATCAAATATGTCAAAACTTTCCCTTCTTTCTCCGTCAAATCATAATTCACTGCTTGTTCTTGAAGATAGTCGATAAAAGACCCACTATCACCCAACGGTAATTCGTTGCGCTCTTCAGAATTCGCAGAAGAGACATAAACAGGCAAGTCATCGTCACTATAAGCCATCAAATCAGACAGTTCTTTGCCTTCCGCTTCCCCATAGGGGTCATCTCCTGTATCATTTGCCTCATTTTCGGGGGAATCAGTAGAAGAAGCCTCATCATAATCATCAGTTCCGCCCTCTTCCAAAGCAGGATTATCCATCATCTCCTTCTTTACCTGTTGCTCAAATTCAGCGATAGGCATTTCTAAAAGGCGGACCACCTGAAGCTGTTGTTGAGACAGCCTAAGTTGCTGTTCCGCCTTCTGCTCTTGAATTTGTGTCAATGATTGAGGCATAACCCGACTATTTTATGCAAAGTTAGGCAAAAAAACATTAAACAACAAAAGGAATCACAAAAAATGATTATCTTTGCAAAAAATAAAAATAGTATGGAAGATTTCGTACATCTCCATGTACATACTCAATATAGCATCCTTGACGGACAAGCAGCCATTCCAAAATTAGTGGATAAAGCTATAAAGAACGGAATGAGAGGCATGGCCATCACTGACCATGGAAACATGTTTGGCATCAAGGAGTTTTTCAACTATTGCAACAAAATCAACAAAGAGAAGCCAGAAGAAGAGAAGTTCAAACCTATCTTTGGCTGCGAGGTGTATTGTGCCCGCAGAGATCTGCACTCAAAAGAGAACAATGCGTTAGACAAGAGTGGCTGGCATCTTATCTTATTGGCAAAGAATGAAGTGGGATACCACAACCTTATCAAGATTGTGAGTGAAGCGTGGGTAGATGGTTATTATCACCGACCACGTACTGACCACCATTCCCTTGAGCTGCATCATGAAGGAATTATTGCATCATCAGCATGTCTGGCTGGTGAGATACCTCGCTATATCAAGAATGGTCAAATTGAGGCAGCAGAGAAATCTATCGAATGGTTCAAAAGTGTCTTTGGCGAAGATTTCTACATAGAACTGATGAGGCATGAGGTGAAAGATCCAAACCAACGTGCCAATAGAGACACATTCTTAGAGCAGAAAGCTGTTGAACCAATGCTGATCAAGTTGGCAAGAAAGCACAACGTGAAGATTATCTGCACCAACGACTCTCACTTTGTGGACGAAGAGAATGCAGAAGCACACGACCGACTGCTTTGCCTCTCAACAGGAAAAGATTTAGATGACCCCAACCGCATGCTGTATAGCAAGCAAGAGTGGTTCAAAACCAGAGAGGAGATGAATGAGGCATTCCATGATATTCCAGAAGCACTGAGCAACACTGTAGAGATTCTGGACAAAGTGGAAACCTACAGCATTAACCATGAACCCATCATGCCTTTCTTTGCTATTCCAGAGAGTTTTGGCACAGAAGAACAATGGCGTGAGAAATTCACAGAAGAGGACATCTTCAATGAGTTCACACGAGATGAGAATGGCAAAGTCATATTGTCACAAGAAGAGGCGGAGAAGAAAATAAAGAAGTTAGGTGGAATCCAGAAATTATACAGAATCAAGTTCGAAGCAGACTATTTGAAGGAAATCACATATAAAGGTGCAAGAACACTCTACGGAGACCCTATTCCACCAAATGTAAAGGACTTGCTTGATTTCGAACTGCACGTGATGAAGACCATGGGCTTCCCTGGCTACTTCTTGATTGTGCAAGATTTCATCAACTCTGCCCAAAAAGACTTGGGAGTTTGGGTTGGACCTGGTCGTGGCTCTGCAGCAGGAAGTGCTGTAGCCTACTGCTTAGGAATCACCAAGATAGACCCCATTAAGTACGACCTGCTGTTTGAACGTTTCCTGAACCCCGACCGTATATCTCTCCCTGATATTGATACCGACTTTGACGATGACGGACGCGGAAAGGTTCTCCAATGGGTCACTGAAAAATATGGAACAGAGAAGGTTGCACACATCATCACTTATGGCACAATGGCCACCAAGCTTGCCATCAAGGATGTGGCACGAGTACAAAAAGTCCCACTACCCATCGTTAATGCTCTCTGCAAGGCTATTCCCGATAAACTTCCTAATGGAAAGAAGATGAACCTGGCAAATGCCATTGAGTGTGTGCCCGAACTAAAGGACGCAACCACCTCACCCGATCCATTGTTGAGAGATACGATGAGATTTGCGCAGATGTTGGAGAACAACGTGAGAAACACAGGAGTACATGCTTGTGGAACTATTATTTGTCGCGATGCCATCGACGACTGGGTACCTGTAAGTACAGCGGAGGACAAAGAAACAGGAGAGAAGTTGAGATGCACGCAGTATGATGGACACGTGATCGAGGAGACTGGACTCATCAAGATGGACTTTCTCGGCTTGAAGACCCTCTCTCAGCTGAAGGAAGCTGTGATAAACATCAAGGAGAGTTTAGGTATTGATATAGATGTGGACAAGTTAGACATCACCGACGAAGCAACCTACCAGCTCTATTGCGATGGAAGAACCGTGGGCACATTCCAGTTTGAATCTGCTGGCATGCAGAAATATTTGCGTGAACTGCAACCATCCGTATTTGAGGATTTGATTGCCATGAATGCGCTCTATCGACCAGGACCTATGGACTACATTCCCGATTTCATCGATAGAAAACAAGGAAGGAAGCCTATTGAGTACGATATTCCATGTATGGAAAAATACCTCAAGGACACCTATGGAATCACAGTCTATCAGGAGCAAGTGATGCTTCTTTCACGACAGTTGGCAGACTTCACCCGAGGAGAGAGTGATAAGCTCCGTAAGGCCATGGGCAAGAAGATGAAAAACATCGTAGATGCGATGAAACCAAAGTTCATTGAGGGTGGAAAGAAAAATGGTCATGATCCTAAGGTATTGGACAAGATTTGGGGCGATTGGGAGAAATTTGCTTCTTATGCCTTCAACAAGTCACATGCCACCTGCTACTCATGGTTAGCCTATCAGACCGCTTTCCTTAAAGCGAACTTCCCTGCTCAATTCATGGCAGCCGTAATGAGCCGCTCACTCGACAACATCACAGACATCAGAAAACTAATGGATGAATGCAAGCAGATGGGCATCAGCACCTTAGGACCTGACGTGAATGAATCCAGACACAAGTTCTCTGTGAACCAAAGAGGTGACATCCGCTTTGGAATGGGGGCTATCAAGGGTGTAGGAGAGGCCGCAGTACAGTCCATCATCGACGAACGAGAGAAAAATGGCCCTTACAAAACCGTGTTTGATTTCTTTGAACGTGTAAACCTCACCCAATGCAACAAGAAAAGCATTGAAAGTTTGGTGAATGCAGGTGCCTTTGATAGTTTCAAGGAAGTAACTCGTGAAACATTTGCCGCAAATGGGCAGAAACCAGGAGAGACATACTTGGATGTGCTGAGCCGCTATGGAATTAGTTATCAGCAAGACAAATTCCAAGCACAGACCTCTCTCTTTGGAGAAATGGATATTGCCATCAGCCACCCTCCTCTCCCTAAAGAGATTCCTGTGTGGGGCAATCTGGAGAAATTAAACAAAGAGCGTGAACTGGTGGGCATATACCTCTCAGCCCATCCTTTAGACGAATATTCTGTGGTGTTGGACTATGTGTGCAATACAAAGATGAACCAATTGGAGGACAGAGAAGAACTGGCAAAAATGGAAGAGGTGATTGTGGGAGGCATTGTGTCGGGTGTTCGCACCGGTGAAACCAAGAACGGTAATTTATATGGTATCGTGAAGTTGGAAGACTTTGAAGGCAATGGAGAATTGGCTCTGTTTGGCAATGATTGGATAACATACCGCAACTTCTTTATGGAAGGAGCATCATTGTATATCCGTTTGAAATCAGAGCCACACAAGTATAAAGCCGGACAGTATAACCTCAACATCAAATCGGTGGAGCTACTATCCGATGTAAAAGACAAGGTGATTCACAAGGTCACATTCAATGTGCCCTTAGACCTACTCACACCAACCATGGTGGAAGATTTGGCTGAAATCGTGGAAGAAGAGCCTGGCGAAGCCGAACTCTTCTTCAACATCCACACGACAGACAGCAACAAAATATCACTCATGTCTCGCAAAACGAAGGTAAGGATGGGCAAAAGAATGGCTCAATACATTCGTGAGCATGAAGAAATAGAAATAAAAGTGAATTAAAATACAATTATTAACCCCAACAAAATCGCTAAATTATGGAAATCAACGATTCTAATTATGGTGAAGTATTGGCACAGAACAAGCCAATGGTTCTCGACTTCTGGGCAACATGGTGTGGTCCTTGTCGTATGGTAGGCCCTGTTATTCAAGAATTGGCTGACCAATACGAAGGTCAGGTCATTGTAGGCAAAGTAAACATTGAGGAAGATGCAGATGATTTGGTAGCCAAATTTGGCATCCGCAACATCCCTACCATTCTCTACATGAAGGACGGTGAAGTGGTAGATAAGGTGGTGGGAGCTGCCCCAAAAGCCACACTCGAAGAGAAACTTAAAGCACTACTCTAATGGCCAGCATTGATGACGAAATCCTCCGTGGAGCAGAAGAAGACGCAAAGGAGGTTGCCTTCATCCAGAACTACATGGGTTCGGAAAACCGCGAACTCTTCACGGAAGAAGACATATACTACTGTCTTGATGTCATGCTGGAGCATCTGGACCAGATGAGTGACCAGGCTGACAATGAAGGTTTTATTGACATCAACACTGAAGAAATTGCCTCATACATCCAAAAGAAAGCAAAAAAAGAAGGCATGGGTCCTTACGAACTCGATGCCCTTATTCTTTTAATCGATGCAGAACTGGAATATAACGAGCAATTAGATCAGGAGTCCTAACGTTATAGGAAAAACGTTTCAGAACGATACTTTCCTACTTCCATCCGCATCCTCCTCTATGGTGACCTTGACGGCATCATCGGGGAGGATGTTTTCTATCAGTTCTGGCCATTCCATGAAGCACACATTACCTGAATAGACATAATCCTCGTATCCTATATCAAACGCCTCCTGTTCTTTCTTGATACGATAGAAATCAAAATGATAAACAGATTCGCCCTCGCCATCTACATATTCATTGACAATGGCAAAAGTGGGAGAATTGATAACATCTTCCACACCCATAGCCTCACAAACAGCCTTGATAAAGGTGGTTTTTCCTGCACCCATCTTTCCATAAAAGGCAAACACCCTATGTTCGCCCATTGCAGCCACAAATTTTTTTGCCGCATCGTCTAACTCATCTATAGACCTGATAATGATTTCCATTAAATTATGAATGTTTTTTCTTTAATGCAAGTTCAACGAATAATATTTTTCTGTAGAGGGACGATTGCAATAATAATATTGTCATTTCATGATGCTAAAACATCAAGAAACACAAATAACAGTTGCTACGCTCACCGAGGACAAAGTTACAGAAATATTCTATATGACAGATGAAATCCACTGATTTTTTGACATGACGACACCTAAATATACACTAAACACTGATAAAAAGAGGTGTTTCCTACAATTATTGAAGTAAATATAGAAGAGGAAATGATAGAGAAAAAAGAGCACAGAAACCCAACAGGAACAACTACAACAAGGCACTCTCCTCTCTCTGAAATCAAGAGCCCATGCCTGTGATTGGCACAAGTTAGCAACGGGCGGTTTCTCCTGATGAATGGGATGCGTGACAAGTCTTATCTTCTTCATGCTGGAAACCTCTTGTTGGGGAGAGGAAACATAAGTCTTCCAATAAAGAAGGAAACAACAGAAAATTCTCAGCAATTAGACACATCGTATCATCGAAGCATGCTTCATGCTCCAACGAACAATGCTTCGATGGCAAACGAACAATGCTTCAAGTGTCAATGAACAATGGTGCGAAGACCAATGAACCATGCGTGCGTTTTCAATCAACAAGCGCATCAATCCTTAAAAACCATAATCCATTGTTTTTCATACGGATATAACAAACCCATGCAGTAATCCATACTTCATCCAGCATCTTGGGAAAGTCGTCCATCAGCACAGTCTTCCTTCCTCTTTTTTCAACTCCGCTACTGAAGTGGCATTTCAGCAGAAGACATCACTATTTTTTACAGGAAATGAAAGCGTGAAGCATGGTCAAAAAGAAGCACAAGCACACCCCCTTCTTCCAAGTTCGGCAGAACTACGTTAGATGACCGAAGGAGAATCAATCTATGTGGACACATTTATTCAAACTATCTTCGCTTGCTGCGCATGGAAACTAATGGAACAAGCATTTCCTCCATTGAGATTCCTCCATGTTGGAAGGTATTCTTATAGTAGTTCACATAGTAGTTGTAGTTGTTAGGATAGGCAAAGAAATCATCATTTTGAGCAAAAATGTAAGTGGTGCTGATATTGGGCGATGGAAGGAATACTGCCTTAGGGGCTTTCACTTCATACACCTGCTTAGGGTTGTAACTAAGATTTTTGCCCAATTTATATCGAAGATTTGTGTTGGTATTCTTATCGCCAATCACCTTGATAGGATTGTTCACACGGATAGACCCATGATCTGTCGTGACGATGATGCGCGCATCTGTCTGCGCCAATTCCTTGAAGAGTTCACGAACAGGCGAATTGTGAAACCAAGAGGCTGTGATACTCCGATAGGCCTTCTCGTCGCTTGCCAGTTCACGAACCATTCTTGACTCTGTGCGGGCATGACTAAGCATATCAATAAAGTTAATAACCAACACATTCAAATCATTGTCTCTCAGGTTTCTAAACCTTTCCACCAACTTCTCTGAATCAGAGGAGTTGTTGAGTTTGAAGTAGGAGAAAGTGTGTTTGCGGCGATAACGGTCTAACTGGGTTTGAATAAGTGGGGCTTCATTCAAGTTCTTTCCTTCTTCTTCATCCTCATCCACCCATAGTTCTGGAAACATCTGGGCTATCTGGTTAGGCATCAAGCCAGAGAAGATGGCATTGCGTGCATATTGGGTTGCTGTAGGAAGGATGCTGAGACAGAGCTGTTCGTCAAAAGCAAAGTCATCAGTCAGGTCTTTTGAAATCTCACGCCACTGGTCATAGCGAAAGTTGTCAAATACAAGGAGAAAAACCTTCTCTCCCTTATCTAACAAAGGAAAGACTACTTTCTTGAAAATATCGGGTGACATCAGAGGACGCTCCTCTCCATTCTGCACCCAATTCATATAGTTTTTCCGCACGAACTTGGCAAACTCGTTGTTGGCTTCTGCTTTCTGAATCTTGAGCATTTCAGACATCTCGCTGCCTGTTTCTGAAAGTTCCAATTCCCAATAGACCAAACGACGATAAATCTCCTTCCACTCATCGAGGGTGTAGGAACCATTGATTTGCATACCAATCTTGGAAAAATCCTGTTGGTAGCCTGTGTTGGTCACTTCTGTCTCGATTTCACGCTTATGAAGATGCT
Source organism: Bacteroidales bacterium (assembly GCA_012729225.1). Classification (GTDB taxonomy): domain Bacteria; phylum Bacteroidota; class Bacteroidia; order Bacteroidales; family Bacteroidaceae; genus Minthosoma. The sequence continues at coordinate 6,367 of JAAYDO010000008.1, read as the reverse complement.
TTTTCAGCGTCAAGAATATTTGATTGGGATTGACAGGTTTAATCAGGTAGTCTGCGATTTTGAAACCTATTGCCAAGTCCATGATATTCTCCTCTTCGCTCTTTGTCACCATGACAATGGGAATGGTTGGATGTATTTCCTTGATACGAGCCAATGTCTCCAGACCACTCAAGCCTGGCATGTTCTCATCGATAAAAACCAAATCGAACGAACGACTTCGACACAGGTCAAGTGCATCCTGACCGTTAGTAGCTGTAACGACTTCATAGTCTTTTTTTTCAAGGAAGATAACGTATGCCTTCAGCAATTCAATCTCGTCATCCACCCATAGTAATGTTCCGTTCATAATGGTGACCTGGTATCAGAAGATATAATTATCGTCATTCCAATCATCTGCGTTCTCTTCGCCGCCCTCTTCTATAGGTTCGGGCAACTCTGTAGGCTCATCAAGGCTGGTAGGTTCATCCTCACTGATTTGCAGAGACCCTACTCGATCAAAATACTCATCATAGAAGTCGAAGTAATCAGCAAAGCTCAATCCTCTCATCAATTTCTTCAAATTCTCTTCACTAATGATAAAGCACTTCAGTCCTTGCAGTTTGTAAGCCATTTCTGCATGATTCATCAATCTGTGCAAATAGATGTACGCTTCATCGTAGTTGAGGAAAGAACGAACCTGCATCATATTGATTCCATCGCCTTTCTCTATAGAAATGTCAAAGTTGCGAACTGTAAAGATCGTGAAGTTGTATCTCGCCATCTCATAGAGCAGTTGATTTTCATCAATGGAGTCTGGCTCATAGGCTACCGCAAACACAAATGAAGCGTTCTTCTCGGGATTAAAGGTGGAGTCATTCAACAAAGAATCCTCCTCGTCTGCCAATCCCCTACGGCGTTCCCAAATACTACCCATCTCAAACCTGCCACCCTGCAACAATCGACCCTCTCTCAACCCTTTCACATAAAGACCCGCTAATTCGCTCACACTGGACTGAGGGTATTTCTCCACCAAAGTGCGAAGGTCGCTCATGAAACGCTCTCTATCGCCCATTTCCAATCTACCCAAAGCCTCCAGAAACATGAAGCGTGGACGATTTTCTCCTTCTGGGTATGCGTGGGCCATATCTTGACTGTTGCGAATGACAGTCTGATAATCCTGGAACTTGAAAGCGTCGTATGTTGCCTGATAGACCGAATCCTCTATGTATTTACCATAACGTCCTTTATACTCAAAGTTAGGGTCGGCAATCAGTTTGCTATGTTCATTATCAGGATATTCTGCTATCAGACGCTGGCGATAATCTTCCGCATCTTCTCGTCGTCCCATTCTTGAATAAAGTTGGAACATGTTGTAGTAAACCTCATCTATCTGCTGGAAGTTTGGGAAGTGCAACAGAATACGCTGGAATGTTCTTTCTGCCAGAGGGAAATTATCCATTCTATCTTTATAGATAACTGCAGAGCCATACAATCCATCGACTAAAGAAGCATTTGAAGCCGCCATCTGTTCATCGGTAAATGGAATATCCTTCAAATAGTATTCTGGACGATGTGGGTCGTTGGCATATTCTTCTGCCATGACAGAATCTTTCTCCGACTTGGAGAGTTTCCTTCCTTTATTGGCTTGGTAAATACTATCTTCCACTGCTGCAATACTGTCCTGAACCATCTTCATGCTATCTGAAAGTGATTCATCATTGAAGTCGTTCAGTACTGTTTTGTTTTTGCGACGCCAGTCATCAGAAAGAGTACGAGAGCCCCACTTCTTCTCAAACTCCTTCTTACCTGCTACCACAGTTGTTGGATTGTAGAAATACCACACAGCAGTAGTTCTCCCTGCGCGATTGACCACGCCCTGCTGAGCGTTGGCAACTCCTGCACGCTGAGTTGCGCTGGTTTGTCTATTTCCTGCCTCTAAAGCCAACTTTTCCTCCTCACGCTCTTTCTTCTTCAGTTCTTCTATTGTCTTCTTTATTTTCCCCATGCGAGTCACGGAATCCAATCTTGCCATCATCTGCAAACTATCTTGCAGTTCAACAGCAGAAGCATAAGGGAGGAGTTCTTCCAGAATCTTACTGCGCTCATCAACTTCTTTATAACTTTCGTGTTCCTTATCTAAAAGACCTAAAGCCTGAGAATAGCATTGTTGAGCATCAACAAATTTTTCTTTCTCCCAATATAATTGCCCAAGATGGAGCAACACTACACCCTTCTCTATACCATTACGAGAGCCTTTCTCCACACCGTCCCTATAAGCCCAGATGGCACGAGTAGTATCATTTTTGGAAAGATATATATTTCCGATAGCATAATAGACCTGATCCAAATAGTCTTTATTCTTAGGGTTTTTGGCCATGGACCTTAGTTTGCGAATCATTTGTCCCGAACGGTTTTTAGACATGGATTCGCTCATCAGGATTCTTGCATTGAACTCTAATTCATAGGGAGGATTCTTGTGAACTACTTTCTTGAAATATTTATATGCTTCTGGATCATGCCCTATCTTATGATAGAGCTGCCCCAACAGCAAATACATCCTTGCTCTGGGAAGGCTGCGATGTTCGTCCTTCAACGCTTTCTCTATATTTAGGATAGCCTCGGGGTATTGCTTCTGACGCAACTGCACATCAGCTAAAACAGAAGATTTCAAAGGAATCAGTTTGTCAGGGAAACTGTCTCTTTGAGCACGGGAAACAAGTTCCTCCGCATCGTAGAACCATTCCATCTCTGCATAACATCGTGCCTCAAGCAGACGTGCTCTGGCCACAAGGTCGGGCTTTGAGAAATACAATCGCTGAATATAGGCAAAAGTGGATGCTGCTTCCATGTATTCGCCTTTTCGGAACTGAGCCTCGCCCATCAAGAACCATGCTCTCCATAGAAAAGGGTTATACTCCTTCTGGCTAAGCCATATTCTATCTTTCGCTGTTTTGGCACGGTTCTTATTCCACTCTGGACGTTTTGTGATGCTATGCATCTTGATGGTCTTCTGGCACTTCTCCAACGTGCGATCAAAATTACTTGATCCTATCTTGGTCGTTGCCTTGTTGCCTGTCAGATATAAAGGAATAATTTCAGTAAAGTTATCTTTATTACCTTCTTCTTGAAGCAGACGCCCCTCCTTGAAGGCCTCATTGCCATTGTAGTAGGTGTTGTACCTTGCCTTAAATGCCTGCACACGACGTGTAAGAGGCGTATTCTTATCGGTAGAGCACGCCACAAGCAGTAGAAGAAATACCGCACAACTGAATGATATGCAACTAATGCGCTTCAACAAAAGGATTTTATAGACATTCTAATAACGAAAACAAGGGAGATTTTATTGCTATGGTTCACGTCTTTCACCCACAATCATGAAGACTTCGTCCTTCAAATCGTCGGGCAACTCGACTGAACGTAATTGCAGAGAACGCACCCATCCAGCCACCTCATCGTCTCTCATTGTATATAACACATCACGGAACTCATCGATTTCATCAGGTAAATATGCATTGCTTTCTCTTCCTATGAAACGGTCAAGTTCCTCATCATTGTAGTATTCAATCTGCTTACTTACTGCCGCCAAAAGACTCTCTTTCTCACATGTCTCATGCTGACCACAGCACTCCATGTCTTGAATCTGTTTGATGCCAGGAAGACTTTCTATTTCACCATTCGCCAACTTCTTCTTCAGTTTTCTCTCACGGAGAAGACCAAAAATGAATGCTACTATTCCCAATAGTATAAGTGCACCTATAAGATAGAACATAACTGGACAAGTAATTATTATTTAAATTCCGTAGAAGGATCTTTATCCTCCTTGGTTTGAACTATTTCAAATCCTACTTTCTTCAAATCTTCCCAATAGCCAGGATAAGACTTTGACACGACTTGAGGATTGTTTACCAAGATAGACCCAAATTTAAGAGCAGCAGGAGCCAATGCCATTGCCATTCGATGATCTTCATAAGTATCTATCGCAACAGGTTTCTGGTGGGTGCTATTTGGAACTTGTGAAGAAGATTCCCACAAAAGTTCGCTATTGTTCCTGTCCTCTATCTGAAAGCCGAACTTGGCTAATTCCTTCTTCAAGGCTTCAATACGGTCTGTCTCCTTGATTTTAAGACTCTGTAAGCCCGTAAAGTGGAAAGATATTCCCAACAGGCAACATGTCACCACAAAAGTCTGTGCCAAATCGGGCATTTCAAGAAAATCTTGATTTAATCTCTCCACACACTTTCTTGTTTTCTTCAAAATAACCTCATTTCCTCTATGCACTGTACTCACACCCAATTTTTCAAAGACCTTTGCTCCACGACTGTCTCCTTGAAGACTTTGGGCAAACAAGCCGGGAAGCACCACTTCTGCATCATCATTAGGCGACAAAGCCACCATCTCATACCAATAACTGGCAGCACTCCAATCACTTTCCACAAAATAAGGAATTGGTCGATAAGGCAATGGCTTTACTTCGATATTGTTGCTGTCTTTCCAATCTGCTATTGCACCAAAGTCACGCATAACAGCGAGTGTCATGTCTATATACGGACGACTGACGATTTCGCCAGTCAATGACAGCATCAATCCCCGCTTCAATCGAGGACCTATCATCAATAATGCTGAAATAAATTGAGAACTAACACTCCCTGAAAGAGATATTTCTCCTCCTGCAAGAGTGGAATCACCAACAATTCGCAAAGGAGGAAAACCTTCTTTCTCAATATAGTCAATTTGAGCACCCAACTGACGAAGTGCATCAACCAATACATAAATGGGACGATTCTTCATACGGGTGCTACCTGTGATGGTATGCACACCCTCTTTTACTGCCAGTAAGGCTGTAGAAAAACGCATAGCAGTACCTGCAGCCCCTATATCAATCGTATCTGGTTCATTTAACAACCATTCCTGCATGACACGTGTATCATCACAGTCACTCAAATTTGTCACCACAAAATCCTCTCCCGCTAATGTCTGAATCGTAAGAGCACGATTACTGATGCTCTTAGAAGACGGGAGAGTTATTTGTCCACTAATATTAAAAGGTGCTGAAACTTTTATCTGCATATACTTTCTATATTCATTGCAAAGATAGTAATTTTTTCATTGTAAATCACCATATAGATCTACAAAGAGTAAGCGTACATCCATACTTTTTTGTATCTTTGTACAAATTATAATAATACTAACCAAAATGGGAAATAAAGGAATAATCTACACATACGGAAATACGCATATAAGTCCAATGGAACTAATAGGACTCCTTCAGCCCTATCATATCAACTGTGTATTAGATTGCAGAATAAATTCAGGAGAGAAACAAGAAGAATTAAAAACTATACTGAACAAAAACGGCATCTACCACATGTCTTTTCAAATGCACTTCGGATTCTATCCAATGGACGTGAGAGACAATAGGGGAAACATTGTTTATAAAAAAGCCATCTCTACACCTATATTTCAAGAAGGCGTCAAACGTATCGAAACAGGACTCCAAAGAAAATTCGTTATCTGTATGATTGATGCACAAAACAATCTTCTATCAAGCGAAAGATTTACTATTGTAGGAAAGTATCTGAAAGAAAATTACGAAATTAGACATATTCAATCCAATTGTCATTATAAAACTCAAGAACAGGTTGAATATGATATAGCCAACTATAAAGGAAGAATCAAAGAGAAAAGATTAGAAGCGCTCCAAACAGGAAAATCTGGAGAAGAACTTGCAGCACTTTACCTTTCCTCGCAAGGATACCAGGTCTTGGACATGAATTGGAATCTACATCGTGGATGCGAACTCGATATTGTGGCGCTAAAAAATAACATCCTGCATTTCATTGAGGTCAAGACAAGAAGAAGTGACAAATACGGAGAGCCTCAGACAGCTATTAATTATAGGAAAATGAAGAATCTTCTCAAAGCAATCTCTGAATATCGGCACAGAAGATTTCACACAAACATGCCTTATCAAATGGATAGCATTGCCATCATATACAGATCCGAAGAAGACTATGAACTAAAACATTTCTTGGATATAAGAACAGATGGCGGTGCTTGTGATTCTGTCCGTACATACCACAAGAGACCCTCAGAATAACCGTCTTCCACTATCCATATAGTGATTCTTTCCAGTCTCTGTAGCTTTCGGAATCGTGCCTTTCCCGAAGGAGTGATGGGGACTGGCGTTAGGTGCTAAGGCAGAAAATCCCTTCCAGCCCCATTCAGGCATGGGCCTTCCCTGTTTTCCCCCGGGTTCACTGGCCCCGCTCATCCTCCCCTCTTTAAAAGGGTTCGGGGGACGCCCCCGGATCGTCTCCGGAGGCGTCCCCCTGAAAAAGAAGGCGGCGACCTACTCTCCCGCATTGCGGCGCAGTACCATCGGCGCGCC
>JAAYDO010000201.1 GCA_012729225.1 Bacteroidales bacterium | reverse complement strand
AGTATCCCAAATCGAATTGTGAGCGTCAACAAGCCATATGTACGTCCGATCGTAAGAGGCAAGGAGATAAAGAAGGTTGAGTTTGGAGCCAAGTGCAACAATATCCAGATTGATGGCATCTCGTTCACGCTGACTTCACAGGAAATTTTCCTTTGACAATATTTTCAAAAGGTAAAGAACATGGAGTGAGTGAATCAATCAATCAGTTAAATGAATTTCATCTGGAGAAAGATCAAAGAGAAGCAATCTTATCATCATTCATGCGATATAATCAAAAAAACAACAGAATAATACAGGTTCCATTGTTTTTGAACTACTTCAATATTTTCAACATAGACGGTTCTTTCTGTAAAACAGTTTGCTTAGGCAATCAAATAATGGAAATTGACTCGGAAATCAAGTCTTTACCTAACAACTTTTTTTATGATGTTAGAACTTATGAAAAGTTTTTTGTAGTAATGTGTGAAATAGATGGTCAAAGATCATTACGATTCTTTAGTTATGATGGCAAGCCTCTATACAATTTAGAATATAATGCGTCTGCAACGAGATTTGACATTGACATGCAGAATAATATTTTGTATTTATTAGACTACGAGAACGATACCGTTGAGTTTTTCGATATATCAAATATCATCGATTCTGTATATAATTTAATGTGAATTCGTCGAACTCACGTTATTTATATTGACGAGACATACAAATTTCGGCAAAGTAATCCCCATATTCCAGACAATGAGTTATTCCATACTTTTGTTGTGAATAATGAGGGAAAAGTATTGATGGTTGGCAATCCATTCCAAAATGAAAAGATGGAAGCCCTTTTCATGAAAATAATGGAAAAGGAGAAAAAGCAACAAGAAGTTAATAAAATCATATAGAAGAGAGGAATATGGAGAATCTTCCATATTCCTCTCTTCTATATGTGCTTAAACCCTAATAGGTCATTAGGCCACCATTGTTCGCATTTCCGTATGACGTTGTTGCTTCCCAATGATTTAACGTAAGTTCAGCGAATTCATGTTTCTTTAGTCTTTCTCTAATAGGACGACAGCATAGGCGCTGATGCCTTCCTCACGACCTGTGAAACCAAGGTGTTCGCTGGTAGTTGCTTTGATGGAGATGTCGTCAGGATCAATGCTCATCACTTCGGCAAGGGTTTGCCGCATGGATGGGATATGTGGGTTGAGTTTGGGTCGCTCAGCGCAGATGGTGGCATCTATGTTGCCTACGTGGTAGCCTTTGGTGGCTACTATTTCGATGGTCTTGCGTAGAAGTATCTTTGAGTCGATGTTCTCAAACTCGTTGCCTTTCTGTGGAGGGAAGTGGTAGCCAATGTCGCGCATGTTGGCAGCACCGAGAATGGCGTCGCAGATGGTGTGGATGAGCACGTCAGCATCTGAATGTCCGAGTAGTCCTAAAGGGTGTTCAATCTTGATGCCACCCAGCCACAGGTCACGACCTTCCACTAATTGATGGACATCGTAGCCCATTCCTACTCTTATCTTTCCCATGATGGATGTGTTGGTTTTTCTAAGTACTCTATATTTTATAGAGCCTGTAGCGATGATGGAATATACATATATTTATATGCACTGAATTTCTTCTGGATTTTCTCTTCTTCCTTATCTTCGGCGACGACCGAGAAGGTCGCCAATGCCGTCCATGTCGAACGCAAGAGAGAAGCGGAGGGTTTGGTCGAGCGGATTGCTCTGGGCGGTGGAGATGACATAGCCTGCATCGAGGGAGAATACGTTCATCTTGAAGCCTGCGCCCACAGTGAAGTAGGTGCGATTGCCCTTGTTGGGGTGCTCGTAGTGATAACCGCCACGGAGGAAGAACTGGTTGTTGTAGGCATACTCAAGACCAACGCTCCACTGGATTTCTTGCATTTCCTCCTTGAAACCATTAGGGGCATCGTGGAAGGACTTGAAGATACCTGAGATGGGGGATACATTGAAATAGCCTTCACCTTCGAGCCATGTGCGATAGTCTGAGTAGTTATTCTCATAGTCCTTTGCTTCGCCGCCTTCGGTCGTTATCATGTGCTTCACATACTGGTCCATTGTGGGACGGGTGGGCACAAGGAACTTGTTGGCATCGGCAGCAATGGTTAGGGTGTTATATTCGTCGAAGGGAACGAGTAGAGATGCACCCAGGCGGAGATTGGTGGGGAGGAACTCTGAGGTGTTGCCTTCGTCATACGAAATTTTAGAGCCTATATTGGAGATGTTGAGACCCCATCCCACTTGACTCTCATGGCCACCCAGATTGATGTAGCCATTGTGGTAGAGTGCGATGTCGGCAGCAAAAGCAGTTCCTGCCTTGAGTTCATCAGATCCTTCTCCCTTGTAGGCGAGGTCGGAATAGACGAAGCGTAGGCCTACTGATGCGGAGAAGGTCTCGGAGAGCATGCGTGAGTAGGCCACATCTAGAGCCATTTCATAAGGCTTGAATGTCTGTGCGTTTTCATCGCTCATACTCTCATAACTCTCATACACCTCACCAAGGGTGAAGTAGCGGAGAGAACCTGAAAGTGCATTGTAGTCGCCCAAGCGGTAGTAGCCCGTGATGTTGGCAAGGTCAATTCCTTCTGTGAGCTGACGAAGCCAAGGGGTGTAGTTGAGTGAAATGCCTGAACGGCTGATGCAGAATGGATACTTGGCGGGATTCCAATATTGGGAATTGACATCGGGGTCGGTCGCTGCACCCACATCACCCATACCGCCTGCACGTGCATCGGGGGCGATAGCGAGCGAGTTTACTCCATGATAGATGGGGTTGAGCTGATTCTTCGTGTCTTGTGCCCATACTGAGGCGGCCAAGCAGATGAAGGAGCATGCAATCAGAAGTTTCTTCATGTTTATCTATACGTTCTTGTTTTCGTTCTTTTTTAATGTATGCCTACTTGAGGTTGGCTCTAAGAGTAAAAACGAGAATCGTATCGTTTTATTGTGTGACGATGAATTTTTCTGCCGAAGTGGAGATGTCGCCCTTTGGAGAGGTGATACGGGTGCGACGGATATAGATGCCCTTTGGCAGGATAGGGTTCTTTTCGGTACTGCTGCTGATCAATCGTCCTGTAAAGTCGAAGATGTCGTACATCTGTACCAGACCTTCCACCACTTCGAAGGCATAAGCCTGCTGTCCCATGTTGTTGAGCGTGTCGAATGCACGTATCACTAATGTGTGTTTGCCAGCAGGGAGAGCGGGCAGGGTGTAGTGGACAGTGCCTGAGCGATAGTCACCCACAGATTGTGTGTAGTAACCGTTGAGCGTATAGGTGGTGGCTTCATTGTTGTCTATGATGGCCACGATGTCATGCCCCAGTCCGTTGCCTGTGGTGTTGATGCCACTGTCGTCTTGCAATTCAATGCGGAGAGTAGGCGTGGCTGTCACGTAACTGATATCAGATACGTTGTGTCCATCAGCAAAGGTGGCAATCGTTGGACCTACGGTGTCGGTCTTCTCCTCGATGGCACTACCTCCCACGAGGAAAGCATCGAAGGTGCCGTGAGCCTCGATTGTCTTGTCTTGGTTGATGGCATAGAGTTTCATGAGACCAGCCAGGTCAGAGTAGTTGATGTCGAGTGGCACAGGGAAGGTGAAGGTGAATGTGCCTGCCTTGATAGAGTCTGAACCCGCATAGAGTGTGCGTGTGCGGTCTTTGTATTTGAAGGCCTTGATGTCTTCACCTGCATTCAGCTTGCCCGCAATTTCCTCTTCGCTGTCAAAGACAGTAGAAGAGACTGTTCCATTGAATCCGTTGTCTTTTTCCCCTTTGGCATTGGTGATATGACCCTCGATGGTGATGGTTTCTCCTGCGGATATGGTAGGAGGATTTTGGGAATCTATCTCTTTGCCGTTCAACTTATCTATCTTCACTTGATGGGTAGGAGTAATGATTCGCATGGCAGGGTCACCCAGAAGGACGAAGTGTACTTTATTGATTTGCTCGGTTTCTGTGAGCGTGCGTTTTGATTCCAGGATGTCTGCTTTGGCTTGAGCAAGGGCTTCACCAAGAGTGAAAGGTTCACCATTGTTCTTCATAGCCAGTACGTGCGACATGAAATAACGGTTGAGCACACGATTAGGACTGGAATATACGGTGCGGGCTGTTCCTATGAAGGCTACCGCTGCTCCCTGTTTGTTGAGCAATGCCTCGCATCCTATGTTCTCGGTGTTCATGTCGAAAGGGGCTACATCACAGGCCGCAGTCACCCATATAGGGGAACGAGGTGAGGTCCATTCTTGAAAATCCTTAGTGATGAGCACCTGTTCGTTTGAAAGGGTATAGGGGGCTGCATGCCCTGTATAGTTCATGATGAGTGCACCTTCCTGCATGGTCTTGTCAATGTCTGCCTCGATGTCGGGATAGCGATTGCCTGTGGCTGTTCGCTGAATGTTGTAGCTGTCCCAGTAGATGCGCTTGTAGTAATAGTCTGGAAAGAGTTTTTCTGTGTTTTTCAACACGTTTTCGGCATCCTCCATGTGGATGTTGGTCTTGTCGTCATCACCCATCAGACAGATGGTGTTCTTCCATGCACCAGCCTCACGATTGCTCATGTAATTGATGAGTTTGTCCACAAGAGTTTTGGCTTCATTGGCTGTTGTGACAGGCAGTCGCCCCACACCGCAGTCGGGTTTCTCCTTAAGAGGGGAAACGCCCTTCCCGTCGGCGAGAAGTGTGACATATTCTTCCAGTACGTAGGATCGGGTATGTGACCATGAATCCTCCGACTCGTAGGCGAGCAAGTAGTCGTCTTGCGACTTAGAGGTCATGCCCTGAGTGAGCAGTCGATTGTCCCAATAACTGTTGCCAAAGAGCAGAATGTTGAGACCGCCTTTCTGAGTTCCTGTGAGAGGAGAAGTGGTGTATTGCTTATCGTAGAGCATCTTCATCAATCGACGATAGGCTGTGATGTCAGGAGTGCCTGCGGAAAATTCGTTATAGACTTGGTCTGCTCTCACGACAGCACACTTGATGCTGTCCAGTGCCACATGGGCAGCCGCCAGCCGTTCTGCCTGCTCGGTGAGTTTGCCACTGGCAGGCACGATGATGAGCAGGTTGATGTTGTCGAGGGAATGCAGGTCTTGATGTGCCACCACGCCCATGGATTGAGGTGTGGGGAAGTTGGCAGATGTGTTTAACGCTACATACTTTTTGGCAAAGTTGGCATGAGGTGCGGCAAACTTGTAGGCAGTGCCAGAGAGTGTGCCTGTGAGTTCTTGAGGCGCGGTAGGATTGCTTACATCCCAGATGATGGTGGATGAAGATGCTCCTTGCAATTCAAATGGTTTGGTGCTGTTGCTCATGGGGTTGAACACCAGAAAGTTCTTCCCGCTCAAGGAAAGTTGAGCCTCGTAGGTCATGCGAATGTAGTCGAGGTGACCGCTGCGGTTAGGAGTGGTGGACTGTGATAGCCTGAGTTTGAAGGTAGTCCCCGTTTGGTCATAGAGTTTGACCACTCCTTTATTCACACGAGCATTGTTCTCATTGGCTACTTTGTCAAAATTAATGTGGCCAAGGATGTTGTCATTCACCGATATGTTGAGGGTGGAAGTGCTGCTGCCCGCTGCTCCATACTGCAACTCAAAACTGATGTCGCCAGCACAGGTGCTGTTGAGGGTTAGCTGATATGTTTTTGCTCCATTGGCAAAGTCATACGACTCAAAGAAAGTCCGTCCACTGTTCAGGAAACTGTAGGCGTCTTCCTCATGGAGTTCATGTGCCATGAAGGTTTTCTGTGTGTCGTTGGATGTGGATGCCGCATCCTGCTTGCTTAGGATGGCAGGAGTTCCCGTGTTTTCGGTCAAGAAATAGTAGATGTGGCGGGAGTAGGGATTGTTGAGATGAGTGAACAGGTCGTTCTCGCTCTCTCTGCTCCATTGGATAGGTCCGCAAGAATAGAAAAGTAGAGTTCCATCGCTCTTGCGGTAGAGTGGAATCTCGGTGAGGTCATCATCGAGATTTTCAATCTCTGCTTCGGGAAGGATGGGAAGGTTGTAGCCATAGAGGCTCACCTTCTTGGGGTCATTAAACCCCATGCCTTTCAGTGTAGAAGCATTCAACTGATACACACCCTCTTCTGCCACACGTATCTTGACCCATTTGCCTGTGGCAAGACGGGAATGCTGAGCATAACGCATTGTTTGTGCATTGACACCGAATGCCAATGTGAGCAGTAGGATGAGTATGTATGGCTTCTTGATCATTTAATCTTTAAGTCGAGTAGTTTCTGTTCACCGATATAGGCTTCCAGCCTGTCGCCTTCCTTGACAGGACCTATACCAGCAGGAGTGCCTGTGAAGAGGAGGTCGCCTGTCTTGAGTGTGAAGAACTTGGACGCATAGGCAATGATGTAATCAATGGTGTGAATCATGTCTGCCGTATGTCCAGTCTGTCGGCGCTCGCCATTCATGTCCATGTGGAAATGAATGTCCTGCACATCACATCCGAGTTCTTCTATCTTGACAAACTTGCCGATGGCAGCACTTCCGTCAAACCCTTTGCAACATTCCCAAGGCATGCCTTTCTCACGAAGTTCCTTCTGCATGTTGCGTGCCGTGAAGTCAATGCCCACAGTCACCTCATTGTAGTAGCGGTGAGCAAAGCGTTGGCTGATGTCTTTCCCCACATGGGCTATCTTCACCACAATCTCTGTCTCGTAGTCAAATCGGTCAGCAAAGTCAGGAACGAAGAAAGGCTTGCCTGGTTGTATGATGCTCGAATCGAACTTGGAGAACAAGACCGGCTCCTCTTTCAATAACGAATTTTGCTCTTCTTTAGTATGTAATTCGTTAATATGTTTGGCATAATTCATGCCGACGGCAAGTATCTTCATCTGTTTCTGTTTACAATCCGAATATTCGTAGAATGTCGTTCATCTGTGCCAGCACCATGAGTCCCAGCAGGATATACATGCCAAAGTACTGCACCACCAGAAGGAAGTTGTCATTGAGTCGCTTGCCCGTGATGAGTTCAAAGGTTGCGAAGAGTGCGTGACCACCATCCAGAGCAGGAATCGGGAGCACATTGACAAAGCCCAAAGCGATGGAGAGGAAGGCTGTGAGCAACCAGAACTTCTGCCAGTTCCACACGTCGGGGAAGATTTTTCCAATGCTGATGAATCCACCCACCTGGCGTGCTCCCTTCTTTGTGAACACGTACTTCATCTGGTCAGCATAGCTGGTGAGAGTGTTCCATCCATATTTCACGCCAGCAGGGAAGGACTCAAGGAAACCGTAGGTCTTGGTCGTGATCTTGTCTTGGTATGGAAGAACATTGACAAAGCCAAGAGTGAAGTCAGCAGTGAGCGTTGCTTTTTTTGTCACGGAGTCATTGATTACGAGGGTGATCTCACGTGCTTTCAGGCTGTCGCCAAAGTTTGCATTTTCTGGCAAAGACTTCTGGAGTGCCAAGAGAGCATTCTGGAAGTCGTTGAAATCTTCCACCTTCTGACCGTTCACAGAAATAATCTTGTCGGTTGTCTTCAAGCCAATATCCTCTGCGGGAGAACCTGGTATGACACTGTCTATGCCGAGAGGTATGAGCATGGATGCATAGGCGGGCTGCTCTATCATGTCGAGAAGAGAAATCTCCTTAGGCATGTTGATGACAGCCTGCTTGCCTTCACGAAGCACTGTAACCGTTTTTGCGTTCGACATGTCCTGAAGTACAGAAGTGGTCCATGATTCCACCACATTGTCATCAGTCTTGATGATGATGTCACCATCCTTAAATCCGTCAGCTTTTGCATGAGCGGAGAACTTCATTCCATAGTCCATGTCTTCACTCTTCACAAAGCTTTCACCCCATGTGAACAAGACCATTGCATAGATGATGAAAGCTGTGAGGAAGTTCATGATAATACCACCCAACATAATGATAAGCCGTTGCCAAGCAGGGTGAGTACGGAACTCCCATTTCTCGCCTTTCACGTCAGCGTTCTTGATGATGATGTTCTTCATCAGGCTGGGCAGTTGTTTCCAGAAACTCTTTTGGCTGTCATCTTCGTTGAAGGAAGACTCATCCACCATGCCCGCGATCTTGACATAACCGCCCAGTGGAATCCATCCGATACCGTATTCAGTACCTTCATATTCGTATTCATCACTGTTCTCCTTCTTCTTGGCAGGAGTTTTGCCAGTCAGTTTGCGCCACCAATTGCTATAGGTGCTGAAGATGCTGAACTTCCAGTCGAAGAACAGATAGAATTTCTCTACTCTTACCTTAAAAACTTTTGCTGCAAAGAAATGACCGCCCTCATGCAAGATGATGAGGAGCGCAAGAGCCACAATGAGTTGCAGACCTTTGATGAGAATTGTTTCCATTTATAATAATGTGGAAGCGTATTGTCTCGCTTCTTTATCGGTTTGTAAATATATGTCTAATGATGAATTGGCTGAGAAACTGATGTGTTGCATTGTTTTCTCAATGATGTCAGCAATCTTCTCATAGCCAATCTTGTCGTCGATGAACGCTCTGTTTGCCACCTCATTGGCTGCATTGACAATACATGGCATGTTGCCTCCCTGCTTCAGGGATTCATAAGCCAAGCCTAAGCAACGGAATCTCTCAATGTCGGGTTGCTCAAAGGTGAGGTCTTTCATCTTGAAGAGATCCAATCTCTCGCCGTTGAGATGTAGGCGTCTTGGATAACTGAATGCGTACTGGATAGGCAGGCGCATGTCTGGCACGCCCAGTTGGGCTTTCACGGCACCATCCTCAAACTGCACCGCACTGTGAATGACAGACTGTGGATGCACAACCACCTGAATCTGTTCTGGCCTCACACCAAAGAGCCATTTGGCTTCAATCACCTCAAAACCTTTGTTCATGAGGGTGGCTGAGTCAATGGTAATCTTTGCTCCCATGTTCCATGTAGGGTGGGCAAGGGCATCAGCCTTGGTGACAGACTTGAGTTGCTCTTTGGTATAGTTGCGGAAAGGACCGCCACTGCATGTGAGCAGAATCTTGTCGATGCGGTTGCCTGGCTCAAGACACTGGAAGATGGCAGAGTGCTCTGAATCTACAGGGAGAATAGGCACTTGGTTCTCGTTTGCCAATCGTGTGATGAGGTCACCAGCCACCACGAGTGTCTCCTTATTGGCAAGGGCAATCGCCTTCTTTGCCTTGATGGCGGCAATGGTTGGCTCAAGACCCGCAAAGCCCACCATCGATGCAAGCACAATATCTACGTGGTCGTCTTGCACCACTTGGCATAGGGCTTCCGCACCTGCATACACCTTGATGGGGAGGTCGGCAAGGCCTGCCTTCACAATCTCGTAGTTTGATTCATTTGCTATGACCACAGCCTCGGGGTTAAACTGGCGCGCCTGCTGAATGAGCAAGTCTGCGTGGTTATAGGCTGTGAGCACGTATGCTTCGTAGAGGTCACTATGCTGGGCTATCACATCAAGAGCCTGAGTGCCGATGCTGCCAGTAGAACCTAATATGCAAATCCTTTTCTTCATAAGTCCAAAAGTCCAGAAGGAAGATCCATGACCATGATTTTCTCTTCTTGTTTGATTTCTGATATGAACTCCTCGTGGGCAGGTATCATGACCATACTTCCATCAGGTCTCTCCACAATGAAGAGCCAGTTTTCAGTATGGTCGTCTATGTCCACGATGATGCCAATATCTTGTCCGTTGTCACCATCCATCATCCTGTAACCCTTGAAATAAGAGATATGCATGTCCTCTTCTTCCAGTTCCTCTTGATAAGCCTTCTCGAAATACACATCGCTATTGACCAGCATCTGCACAGCGTCTGCAGAGTCCAGGTCTTCAAACTTCACCAAGGCTGTAGAGTCACTGCGAAAGCGATATTCCTCCATGAAGAAGGGCACAAGAATGCCGTCCACCTCGCAGATGAGATAACTGCTCTCCACGCGGTCCCACACGTCATCAGTGAACTGAAAGTTGATTTCTCCTTTCAGCCCGTGCGCTTTGGTCATCTTGCCAATCGGGTAAACATCTTCTTTTCTAATCATTATTCTTATCTTGAAGGATGAGGGTGAGGTGATTATTCATTTCGCTTGATGACAGCACCCAAGGCTGTCAATCGTCCTTCTATATCCTCATATCCTCGGTCTATCTGCTCAATGTTGCTGATGGTGCTGGTGCCATTGGCTGAGAGAGCAGCGATGAGCAGAGCGATACCAGCACGAATATCAGGGCTGGACATGCGTGAGCCTCTTAGCTTCATCTGGTTGTCGTGACCAACCACAACGGCACGATGAGGGTCGCAAAGGATGATCTGGGCTCCCATGTCGATGAGCTTGTCCACAAAGAACAGACGGCTTTCAAACATCTTCTGATGGATGAGCACAGACCCCTTGGCTTGTGTGGCAACTACAAGCATGATGCTGAGCAGGTCAGGAGTGAGCCCAGGCCAAGGAGCGTCGGCAATGGCAAGTGTGCTTCCATCCATGAAAGAAGACAGCTCGTAGTGCTTCTGCTCTGGAATGTGTATATCATCGCCTATATGTTCGATGATGATGCCAAGACGGCGGAACATGTTGGGGATGATGCCAAGATTTTCGTAACTGACATTCTTGATAGTGATGTCGCTGCCCGTCATGGCTGCCATGCCAATGAAAGAACCAACCTCAATCATGTCGGGCAGAACGGTGTGGTCTGTACCGTGCAGTTCTGTCACGCCCTCAATGGTGAGGAGGTTTGAACTGATGCCACTAATCTTTGCGCCCATGGCATTGAGCATGCGGCAAAGTTGCTGAATGTATGGCTCGCAGGCTGCATTATAGATGGTTGTGGTGCCTTTTGCCAGAACGGCAGTCATGACAATATTGGCTGTGCCTGTCACGCTGGCTTCATCCAAAAGCATATACTTGCCCTTGAGTTCTTTGGCATCAATCTCATACACGCCTCGCTCTGGCTGATAGATGAACTTAGCACCCAATTCCTGTATGCCCTGAAAGTGGGTGTCCAGTCGTCTGCGCCCAATCTGGTCGCCTCCAGGCTTAGCCACACACGCCTTGTGGAAACGGGCAAGTAGTGGCCCTAATACCAGTATGCTGCCACGGAGTGCCGAACAGCAATTGACAAACTGCTGGCTGCCAATATATTCCATGTCAAGGTCATCGGCCTGAAACCTCCAGACATGAGACTCTATCTCCTCCACTCGCACACCCATCTTTATGAGCATGCTGATGAGGTTATTTACATCCAGGATGTTGGGCACATTCCTGATGATGACAGGCTCAGGAGTGAGCAAGATGGCTGAAATGACCTCAAGCGCTTCGTTTTTTGCTCCTTGAGGAGTGATTTCGCCATGCAGTCTATGCCCTCCTTCTATGGTGAAAGATGCCATGTTTACTTTTTCTTTTTCTTTTTAACGCTGGTTGAGATACGGGTGCTGAGGAGTTCTCCGTCGCTGATGAGTGGGTGCTGAACAGGATTCAACTGTATCTTTCCGTCGGTGTAGTGTGCCATGTCGTCAGCCACCTTCTCGTCGCTCATGGAGTCTGTGCTCCAGTTGGAAAGGTCGCGCTTCATGTGATTGGCCACCATGAGGGTCAAGTCATCGCGCTGCCCGCCATCTTCCATGGTGGTGAGATGCTGGGTGAACTTCTCGACAATACTGCCGTAGTTGCGCTTTTTGATGTGATGCTGAGGATATTCAAGACGCTCGGGGCGTGCTTCCTCATCGTTCATGTGTTCAATCTCCACAGGATAGTCGATGTCGAGATCGTATTGAGCCATGGCTGCAAGATGATTCCAGAGTTTCTTCTGGAAATCCTCATTGTTGGCTGTATGCTCAATCATGTTGGACATTGTGTTGATGATGGTGTGGGCACAGCGCATGCGCTCTTCCCTGTCGGCAATGGTCTTGCAGTGTTCCACCATCTGCTGCACATTACGCCCATATTCAGGCATGATGAGTTTTCCTCTTGTTGTATTGTAATCCATTTATAGTAAGTTCTTGGGTTTTGTCGCTTGAAACTCTTTCAAATAGTTGGGCTCAAAATAAGCCACGTCTTCAAAGTCTTCTGTCAAAAATTTCCTTTCTGCCAATGGAGACATATATTTTGCCAGCAAAGGCACTCCTTCAAGGAAGTGTGCGTTGGGGTGCTTGATCACCTGCTTGCATTTCTCTGCACCGTTACCGAAGAAGTAGATGGGACGCTCATTGAGATACTGCTCAAAGGTGTGTTCATCCACGACCACTGGAGCCACATCCTCTACGGCTTTGAGCGCACGTGTGTAGAGAGCGGCATATACTTCCATGCGTCTGGCATCCAGCATAGGACACAGCAAGGCTTCTTCCGGAAGATCGTCGTGGACTAAAAGGACTGGGGTGCAAAGCACCTTTAGGGTGGGGACTGAAAGAAGCTTTAGCCCTCGGCCGTAGGCAATTCCTTTTGCCATCGACACGCCAATACGCAAGCCTGTGTAACTTCCTGGACCGGAACTGACTGCCACAGCATCAAATGGAATGGCATGATTGTCGGTGAAGGAGAGAGCCTCGTCCACCATCACTCCAAGTGCTGAGGCGTGGTTTGTGCCCTTCTTTGCTTGTGGCTCTGAGTCCTTGTTGTCTTTCTGCAAATTATCTGTTTGGAAGATGATAGCAGCGTCTTGACTCACAGCCACACTACACAGTTCGGTTGCCGTCTCAATATGTAAAATAACTGACATCGTAAGTGCACTTTTAATAAAAATATGTGCAAAGGTACGAAAAAGTTACTAATTCTCAATTAAAATTACTACTTTTGCATAAAAATTAACGAGGCAACAATGATACAATCTATGACAGGCTACGGCAAATGTGTCGTAGAATACAACGGAAAGAAAATTCACGCTGAGGTGAAATCGTTGAACAGTAAGGCTCTTGACATCACCACACGCATCGCTCCAGTCTATCGTGAGAAGGAGATGGAGATAAGACAAGTCATCCAGAAACAACTGGAACGTGGCAAGGTGGATTTCGTCCTTTGGGTCGAAAAGGACACGGCTTCTGCTGCCACCCCCATCAATATGGCGTTGATGCGTTTGTATAAAGAGCAGATAGAACAAATGCAACAGGAACTGGGACTTCCTGCCCCCGAAGATTGGTATGGCGCATTGCTCCGTCTGCCAGATGTCTTCACCCACACAGAGGTGGAGGAACTCTCTGAGGAGGAGTGGGCAATGGCTGGCAAGGCAGTAGAGACTGCTGTAGGCGAACTGGTCGCTTTCCGCAAACAGGAAGGTCTTACTCTGTCGAAGAAATTTCAGGAGAAGATTGACAACATCAAGGCACTGCTGACTTCTATCGAACCTTTCGAGAAGGAACGTACGGCGAAGATTCGCCAACGCATTCTGGACGCTCTTGAGCAGACAATAGGGGTGGATTATGACAAGACACGTCTGGAGCAGGAGATGATTTACTACATCGAGAAACTGGACATCTCGGAAGAGAAGCAACGCCTCACCAACCATCTTCACTACTTCATTGAGACCATGAAGGAAGGTCATGGGCAGGGAAAGAAACTTGGCTTCATTGCCCAGGAAATGGGACGTGAAATCAACACCACAGGCTCTAAGTCAAATCAGGCAGAGATGCAGAATATCGTGGTGAAGATGAAGGACGAACTTGAGCAAATCAAGGAACAGGTTCTGAACGTCATGTAAAGTTGTCAGGGAGGCATCTTGAGGATTTTTCTAAAGCGTTTTGGCATCATCTCGTCCCGAAGGCATCCCGAAAGCATCCCGAAGGTTTCTCTCGAAAGATTGAACTGATATTATCACTCATCTCAAAAGAAGATTATGCAAGGAAAACTGATTATTTTTGCCGCTCCATCAGGGTCAGGCAAATCAACTGTCATCAATAGTATCATGGGCGATGGAGGTGAAGAGGAATTGAATCTGCATTTCTCCATTTCAGCCACTTCACGTCAGCCCCGAGGTACAGAGCAAGACGGAGTGGAATACTTCTTCCTCACTCCAGATGAGTTCAGAAAGAAGATAGCCAACGATGAATTTGTGGAATACGAGGAAGTGTATAAGGATAAGTTCTACGGCACACTGAAGTCGCAGGTGGACAAGCAGCTGGAAGCAGGTGAAAATGTGATCTTCGATGTGGATGTGAACGGTGCAATGCGCATCAAGAAACACTATGGCAATCGTGCACTCAGTATCTTTATCCAACCACCCAGCATAGAGGAACTTCGCCACCGTTTGGAAGGTCGTGGCACTGATGCTCCAGAGGTGATAGAGCAGCGCATCGAGCGTGCCAGATATGAACTTTCACAGGCAGATCGCTTTGACGAGGTTGTCGTTAATGACAATCTTGAGATAGCCCAAGTGGAGGCTCGTGCCCTCGTTGAGGATTTCTTGGCAGACTGAATGAACGCAGGTCTGACCCTTTCAGAATAAGAGAAAGAGTGGGGTGTGGATGGATTAGTACATCTTTTTCACCCAACTCTTTCTCTTTTTTGTTGTGCTGTAAAATACGGCTGGTTTGCTTGAAAGATTTCCTTGCAGGAAGGGTAGCAAAACGATTTTGGCAAGTTGGGGTATTGGAAGAATCTCTTAAGAAGAGATAGTTCAATGAAATCACCACACCCAACTCCTGTTATGAGGAATGGAAAATAAAAGCAGGCATTTGAAAGGATGAAATAGTCAGATTTCCCTGTCACTTCGTACCTCGCATGATCGAAGGGTTCCTCACGCTCCAACGCACAATGTTTCAACTGCCAGTGCACAATGCTTCGATGGTCGATGAACAATTGTTCTATGATCCATGAACCATGCGTGCGTTTTTCTGCTTATAAGCATGGAACTCTTGGAACTGCATAAATCTTTGTTGTTGAATGAGATATGAAAGGTTTTGGGAAAGGGGTGACGTTGCTCATCTTCTTGGGAGAGTTGCCCGACGACAAAAGTTGTTCCTCTTGTTTTTATTCAGATGAAATGCCGACGGATTCAACTCTTTCAATCTCTGCTTGCTTTTTGTCTGCTCTCTCCAATGCCTTTTATGATTCTTTTCCTATGCCTTGCTTACAGATTCCCTCTCTCCTTGTCAAGGTAGTATTTATAAGTACCTACAGTTAGCTCATCACATGCGGCTTCATCACACACCACAATGGCATGGGGGTGCATCTGCAACATGGAAGAGGTCCACTTGTGGCTAATATCGCCATCAATGCAGTGCTTGAGCGCACGTGCCTTTTTGTGACCGCTACATACAAGAAGTACCTCTTGGGCGTCCATCACAGTGCCAATGCCTACAGTGAGTGCCTGCTTGGGCACGAGACACAGGTCGTTGTTGAAGAAACGGCTGTTGGCATGGATGGTGTCAGTAGTAAGGGTCTTGATGCGAGTGCGAGAAGCCAAGGAAGAACCAGGCTCATTGAAAGCGAGGTGTCCGTCAGAACCAATTCCACCCATGAATAGGTCAATGCCACCTGCTTCAGCAATCTTTTCCTCATACTGATAGCACTCAGCGATCAGGTCTGGTGCATTGCCATTCAGGATATGCACATTCTCGGGTTTGATGTCGATGTGGCTAAAGAAGTTGTTCCACATGAAGCTGTGATAACTTTCTGGGTGGTCTTCAGGGATGTTCACGTATTCATCCATGTTGAAAGTCACCACATTCTTGAAAGAAAGTTTTCCCGCAGTGTACATTTCAATTAGGTTCTGGTACAGACCTAAAGGAGAAGAGCCTGTTGGACATCCAAGCACAAAAGGTTTCTCGGGTGTGGGGTTTGCTTCTATAATGCGATTTGCCACATAGTTGGCAGCCCACTTGGAGAGGGCTTCGTAGTTTGGTTCGATAATTACTCTCATAATAGTGTTGTTTTTAAGGTCTTAGTTCATGAGTATTTGAATCCTCCTCGTCTTTTTTATGTAGAGACAAGAGGATTATTCTTCTTTCTTCTTCAGAGGATTCCATCCTTGTGCTTTCAACTCGAATTCAGTCCCGTCTCGGGTGATGATTGCGCATCCGAGACTCTCCTTGGTGATGTGGCCAATGAGTTTCACATCCTTCATCTGCTCAATCTTCTCATGGTCTGCTATGGGCACAGTGAAGAGCAGTTCATAGTCTTCGCCGCCATTAAGTGCCACTGTGGTGAGGTTCATGTTCAGTTCTTCTGCCATCACTGCTGTCTGATAGTCGATAGGAATCTGCTTTTCATAGATACGGCATCCACATTTGCTCTGGGTGCAGATGTGCATCAACTCAGAGGAGAGCCCGTCGCTAATATCCATCATGGATGTAGGTCTAATGCCTGCTTTGCGAAGTTGTTCCACAATGTCTCGGCGTGCTTCGGGTTTCATCTGACGCTCCAGCAAATATTCTCGGCCGCTAAAATCAGGTTGCGAGATGGCCATGCGCTCTGCATCGGTCTTTGCCGTCTCAATCTGCTTGTAGTAAACTTCCTTTTCTCTTTCAAGCAGCTGGAAGCCCATGTAGGCTGCCCCCAAATCGCCGCTCACGCAGATGAGGTCGGTCTCTTTTGCGCCATTCCTGTAGATGGCATTCCCTTTTTCAGTCTCTCCAATAGCGGTGATGGAAATAGCCAGACCTGTGCGGGAACTGGTGGTGTCTCCACCCACAATGTCCACCTGATGGGCATCGCAAGCCAATCGCAAGCCCTCATAGAAATCATCCATGTCTTCCACGCTGAATCGCTTGCTGAGTGCCAGACTCACGGTGATCTGCTTAGGAGTGCCTCCCATGGCATAGATGTCGGAGAGGTTTACCATTGCGGCCTTATATCCTAAATGCTTCATGGGCAAGTAGGTCAGGTCGAAGTGTACGCCTTCCATCAACAGGTCTGTTGTGACCAGCACATCTTTGTCTTCACCGTATTGCAACACAGCGCAGTCGTCACCCACACCATATTTGGTTTCTGGGTTCTTAGTCTCTATGTTTTCGGTCAATCGTCTGATGAGTCCAAACTCACCGAGCGTTGCTATTTCTGTTGCCATTTTCTTTTTATTTTACGCATGGGAAGCCTTGTGTCGGGCTCTGATGCATGTTTTATGAATGTTTACGCTGACTGCGTAAGTTGTTTTGTATGAATTGATGAATCGTCTCATCGAAGTCTTGCTTCTTCCCGCCTATGAATTCCACCTCTATGGGAATGACCTTCATGTTGTCAAGACCATGCAGTCTGGTGGCGTCCTTCTCTGTGGTGAGAATGGTTCGACCTGCCGCACGTTGCTGAATCTCTTCTATGTCTTGTTGGGTGAAGTGATGATGGTCGGGGAAACTCATCACGTCAAACCTTGGAAGAATCTTCTTGAGATCATACACCATCTGTTGAGGTGATGCGATGCCTGTGACAAGCAAGGGGTTTTCACCGTATCCCTCCATCTTCTTAGGATAGCGATAGGTGGTGAAGAATGCTTTTTGCCAAGGTTTTAGTTGTAGCGAGGCAAGAATGCCTCTGCATTCCATTGGTGTGATGCGTCGGGGACATTTGGTGACAATGACTATGTCCGCCCGATTCTTGCCCGCTTGTGGTTCTCTCAGCCGTCCTGCGGGCAATAGCCTGTCAAGGTAAATGAGGCGGTGGTAGTCCATCAGAAGGATGTTGAGGCCTGCTTTCACATACCGATGTTGATAAGCATCATCAAGAATCACCACATCTGTGGGTGGCTGTACATTCTCGTTCATCAGTTGCTCAATGCCATGACAGCGGTCTCTGTCCACAGCCATGTGTATCAGTGGAAACTTGTGTTTCATCTGATAGGGTTCATCGCCTATGTCTGTCATCTTGCTTTCTGCCGAAGCCAACACAAAGCCTTTGGTCTTTCTCTTATATCCTCTGCTCAGCACTGCCACTTGATAGTGGTCGGAGAGCAGACGAATCAAATACTCTGCATGTGGCGTCTTGCCAGTGCCTCCCACCGTCAGATTGCCCACATTGATGACTGGTAGTTTGTAACTTCTGGATTTGAGAATACCTGCATCAAACATCATATTTCTGATGCTTACTCCTATTCCATACAGCCATGAGAGGGGGATGAGCCAATAGTTGATTTTGATGTGGTCGCCTTCCATTGTTGATTGATGATGTGTTTCTTCAGTATTTTGATGTGCAGTACTTCCAGTCACTTCACGTAGCGGTAATACTCACAGGCAGCCAGTAGCCATGCGCCAGTTCCGAAAGGTGCTTGCGATTGTGCATTCACGGTTCTGGTTGGGTCGGGCTTTTCGCCGATGGGCTGCACATATCCAATGCTTCCATCTGATTGAAGTGCCACGGTAGAGAGGTATTTCCATGCCTTGTCTATCGTGGGCTTATATTGCTTTGCCGAGAGTATGCCGTTGTTCACACCCCACAGTATGCCATAGGTGAAGAAGGCCGTGCCTGATGTCTCATACCCTGGAGCGTCGTCAGGACAGAGCATGGAGCGTGTCCAGTATCCTTCTGGTTGCTGGCATCTCTTCACTCCCTCTGCCAACTGTTTGAAGCGGTTCAGATAAAGAGGACGGTATGGACTCTCTTTGGGAAGGTCCTGCAATACTTTTGCCAAGCCTGCCAAAACCCATCCCGCACCACGTGCCCAGAAGGATTTGCCCTCGTTGCAGGCTGTCTTCACTTTGGGATACACATATTTTCCATCACGGTAGTATATCTGAGCCTCCGTGTCAAAGAGGAGGCTGTCTGTCCACTTGAAGCACTCATATTGTTTGTCAAGCAACTTTGAGTCGTGTGTGATATTGTATAGTTTTGTGAATACGGGCATTCCCATATAGAGCGCATCAGCCCACCACCAGTAATCCCTTTCTGGAGTGGAGGCCTGGTGGCACATCACCTCCAATGCTCTCTCTATTCGTTCTGCTCTGTGCTCTAACTGATAGAGGTCTGCATATACTTGGAAGCAAATCTGCCAGTCGGCAAATAGCACATGTTGCATGCCTTCTCCGTAGTTCTTGTATTGCCATTGGCTTTTATCGCGCTCTGTTGCTCCCTTCCAGTGATTGTGTTCTGCCCACTCAATGGCATAGTCGAGATAAGCCTGTTTTCCTGTTAAAGCATAAACCTCCTGATTGCCGGTGAAGTAGGCCGCATTGTCCCAAAAACCCCTGCAACGAGCGGTGTTATGGCTTTGCCAATGGTCATTGACATTCTCTATTTGCTTGAGCACCTCTTGCTTGGTCTGTGATGCAGCGGTCTGGGCCATAGTGGTTGGTGTCACAACTGTTTGTGCCACCAGAAG
The DNA here is from genome assembly GCA_012729225.1 of Bacteroidales bacterium. GTDB lineage: Bacteria > Bacteroidota > Bacteroidia > Bacteroidales > Bacteroidaceae > Minthosoma. The sequence continues at coordinate 2,725 of JAAYDO010000201.1, read as the reverse complement.
AAAGCCAAGTGCTATGTGAGTGAAACGTCTCATTCTTACTTAGGGTTAATGTGTATAGTTTTTTAGTGTTAGTCCCATATTTGCTGCTTCAGTCAATAGTAGTTCCTCGGCAGGTTCTTTCTCGTTGGGAATCTTTCCGTCCAGAATGGCATCTTTGATGATGTTTTTAAGAATACCCACTTCCTTGCATGGGCTAAGTCCAAACATCTTCATGATGTCTTCTCCGCTCACAGGAGGTTGGAAGTTGCGTATGCGGTCTTTCTCCTCAATTTCCACAAGTTTGGTGCGTACAGTCACAAAGTTGTCCATAAACTTCTTTTTCTTCATCTCGTTCTTTGAGGTAATATCTGCTGTGCAGAGTGTCATCAGATCGTTGATGTCATCTCCTGCCTCAAAGAGCAAGCGTCTCACAGCACTGTCGGTCACCTCATCGTCAGCAATCACGATAGGACGCATGTGGAGCAACACGAGTTTCTGCACATACTTCATTTTCTCGTTCAATGGCAACTTCATTCTGCGGAAGATGTTGGGAATCATCTTCACGCCAATGTCATTGTGGTTGTGGAATGTCCATCCCTGTATGGGGTCAAAACGTTTGGACTTAGGTTTGCCAATATCGTGTAGCAGGGCAGCCCAACGCAACCAGAGCACATGCTCCTTGGGGGAGTCCCAGGTGCCATTGCCTTCAGGGAACGTGTTGAGGTCGGCTGTGGCTCTTGCCACATTGTCAAGAACCTCCAGTGTATGGTAGAAGTTGTCCTTGTGTGCCTTGCCATTCTTGGTCTCCACGCCTTGCATCTGCACTAACTCGGGGAAGATGATGGAGAGAATCCCGCAACGGTCCATCTCTATGAAACCTTTGGATGGAGTGGGGGAAAGCATGATTTTGTTCAGTTCTTCCGCAATGCGTTCTCCAGAGATAATCTTGATGCGCTCCTTGTTTCGCTCCAAGGCGTCAAAGGTCTCGTCTTCTATGTGAAAGTTCAGTTGAGTGGCAAATCTCACGCATCTCATCATGCGGAGAGGGTCATCACTGAAAGTAATGTCAGGATCGAGTGGCGTGGCTATGATTCTATCCTCCATGTCAGCAATGCCATTGAAGGGATCTACCAACTCGCCAAAGCGTTCCCTGTTCAGGCAAAGTGCCATGGCATTGATCGTGAAGTCTCTTCTGTTCTGGTCTTCCTCCAGTGTGCCATCTTCTGTCACAGGCTTGCGGGAGTTGCGGTCATAACTTTCTTTTCTCGCACCTACAAACTCTATTTCTATCTGCTTGTGCTTCAACTGTGCAGTGCCAAAATTGCGGTAGATGGCAATGTGTGCCTTCTTGCCCAGTCGTTTTCGGAGTGCTTCTGCAATGGCTATGCCTGGACGCTCAGTCTTCTTGGCATGATCCACCACCACAATGTCAATGTCATTGGATGGTCTTTCCAGATAGAGGTCGCGTACCCAGCCTCCAATCACATAACATTCCAGTCCCAATTCTTCCGCTGTGTCTGAAATCAAACGAAAAAAGGGATGGTCTAAATGTGTAAGTATTTCTTCGTGTGTGAGTAATTTCATGAAATTGTTCAGTGTGTCTATTCTTCTTCTCCTTTTCTACTTTCTCTTCTGCTCTTCAATGGCTTCAAGTTGTTACTCTACTGACCGTGCTCAGCAGCGATATTCATGCGATGAGAACTTTCTTGATGAGTGAGGTCTTTCTATTCAATCTGTACAACCATCCTTGAATACTTTCTCTTGCAAAGATAATAAAAAATATGTAAAAAACTGGTGCTGTCCAGACATTTTTTAGACTTCATGGTGGGAAAAGATGTAAAATACGTTTTGATAGTTCTTCTGTTTGTGTTTTTTTCCTTACTTTTGTGGTAAATATCTGTTTATGTGTAAATCATCATCTTTTATCGCAACTCTGCTCGTGGCAGGTTGCTTGTGTAGCTTCTCCTCCTGTGAGAAAAGACCTTCGCTTGTGGAGCAGAGGAAAGCCGAACTCCGTCGCTCGGATTCTCTTTCTTTGGCTGAAGCAAAGGCAGACTCAGTCTATGCTGATAGCCTTGCTACTTTTCGTGAGTTTGAACTTCAGGAACTTAAGCAACAGTTTGTGTTTGAGAAACAGGAAAAATATCAAACCGCAGGATATTATGTCCTTCCATCTTATGCTGGCAGTAAGACTGGCTTCACCTTCTTTCCGGAAGTGGAGGAGAGTGGTAAACTGCTTCTTGTCTTTATTGATGGCAAACGTCGGTATTCTTTCACGGAAATAGATCTCTCCAATGAGGATATATCTCAGCAGGTCAGCCATCCACTCACCCCTCGTCAGATGAATGACGTGCACCGTTGCCTTGTTCTTGCCAAAACGATGCAAGACCTCAAGGACGCTCAACGGTCGCTTGAGAAGGCACAGCTCAAGATTCGTTTCTATGAGAAGAAACTGTCTATGAGAGAGTAATGCTTTTAGTGCGATTTTATAGGAAAGAGACAAGGTAAACCTTTCCTGTGGAGAAAGTCACCCCTTTCCGTACAAAGTCTACCTTATCCGTTGTAATAGCCAACCATATCAGTATGGATAGTAATGTGTCAATTTACAAGGCCTAAAAGGAGTCAATCTTATTCAGGAAAAGACAGACAAGCACACTGATTTTATAACTTATAACTTTTTAGTTTTTACTATTTAGTAGGGTAGCATATACCTGCTCACATGGGTTGGTATAATATATATAATATT
>JAAYDO010000157.1 GCA_012729225.1 Bacteroidales bacterium | reverse complement strand
CAAAATGCGGCTTCGTGGGTGCTTGTGACAGATTTTACATCAAAAAAGCGGCATAGAAAGAATCTTTCCATGCCGTGCCTGTAAAAAAACAAATAAGAGGATGTGCCTATTTTGACACACCCTCTTTTTATTTTTGTTTTCGCCTGCTTTTATTCAAAGCAGGTCATCACTTCACCCATTGTTCTGGATTGAGTCGAGTGCTCTGATTACGAAGTTGGAAGTGGAGCACATAACGGCCATCAGAGTCTTGTCCAACAGCACCCAAAGACTGGCGAGTGGTGACACTTTGCCCTTTACGCACAGAAACGGACGAGAGGCCTGAATAGACAGAAATGTAAGAGCCGTGGCGTAGCATGACGATGTAGGAACCACCATATTGGAAGACAGAACTTACAGTGCCATTGAAAACGGCTCTTGCAGCACATCCCTGCTGCCCACGGATGTCTATGCCCTTATTGTCCAAAGTGATATTGCGAAGTCCTGACACATTGTAGTTGCCATAACGCCCCACCACTGTATAACTGCCAGTGATTGGCATAGGCAAGCGTCCCTTATTGCTTGTGAAACTGCTGGAGAGTTTGGTGTCTGCACTGGCATCATTGCTCTTCCAAGCCTCATACTTGGCACGTTCTTCCTTTTCCTCTTTGGCAGCCACCTTCACATCAGACTCAGCCACCTTCACATCTGCCTTTGCCTTCTCTGCAGCAGCCTTGGCAGCTTCCTTCTCCGCCTCAGTCTTTGCCGAACGACGAGCAGCCTCAGCCGCTTCAGCAGCCTTGCGAGCACGTTCGGCAGCGGCCTTTGCCTCTGCCAACTTACGAGCCTTCTCTCTTGCCTCTGCTTCTGCCTTCTTGCGAGCCTCTTCTGCCTTACGCTTACGCTCTGCCTCTGCACGCCGCTCTGCTTCTATCTCTGCCTGCACAATACGATCAATCTCTGCATTCAGAGCCTGCTCGCGTTGCTGATAAGTCTTGATTTGCTGTTGCACTGTGGCAATATTCTTGTTAAGGAAATTGACCTGTGTCTGACAATGTTCCTTCATGCCTTGAAGAGCCTGCTTCTGGCGTTCCACCTCCTGTAGATTCTGCTCCTTCTGGGCTTTGGCTGAAAGAAGAGCATTCTGAGTGTTCTTCACCTCCTGTTGCTTCTCTTTCAAGAGTTCACCCTGGGCTCTCTGAAAGGTGGAATATTCCTGCATATAGCGGAATCGTCTCACCATCTGCGTGAAGTTGTCGGCAGAGAAGATGAACATCAGTTTGTTCTGCACAGACTTATTCTTACGCATATACACCATGGCTTTGGCATAGCGTTTCTCTCTCTGCTTGAGATCCTTCTGAAGTTTGGCAAGTTGGATGTTGAGCGTATCAATGGTTGAGTTAAGTGCCACGATGTCATGATTCAAACTGTCAATTGACTTCTTCTGCTTGCCAATCTGATAATCAAGCACCATCACACTGTCCAGACTGGCCTTCACATTCTTGTTGAGTTGATTCAACCTTTCCTGCGACTGTTTGCGAGCCTGCTGAGTGGCAGTCTTCTCATTTCTCAGTTTGGTCTTTTGGTCCACTTTCTTCTGAGGCTGCTGACGAGCGGCAGTGGTCGTTGCACGCTTCACCGTTGTAGTCTTCTTTTGCGTTTGGGCTGAAAGCGGAAGAAGAAGGACAAGAGATAATATGACAAGGGCTAATCTTTTCACCTTGCAATCATTCCGTTAAAGAGTTGGTCGGCATCAACTTTCGTGTATTTGTCAGACACGGATGTGTGAGCCTCCCAGTTGGAGGAAGCCCCCTTGCCTGAAAGACTCAAGTCCAGATGAATGTCCTTTTTGGCTGGAATATCATAAGAGAACTGATTCCCGCCCTGAGCCTCTTTCCAGAAGAAGTCCTGAATGCTCCTATAGTCAATATTGCGAGACTTCAGAGCAGAGAACTCATCATAGTTGGTGTCGGCATAGCGACGGTTGATGCGGTCAATCACCAGCACTCTGTTTGGAGAGAGTTCCATTCTGCCCACCTCGGCAATACCCAACAACGGATCGACCAAAGTGATCTGAATCACATCATTATAGCGCATGCGCAGATTCCCATTTGTGGAAATCTTCTTACCATCCTGCGTAATTGTCACTTTCACCTTTGAGGTGAAGTTTGTGCCATCAGCAATCAAGGCCTTGCCCTTATCGGCATCCTGTTCACCTGTCTTCGTAGAAGGTTGGGTGGTTATCACTGTGGTATCAGGCTTCTTTTTGTCCTGATCCTTCACACCCTTTTTGGTGGAATGACAAGATGCCAACAATAGAATGGCTGGCAAAAGGAACAATATCAGTTTCTTCATTTCTTCACTTTTTTGTTAATCTGTTTTACATGTTCACGAACATCACCGTCCAGTTCCTCACCGTCCCTCTCCATCAATTCCAGCACTCTATCCATCTGCACCTTTGCCTCGGCATAGCGTTTCTGCTGGAAAAGCACCCAAGCATACGTGTCAAGATAGATGGAATTGTCTGGCTCAAGTTCGTTGGCGCGCTTGCTCATCTGCTCTGCCCTATCCAGATCCTTCTTTCGAAGAGAAAGATAGTAGGCATAATTATTAAGCACCATAGCATCATCTTGCTTATACACCAAACAAGAGTCATAAGCCTGGAAAGCCTCCTCATCTCGACCGAGACCATGGTAAATATCGCCCATGAGAGCATACATGTTCACACGCAACTGAAGTTTGTTGGCATGGTCACTTTCCTCCACATGGGTCAATCCCTTTCGGAAAACCTCCACAGCCTTTTGCTTCTCTTCCTGTTGAAAATAGCTCACACCTAAGTAATAGTAGAATACAGGATCAGAAGAATGATAGTCCACAGCGGGCTTACAAATATCCACAATACCTGTCGTGTCATTCTCCTCTATGGCATAAGCCAACAACTGCTGACGAGCCATATTATTCTCTGGATCCACCTTTAGGATTTCACGCAGATAAGGTTTCACAGCATTGGCTTCCATCTTTTTAGTCACCATATAGCGCACCCTCAATTCCAGAAAATCAGTGGTGGTCTGTGGCTGCTTCAACACCTTGTCGAAGAGCGTGAGCAACTGAGTGGAATCTGCACCCGAGTTCAGGTTTTCATGCACCAACACAGTCATCATCCTCACTCGTGTGGCATCGTCCACATTCTCATTGGTGAGCATCTTCGTCATGTATTGCTGATAGCGGTCTGTATCGCCCGTCATGTGGTAGTAATTTGCCATTGACATCAGCAAAGCCACATTGCTGGAGTCCTTGGCTTCCACCATCTTAAACTGCTTCAGTGCCTCCTCGCGCTTGTCAGCATCCAGATAGAGGTCACCTATCACCACCTGATAACGTAAGTCGTTGGGAAATTCATTGGCCAAATTTCGCATCTCCTCAAAAGCACGCTTCTCATCCTTCATCTGCAAGAACAAACGAAACTTTTCCATGGAAAGCTGTTCGCTTTTTCCTTCCTTCACCTCAATCTTGTCAAGCACCTTCACCATATTGGCAAAGTCACTCTTCTGCTCATACAACTGGAGCAGTAACATCAGCACACCACTCTTTTCTGGGAAACGGAGCGACATCTCTTCCACCGCCTGCAAGGCCTCTGCCTCACGACGATTGCTGAGATAATAGGTGACCAAGCGATCCTTATACCAATAGTTGTCAGGGTAAAGTCGGCAGGCTTCTTGCAGCGACTGGATAGCCAGCGTGTCATTTTTGGCATAACGATAAAGCTCTGACAGTTCATACAACACCACTCCCGATTCGGGATTGAGTTGTCGGCAATAGTCCAAAAGGTCAATGGCTACATCATGATGATTTGCCAATTTCTGACGCATCGCCTCCTGAAAGATGTAGTCAAACTTAGGCGACTGAGCATTTACCTGTCCCACCAACATGAAGAAAAAGAGGCACAGCACACTAAGCCCACCTCTCACTCTTTCAATAAAGGACATACAACTATTCATTGAAAACATTGTTTTTCTCACCATCCACTTATTTCACACCACTATGACCGAAGCCTCCTGCGCCGCGCTCTGTCTCGTCAAGCACATCTACCGACACTAAAGTGGGCTGTTCATGCTTGGCTATCACCATCTGAGCAATGCGTTCACCATCGTTGATCACAAAAGGCTCATTGGAGAGATTGACAAGAATCACGCAAATCTCTCCACGGTAATCTGCATCAATCGTGCCCGGTGTGTTGAGCACAGTAATGCCCTTCTTTATGGCCAATCCCGAGCGAGGGCGAACCTGCGCCTCATAGCCTACTGGCAAAGCCATGAAAAGACCTGTGGGAACAAGCGTGCGAGCCAGAGGTGCCAAAGTGATTGGCGCATCGAGATTAGCACGTAAATCCATACCAGCCGACTGAGGGGTGGCGTATTGTGGTAGTTCGTGATGCGAACGATTGATGACTTTCACTTCCATATTCTTATATTTATGCTGCAAAGGTAGAAAAAAATTAGTAGAAAATCACTACCTTTGCACCAAAATGATGCTTAAAGCATGTTAAAGCACGATATTTATGAACTGGCAACAACTCATCTCCAATAAGAGGCTCGGGCAAGAGAACCTCTGTCTCTGCCGAACAGACGAGCGCACGGAGTTCAAGCGGGACTACGACCGACTCATCTTTTCTGCCCCTTTCCGCAGACTACAGAACAAGACACAAGTCTTCCCTCTTCCGGGAAGTATCTTTGTCCATAACCGTCTCACCCACTCTCTTGAGGTGTCGAGTGTGGGACGAAGCCTGGGCGATGATGTGGCTCATGCATTAGTGGAGCGTCATCCCGAATTGGCGGAAACACATATTCTCGAGGCTGGTGCTATTGTGTCAGCCGCCTGTTTGGCTCATGATTTAGGCAATCCTCCTTTTGGGCATTCGGGCGAACGTGCCATTGCCTCTTATTTTCTTGAAGAGCAAGGAATTGAGTACAAGAAGCAACTCACACCAGAGCAATGGGCAGACATCACTCACTTTGATGGCAATGCCAACGCCTTCCGCTTGCTCACTCACCAGTTCAAGGGACGAAGGGCTGGCGGATTCGTGCTGACCTACTCCACCCTTTCAAGCATCGTGAAATATCCCTTCCCTGCCACATCTGCCACCAAGCAGAAGTTTGGCTACTTCACCCAAGAAAAGGAACTCTACGACCGCATAGCCACTCATCTCGGATTAGGAAGAAAAGGCGAGGGGTGGTTTCGTCATCCTTTCGCTTTCCTTGTGGAAGCAGCCGATGACATCTGCTATGAAATCATGGACATAGAGGATGCCCACAAACTCAAACTTCTCTCTTTCGAAGAGACACGAGAGCTCATGCTGGGCTTTCTGCCCGCAGAAAAGCGTGAACATATCATCATGCGCTCTCAAGATGTGGATGACAAGAATGAGAGCGTGGTGTATTTCCGCTCGTGTGCCATTGGAGCACTCGAAAAGGAGTGTGTGAATGTATTTCTGGAAAACGAGGAAGCCATTCTCAATGGAACATTTGAGGGCTCTTTGATCGACCACGCCTCCCCACTCATCCGCAAGGCCTACCAGCATTGCGTGGAGGTCTCATCCCAGCGCATCTATCGCAGCAAAGAAGTGATTGACACAGAGTTGGCTGGTTATAAAATCATCTCCACCCTCATCCATCTCTTCACCAATGCTGTGATGAACCCCACCCATGTGTATAGCAAACTCCTGCTGGATCGTGTTTCTTCTCAATACGAGGTGGACAGCCCACACACCTACGAACGCATCATGGCTATACTTGACTATCTTTCAGGCATGACCGATGTGTATGCGCTGGATTTGTACAGAAAGATTAATGGGGAGAGCCTTCCCATGATTTAAGCCAATATGAAAATAAAGGCTTAAAAAGAGCAAGCGTACTTTTTAAGTTGAAAACCAGAAAAGAAAATCAAATGAATACTATATTTATTGTATTGCCTATCCTCACATTGCTCATGTTCGACCTTGGGCTGACCTTGCGACCACACGACTTCCGACTCATCCTCCAACGTCCCAGACCTGTGTTTGCAGGTCTTATTGGGCAAATCATCCTATTGCCTCTCATCGCTTGTGGAGTGGGACACCTGTTTCATCTCCCAGCAGCCTTTTTCATTGGAGTTGTGCTGATTGCCTGCTCGCCTGGTGGAAGTTCGAGCAATGTCTTTTCCATGTTGGCAAAAGGAGACGTGGCTCTTTCTGTCACGCTCACGGCTTGCAGTTCCATCATCACCCTATTCACAGTTCCTTTCATCATGGCATGGACCACAAACAGTGTGGGAACAGGCACAGAGGTACAACTTCCTGTGGGCAATCTGCTGGTTCAGAACCTTGTCCTCATGGCCGTCCCGATTTCCATAGGTCTGATGGTGGGCATGAAATGGACTCAGGCGGCCAACCGCATTCACAATGTGTTGAAGCGTTGCGCCTTCCCTGCCCTCATCCTCCTTGCCACAGTCTTCTTCCTCCAGCACAGGGAAACCATCATACGTGAGTTTCCTCATCTCGGACTCTGCATCACGGTGCTGATTCTCCTTGCCATGGGTGGTGGCGCACTTCTGTCATGGCTGATGCGCCTGGCTGGCACAGAACGTCGCACCATTGTCATTGAGGTGGGCATGCAGAATGCGGCTCAAGCTATCGCCGTGGCTTGTAGCCCGCTCGTGTTCAACGACGAGACGATTGCCATTCCAGCCATCATCTATGCGCTGATGATGAATGTGCTCCTGCTCATCTATGTTGGAGCAGCGAGAAAGGCTCAATCATCTTAAAAAACCATCCATCATTTCAGTCCATTTTCTCATCCCCATCATCCTATAAGCGTCTCGAAGGCATCTCGAAGGCATCTCGAAGGATGAGAAAAGGAAAATGCTAACAAAAGGATGCATTATGGGGAGATTACTTCACTTTCTTTTCACCTTTGATGGCTCATCTAAACATTTTTTACTTGAAAACGAAGTAAGTTAAAGAAAAATATACTATCTTTGTGGCAGAAAGCACACTAATCTAAAATCAAACAACAAAACCTATGATTAAGAAACTATTGTTTGGAGTGGCGCTATTGACCACAACCGTATCTTTATGGGCACAAGAATCGTCCCAAGAAGACTATGTAAGCGAACAAATCAGCAGACAGAAAGTGATTGACAATGGCGGTGGCGGCAGATATAGAGCCGTGATTGCCACAGAAAAAACAATGCCAGACTACACTGTTTATCGTCCACGATTTGTGAAAGCGGCAGCACGGCATGAAGGAAAACTCCCCATCCTCATCTGGTGCAATGGAGCATGTTCCGACAACTCCAAAGGCTACGAGCGAATGCTGAACGAGATGGCTTCCCAAGGATATATGGTGATGGCTATTGGCAAGATGAAAGTGAATGACAACGACCGCGAGGATGGCGGGTCGAACGAGAGGCAAGTAGTGACAATCATCAACTGGCTTGTCAATCAGGCGGCAGACCCTTCCAGCGACTATTATCAGGCTATCGACGCAAACAACATTGCCCTGGCAGGTCACTCTTGCGGCGGTGCCCAGGCAATTGCCAACTGCGCCAACAGTCGTGTCAAGACGCTTCTCATCATGAATGCAGGCATGGGAGGCATGTCTATGGGCGGAGCATCGCCCCAGACGCTGAAGCAACTGCATTGCCCTATCATCTACATGACTGGAGGTCCTGACGACGTGGCTTATGGCAATGCGAGAAGTGACTTCGGAAACATCAAGAATGTGCCTGTGGTATGGGCAGATCTGCCCACAGCAGGTCATGGAGGAACGTACTGGAATCCTGGAGGAGGCGAATTTGGACGCCTTGCCATCAAGTGGATGAATTGGCACTTGAAGGGATTTGATGGAAACGCACGCACTTTCCTGATGCCTGACAAAAAGGATTTCCCAAGTTGGAACATACAACACCAAAACTTTGGCACTGTGGATTATGAAAGTCCGTTCAAAGACTATATCACTGTGGCAAACCAAGTCTTTGACCGACAGGCTGCTGAAAACACCTTTGCTTTTGGCGCAGACCTCAGCATGCTGACCCAGCAGACGCAGGCGGGAAAGACATTCTGCAACAGAGATGGTGCTCGTCGTCCTGCCATGACAATTCTGAAGGAAGAGGAAGGCATGAACAGCGTGAGAATCAGCGTGGTGGTTTCATCCACAGGAACTGCCAGCCTTTCTTATGCGAAAGGGCTGGCTAACCAGGCCAAAGCATTGAACATGAATGTGATGCTCACCATCCACTATGTTGATAACCTGAAAGACATGGGGTCTCAGAAAAAGCCTGCTGCATGGAACACTCACGATGCGGATGCTTTGGCTAAAGATGTGAGCGACCATACCACTGCTGTGGTGAAAGCCATCAAGGAAACAGGTGTGGCACTCCGCTGGGTGCAGGTGGGCTATCAGATGGACGAAGGTATGCTTTGGCCTGAAGGGAAACTCAATACAGGAAAGGACAATTTCGTGAAGTTCTTCAACAGTGCTTATGATGCCATCAAGGCTTTGGACGAGAACATCCAAGTGGTGCTTCATTATGCTGAAGGGCACGCCAGCGCAACCACACTCAACAACTATTTTGATGGTTTGAAGAATGCTGGCGCAAAGTGGGACGCCATCGGTTTGTCCGCTTATCCAAAAGTGTCTGGATACACAAATAGCATTCTTGCCAGAAAGGCGACAGCCAATGTGAAGAGCCTCAAGGAACGCTATGAAATGCCTGTGCTGGTGGTGGAAACAGGATGTGACAACAGCAAGCCACTTGAGAGCAACCTCTTCCTAAGCAGTTTCCTGCAACAACTGATTGAGGCAGGGGGAGACGGACTATTCTATTGGGAGCCTGAACTGACCGACGACTATAACCTCGGTGCTTGGAATCCGCTGAACCGAAAGGTGTCTATTGCGCTTGACGCCTTCAACGGACATCAGTTGGAAGAAGTGCCATACGTCATGACCATTCATTGGGACATAGACAAAGAGAAGATGTATGACGGGGAAGAGACCATCTCTCTGCCTGTGGAAGCGGTGCATGTGCGTGACCGCATCGCAAAAGTAGATTTGCTGAAGGACAAAGAGGTTGTCGCCACAAGCACGGAGAAACCTTTCACCATCGAATGGAAAGACGCCCAACCAGGACTTCACTCCATCCATGCATTGGCAACAGCCACAGATGGTGCAACGGCCTCAACAGACACGGTGACAGTCTTGATAGGTCCAGCCACCACGATTGAAGATGAAGCCATAGCAGACACAGTGAACGCTGTCGTTTATTTCAGTTGGCCTATAGAATTCAAGCAGGCTGGTGACTATCTTCTGGTATTCAAATATCAGGCGGAAGACCGTCAATATGCCCGTATCTATGCAGACGATGACGCAATAGGAAACTTCACCTTCACCGTGACAAAGGACGAGGTGAAAGACTATCAGTCAAAAGTCTTCACAGCAGATGCTACAGGCATCAAAAGTATCCGACTGAAGATGTCCCTAAGAGGAGCATTACCAGACATCAGTTCCTTGATTGTCATTCCACTGAATGGACAAGAATTGCCAGAAGCGGCAGAAGCAACAGCCGTCAATGAGATAGCAGCCAAAAGCAACATCTCTGTAGAGGCTCATGCAGACCATATATACGCAGAGGCAAACTCTTCCATAAAGAGAGTGCTCGTGTATAATATAAGCGGAATACTCATCGGAGAAGGTGGCAATGGTTCAAGCAACAGTGTGCGTATCCCTCTGAGCAGAACCACACAGGGGTCACTTGTGGTAGTACTGGTGGAGACACAAACAGGAACAAAGACATTCTACACCAGGCTCAAGAAATAGTTTTCCATGAGCAAACGTGAAGTCTTCGAATGTGGAAAAGTCACACTCACATTTGACCAACGTAAATTCAATGGAATCATCGCATCCCACTCCTATCATTAGGAGAGGTAAATAAAAGCAAGCGTCTGCAAGGATGGAATCGTGGGAAATCCTCCCTATTTGACACATTGCATGATTGGAGCATTCTTCATGCTCCAACGAACAATTGTTCAATGGTCAGCGAACAATGCTTCGATGGCAAACGAACAATGCTTCAAGTGCCCATGAACAATTGTTCGTTTGCCGATGAACCATAGATGCGTTTTTGACCTCACAAGCATAGTGCTCCACAGTCCTCATAAATCATTGCATATAAACAAGATACAATATGCGAACAAACAGAGGTGATGCCCCTCGGCAACAACTGTTTCATCCTTCCTGTTCGCTGAACTCACGTTAAAGACAGATTCTGTTCTTTTTCATCTCATCAATTATCAACAAACAGCAAGAGGGAATCGATTGATGTCGATTCCCTCTTGCTGTTGTCTTTATGTAAAAGTCCACTACCCTATCACATTTTGTATCTTAAGAAGAGCATCTGCTATCTCCTTCTTCAGCGACTTGGCTTGGATGAATTCCTGGAAGTTTGGCAGCATGTGGAGGTCAGACCCAAAGAAACTGTAGTAGCCCTTCAGAAGAAGCGTCTGAGCCTTTTCTTGCGCCGGTCTTCCATAAGCACCAGCCAACGACACAATGTTGAGCTGCAACTTCACCCCTTTAGAGTAAAGATTTTCATAATCTTGGTCATCCATGTAACGATAGCGCTCTGGATGTGCAAGAATGGGGGTGTATCCCTTTCCCATTATCATCTTCAACGTTCCATGCAAGTCAATAGGAGGCTGATAGTAAGAGGTCTCCACCAAGAGATGGTCTCCTTTTGGGCCTATAGGCAGAAGGTCGTCAGCGGCAAAACGTTCATTAAAGAGATTGTCAAGCATATTTTCAGCCGCTAAATGAAGTTTGACAGGACCTTCATACGCTTCCTGAAGCTTTTGGAAACGCTCACGAAGTTCCTCTGTTGTGTTTGGCATATCCTCCATGATATGAGGAGTAAGCCACGCATCCTTAATACCT
>JAAYDO010000173.1 GCA_012729225.1 Bacteroidales bacterium | reverse complement strand
TGATCCAGCTGAAAAAGTTTCGAAGTAAAGGCAATCGCCTCGATCCCAGGTTTTACCTTGGTGAAGAGACGGTGAGGACCATTACGAACAGTAATTACGACAGCTTCATCAAGTTGGGGGACCTGCTTGACTACTTTGCAGACGGCTCACGATTGACATCATGTGAATCGGGTATCCCGATGTTGCGCCTCAGTAACCTTGATGCGTGCGATATCCATTTTTCCGGATTGAAATACGCATCAATAGATAAGGAAGCCAAGTGGACTGCGGTAAAGCCTCAGGATGTATTGTTTACTCAGGCTGCCGAGCCCTTCAGGGCGGCGGTTATGCCCGAGGGCTTTGACGATATTACCGTTTCTTCCGAGATCACGGTCATGCGCCCGAAGCCTGCCGTTGTGCCCGAATATCTGGCGGCCATACTGTCCGCACCCAGCATGGGCAAGATTCTGAAGGATCTCGCTTACAGACGGTCTGCCACAGCCTTGAGACGGTTGCGTCTTAAAGATATTGCCGGGATTCCCATCCCGCTTCCAGGCCGAGAACTGCAGAACAAAATCAAGACGGCTTATGAAAAGGCGGCACGGTTGAGCCAGGAGTCGGAAACGGAGCTGTCTCAGATAATACAGGCTGTCCATGCGGAAATCGACCGCAAGACACAGATGCAGTCGAACACGCGCCGGTTCAAGATTCAGAAAAAAGATCTGAGTGGCCGATGGGATGTTGCGTACTGCGCAAATGAGGTGCTCCGGAAACAGCTGTTGGAAAGTGGCAGCGTAACTCCGCTTCTTCAGGTCGCCAAGCCGGTTCCATCAACCTTGAGAGGAATCGGCGAGGATGAAGCGGTTTGTGCTGTGAAGGCCGAGCATATCAACGAAAACACCATGATGGTGGAAAGCGTGGAGACCTGCCGGTTATCCGATCTGTCACCCCGGATGAGACAGCCGCTAAATCCCGGGGACGTATTGATCTGCACAACCGGCAGCGGAGAACAGGTGGCCTATCTGGATGAAAAGACGGCGGCCGAAGGCTGCAGGATTCTTGGAAGCGCCACGTTTACCGCTCTGCGCTTCACTGAAACGCCCAGGTATTTCACTATTGCCATGACTCATCCGATTGTGCGGGCGCAGTTGAATAGCCTTGCCACAGGGGCCGTCCAGCGTTTTGTCAGTAAAAAGGACCTCGATGTATTGCTGGTTCCTAAATTGTCGGTGATCTGGCGGGAAGATTTTGACAGTCGTGTCGCTCGGGCTTTTGAAAGAAGGCGTGAAGCCTTGAGCGCAAAAGCCCATGTATTGGAGCTTGCCGAGCAGTTTTTCCGGGAGGAAATGAAGCAATGAGTATTGCATCCCAAATGATCGATTATCTGAACCGCGAGGGTGCCGCCACACCTGAGACCATTGCGGCTTCGATACCCGACCTGAATCAGTGCGGCGGTGCTGAACGCGCCCTGTTATTGCTTCGATTGAACCCGCAATTTGAACGTATAGACAAGGGCGGCTCTTCACCTGCTGAACCTTGCGACGGTTTTATGGTGAAGGAAGACGAGGCCCCCTATCTGGCCAGCTCCAAATGGACTACACGCGGAAGCGGAAAATCCGATGAGGACGTGATCCATGATGCGACGCTCCACTACTTCAAATCACTGGGAAAACCCGGAGCTCCGATTGCCAATGTGGTGATGGAAGTAACCCAAACCACCGGGCTAAGCGCACCGGCCGTGGAACAGGTTCTACGGTCACAGTTTATGACAATGAATACGAATATTTTTAATCGGCCCAAACGGCAGGAGGATGAATAATAATGGCTAAGAAAAAAGAAAATGCAGCCGGTAAGCTCCGGGACCAAGCCCGAGCACAACTTGCCGAATTGGGCTACGAAAAACTTATTGAGGACTTCAGGCTTTTTGATCCGTTTGGTGACGGCAGCATGGATGCCACAGCGGATCTGGTGGCGATGGATGGTGACGAGCCGGTGATTCTCTTTGCGGCAGCTGA
>JAAYDO010000210.1 GCA_012729225.1 Bacteroidales bacterium | reverse complement strand
GACGTATGGACAACAGCTTGACGTATGGACATAAAAAAAGAGGACTAAACTCACGTTCCATCCTCTTGTTTTTTGGTTTTAACCAAAACCTGTAATCGTTGGGCATGACTCCTTCGATTAAAGGGTTGTGCACAACTCCTGTGCACTGTTTTCACCTATTATATTACTATCTAATCAAAAATCCGATGTTATAAATCTGCTGAAAAAAATATAGTCTAATCTAACAAATCAATTTCATCTAAACTAATCTAATCTGTACTGTAACATAAATCTGTTGCAAATTAACTGCTTTTTTGCTGTTTGGTGTGCCACAAAAGTCTAAATGAGAGAAAGAATAGTATAAAAACATGGGTTTTGGACGATTTTTTGATGAAAAAGCGTGCTATTGTACAATTTTATCATTAACTTTACAGCAGAAACACGTTTGTCACCTATATGACTATTCTGTGGATTTATTCATTTCCTTCGGGAAGGAGATTTTCAAAATTACATCTATGTCATCTTTTTATAGCATATTCATTCTACAAATACTGTTTTGGATAGGTGCTCTGGCTTCTTTTGCCCAGATTTCACCTTTGCCTCCACAGCGTTTTTCTGCTTTTACCACCACGCTTACTTTTACTCATCAGTCGATAGACGATGGGCTTTCTTCCAATTCCGTGCGTGCTCTTCTGCAGGACAAGAAGGGTTTCATGTGGATTGGTACAGCCCGTGGTTTGAACAGATATGATGGTCATCGCATTATTCAGGTGGAGGACACTCGCTCTTTGTCTATAGCATCGATGGTGGAATGGGGCGATTCTTTGCTGTTAGGCACCAGTCATGGAGTATATATGTACGCGCTACGCACGGACAGTCTTCAGTCTTTGGGCAAGGGGTTGCAGAATGTGGCAAAGAGGGGCTTGCATGTGGCAGACATGAAGGTAGATGCCAAGGGGAGGCTTTGGATTGCTACGTTTGGCGAAGGAGTGGTGATGGTTGATTTGAAGAAAGGGACTTCTGTCAAGGTGAACACGCCTGGCGATGGAAAGAGTTATGGCTGTGTCTTTATAGATTATAAGGGAATGGTGTGGGTTTCCAGCAATTGGGAGCAACACAATTTGATTCGCTATAATGAGCGTTCGGGCAGATTTGATGCTTTCTCACTTCTGTGGGAAGATGCTGATGTCGATTTGCTGACATCTTTTGGAGCTTCTGCCACAAATCCTGCTGGCACGGCTCTCTGGGCTGACACCAATGGCTGGCTTTGGATGGGCGGGTGGAATGGCTTCCTCTTGCGCTTTGATCCAGAGTCTCATCATGCAGTGATAGAGATGAATCCGTCGCAGACCAAGATGTATCATGTGCATAGTCTCACGTTGTTGCAGGAGGGTTGGTTCTTGATGGGAAGTGACAAGGGTATGGCACTTGTTGATTTGAAGACCAAGAGTGCGCGTCTGCACAATCGTAATATGCCTAATGCTGATGCCATCAGTGATAATTTTGTTTATCCTATCATGCAGGATAGGGAAGGGGGCACTTGGATTGGCACTTTTTATGGTGGTGTGAACTACACACATCCTGTATCTGGCAATTTCAGTTCGTATGTGCATTCACCGTATGGACATTCTGTGCCAGGCAATGTGATCAGTCGTTTTTGTGAGGATGCACAGCACCGTCTGTGGATTGCAAGTGATGATGGTGGTCTGTGCTTTTTCAATCCTGCAGATGGAACTTTCACTTCTGTGAATCTCTCTCCAAATGGGACATCGCACAATGCCCATGCTTTGCAACTTGATGGCAATCTCCTTTATGTGGGCACGTATGCTCAGGGAATGGATATTGTTGATGTGAATACGCTGAAGGTGGTTAATGTGCCCAGATTTGTGGATGGTCAGGGCAACTATATTGATGCTACTTCTTATGCTATCTATAAGGATCTTCAGCAGCGTCTTTGGGTGGGAACGTTCCATTCGGTGGGTGTTTTTCATCCAGACACTCGTACGTTCAGTGATGTGCAGAAGGTGGGTGCTCCAGTCATGGACATCAAGCAGGATCGTAAAAATGTTCTTTGGGTGGCCACAGACGGAAATGGTCTTTGGGCTTGCATGCCTGATGGTCGATGGAAGCATTATCAGAAGTTTGGGCATAATGCAGAAAATGTGGATGAACTGGAATCTGTCTATACCATTTATGAGGATGAGCGAGGCACTCTTTGGGTGGGTTTGGAGAAGGGACTCTTCCGCTATGACCGTGAAAAGGATACTTTTGAGCAGGTGAGACTGTATAAAAAAAGAATAGGAGTGTATGGCTTAGTCTCTATGGATGGTAAACTGTGGATAGCCTCTTCCTCTGGCATTATATGCTATTCGCAGAAAAAGCAGGAGGTGGAACGTGTGTATAAGCGTGGGGAGAATATCTCAAGTATAGACTTCATACCAAGTGCCATTTATTGCAATGAGGAGGGACGTGTGTATTTAGGAACGACCAATGGTTTTGTCACTTTCCAGCCTAAACAGATGCATCGTAATGAGATTCAGCCGCAAGTGGTCTTTACAGGTTTGGACATCTTCAATCGTCCTGTTCCTGTGGGTGGTGACATCTTGCCTGAAGACTTACCTTATCTGGACGAGCTTCGCTTGAGTTATCGTGAGAATGTCTTCCGCATCCATTTCTCGGCCATGAGTTTTTGGCAACCTTCCGACATCTCATATAGTTATTACCTTGAGGGGTTTGACGATGAATGGATTGATGCAGGCAACCACAGGAATGTTACCTACACCAATCTTGTGCCTGGCACATACGTGTTGCATGTGCGTGCCACAACGAATGATGGAGTACGCTCCAAGGAATCAACCTTGCGTATTGTCATCACTCCTCCATTCTATTGGAATACCCCAGCCAAGATTATCTATGTGTTACTCATTCTTGCTTCTGTCTTTTTCTTTGTGCGCTATCTGCTTCGCAAGAAAGAGCAGAAACATGTGGAGGAAATAAAGGAGATTCATGTTCAGAAAGAGCATGAGATAGAGGAGATCTACGAGCAGAAGAATCAGGAAATAGAACAGATCAATATTCAGAAGGAGCAGGAGGTGCATGATGCTCGTCTTCGTTTCATGACAATCAGTGATAAGGATCAGGCCTTTCTTGATAAGATGGAGGAAGTGCTTGAGCGCAACTTCTCCAATCCTGATTTGTCTGTGGATTTCTTGGCATCAGAATTGGGAGTGTCTCGCTCTGGTCTTTTTGCCAAAATCAAGAATTTGGCAGATGTCACGCCAAATGAGATGATTCAGGTCATACGTCTGAAGCATGCGGCTTCCCTCTTGGCTACAGGCAATTATCGTGTGAATGAGGTGTGCTATATGGTGGGATTCTCCAGCCCTTCCTATTTTGCCAAGTGCTTCCAGAAACAATATGGATGTACCCCTGCCAAATACCAGTAGGGTGAGTGGGGCGTTGGCAACAGAAGGAAGGTAAAGCATGTCAAAGACTGCGGATATGTGGAGCGAAAATAGTATAATCCTAGCAAATGTTTGGCGAAAAGAATAAATAGCAGTATCTTTGCCGCACATTTTTAATTGACAAGGAAATGAAAAACGTTAAATGGATTTTGATGGTGGTCCTTACCGCCATGATGGCAAGTTGTGGTACTGCTACTCAAGTACCTCTCACAGGCCGTAAGCAGAGATTGGTTGTCAGTGATGAAGAGGTGATGAGTCTTAGCAATCAGGAGTATGAGAAATATATGAAGACTGCTAAATCATCCGCAGATGCTACCAAAACAGCAATGGTAAAGCGTGTGGGGCAGCGTCTTGCCACGGCAGTTGAAACCTATCTCCAAACGAATGGTTTGGCTAATGAGGTTTCAAACTTTAAGTGGGAATTCAATCTGGTTCAGAATAATCAGGTGAATGCCTTCTGTATGCCTGGTGGCAAGATTGTGGTCTATGAAGGAATCCTTCCTGTGACACAGGATGAGGCTTCGTTGGCTATTGTGTTGGGTCATGAGATTGCCCATGCTGTGGCAAAGCATTCGGCAGAACGCATCAGCAATAGTTACAAGCAACAGACAGCTCTGCAAGTGCTGGGTGGTGTGGCGCAGGTAGGTGGCATGGGACCTAACACTCAATCTATTGTCTCAAGTGTGATTGGTGTGGGTACTCAGGCTTGGACTTCGGGTTTCTCTCGTCGTCAGGAGAGCGAAGCAGACCGTATCGGTCTTATTTTTGCTGCTATGGCGGGCTATGACCCTCAAATTGCAGTTGCATTCTGGCAACGTATGGCGGCTCAGGGAACTGGCTCAAGTTCTATCTTCAGCGACCACCCTTCTGATGCTAAGCGCATTCAGCAGATCCAGGGCTGGATTCCTGAAGCACAGAAATACTACAAACCTGTTGCCGTTCCAATTCAGACTGCTACAAAGCAGACCACTACTACTCGTAAAACATCTACAAAAAAGAAGTAATAGATAATTATTCCATTAAAAGAGGAAGGCAACTACGAACTCAATAGTGGTTGCCTTCCTCTTTCTTGTATATGAATGTCCTGATTGCTTGAATGCGTAGGTGTGAGTCTGTTTAACATGAAATCAACGAAATTAGAAGATGGTGCGGTTGGGTTTTGATGGTTAGCGCATCTTTCCAATCAGTCTTTCCCCTTTCGTCTTTTGTCATCATTTGTGGATAAATCTTTTGGGATTTATATGCTGTGGAAGAAGGGTGAAGCAATTTTGGCAGGTTGTGTCGCAGGGTAACTCTTCCAAACGTGAGTTCGACGTAAGAAAAGTGCCCGAAAAGTTGTAGGAGTGAAATATTTTTTGTACCTTTATAGGTGAAAATCAAACAGATACAAATAATACTCACTCCTATGACGACTGCAAATTTAATAG
>JAAYDO010000045.1 GCA_012729225.1 Bacteroidales bacterium | reverse complement strand
TGGAAGTACTCCTTAATCCCTTTGCGGATATTGAATAGACCTTATGACGGTAGTAAATACTATTATAGTTTTCTTTCATTTAAATAAAACTATTTTCTCTACTTTCAATCCTCTTTTGTACCTAATTTCTATCTTCATAAAGTTTTTGCAGAAAGCACCAGGAATAATTAAAGCCAGTGGGATAAGATATGCCCTCCCCTACTCAAGTGCAAATCTGTTCATCAGCTATTGATGGCTACGCGCATTATCGTCTATTTGCAGCAACGGGTGAAGGTAATAATTTTGTCAACCTAATTGTAACGAAGGATTTTATTTTAATAAAATCAAGTCAAAAGTGTCTACCTTAAGATTCTTCACTTCGTTCAGAATGACAATTGGCACCCGGATGTCAACCTTGCTCACAAGGAGCATCTACCTCGCGATAAATGGCAGGAAAAGGAATTGCCTAGGGCTGGAGCCGTATTCATATGCCCCCATGTCGCAGGTTGCAGTTCCATTTCCATCCCCATCGATCGGACGATAATAACCTCGTTGATCTGTAGCAGGGCAAATGCTTGGATCGCCGGTATCAATGGCGGGGCTGCCTTCTCCAAGCGCATGGGTTAAGGTGAATCCTCCATTATCTGCCAGGGGACCCAGAAGCGGGTCAGTATAGATAGAGGATCCGCAACCCTGAGCAAGCGGACATCCACCATCGATGAGAGAGTAGTCGATATCTCCCCCGCCTTGAGGGTCTACTTCGATTTGCCCGCCTCCATTTCCCCAAAAGATCGAATTCCTAATAGTCACACTGCTAAACAGATTGATATAGATACCGCCGCCTAAACTTGCTGTGTTCTCGCTGAAGGTCACATTGATCAGGGTGGGACTGCTGTTGTTATAATTATGCATCCCAGCACCTAAATCTGCTGTGTTCCCACTGAAGGTCACATTGGTCAGGGTTGGGCTGCTGATGTTATAGTTATGCATCCCACCACCATTAAAAGAGGCTGTGTTGCCGCTGAAGGTGACATTAGAGAGCGTAGGGCTGCTGCTATTGTTGTACATCCCACCGCCATCAGAGTTGGCTGAGTTGCTGCTGAAGATGACATTGGTAAGGCTTGGGCTGCTAACAACGTTTGACATCCCGCCGCCTTCTGCTGCAGTGTTGTCGCTGAAGGTCACATCGGTCAGCTTGGGGCTACCTCCAGCATTGAGCATCCCGCCGCCTATTCCTGAAGTGTTACTGCTGAAGGTCACATCGGTCAGCTCGGGGCTACTTTCGGTGTTGTACATTCCCCCACCGCCACCGGCAGTCGCCGTGTTGCTGTTGAAAGTAACACCTGTCAGGATGGGGGTGCTGTTGGAGTTAGACATCCCGCCACCTTGACTTGCAGTATTACTGCTGAAAGTTACATCAGTCAGGGTGGGGCCGCTGTTCATGTTGTACATCCCGCCGCCATCGATGATGGCTGTATTGCTTCTAAAGATGACATTGTTCAGGCTAGTGCTACTTAGAAAGTTTGACATCCCGCCGCCTTGCCTTGCTGTGTTACTGATGAAAGTCACATCGGTTAGGGCGGGACTGCCGGTATCGTTGTACATGCCCCCTCCTTTATCATGTGGAGAGTTATCGCCATTGGCATTCCCATCGCTGATGGTAAAACCATCCAGAATAGCTGTACCGTCTACACCACTGCCAGTTACAACGTGATAACTGTTATCATCGATAACCCCACCTGTGCCAATATCGCCGCTCAGGACAGTGGGAAAGAGTTCCCAATCCCGGTCTTCCCAGGTTGGATCGCCAGTATCGGGGAAACCACCATAGACTTCGATCCTGTTTTTCAATTGGAAAGTGGCTTCGCGAACCATACCGGGCTTGTATGTACCTGCAGCAACCCATACTTCATAAGCTGGACCAATATAATTCAAGGCAGATTGCAGATCACACGCGTCACCCCAATTGGCACAAGAGTTGATGGATGTTCCTGTGGTCTTAACATAAAGGATGTCGAGTGTCGCTTGAGTGTTTGGTACTGCAAGAGCGTTTGAATGCATGGCCAATAGAATTACCAGGCAAACGAACAGGGATTTCAGGGATTTCATAACAACACCCTCCTATTTAATTATCTATTTTATGGACTGGGATAATCTTATTACAAATTTTATCTTATCACAATAGTAAAACACAATTCCCATGTTTTTGGGCCGGCTTCACCCACCTGCCCACAGGTAGACATCGTTGGAGACCTTCGGTCAGAACCCTTTCAAGGTTCCACAGGGAGGCTTCGCACTCCGAAGACCTTGCGAGAACGGTAAATAAATTATTCACCGCCTGTTTTGGCTACGCGCATTAGTTTGGGCGGAAAAAGGTTTTTCGGGACGGCATGGAAGCCGTCCCCTACCTCATGCACTTGGCAACTACGCCACCCCACCACACGCGGGAATATCTGCTAACCTATAAGAGCTATGCGCATTAAGTAATGAGTGGGGGTGTTCATGAAGGCGGATTGCTACGCCCTATAAGAGTTTATCCCAGTGGAAATGTTTGATTTTGACAGCGATAGCTGAAAACCTTCGGTCAGAGCCCTTGCAAGGTCAGGAGACCTTGCAAGAACAGAGATTACTTCATCTAAAGAGGGGGGGGGTAAGAAAACGAGCTTTTTTTCTTTTT
>JAAYDO010000211.1 GCA_012729225.1 Bacteroidales bacterium | reverse complement strand
CTCAGAAGATGTATGCTGCAGGTCAGCAGGCAGGTCCAGGTGCTGGCTTCCAGGGCGGCGCTCAACCAAATGACGGTACTCAGTCAAATGGTGCAGACGATGTTCAGGATGCAGATTTTGAGGAGGTGAAGTAAGTTTGAGAAGCAAACAACAAGCAATTATAGAAATCCCGTATAACTCAAGTAGTTATGCGGGATTTTACTTTTAGTTAAACTTTGTAACTTTCTGCCGTTTTTCGGATTTTTACCGTAAATTTGCACCAAATCGTTCACGCGACACTTTGGTCGGTGATGTTCAACAAACAGTAGTAACACCTAATTATATATAACATTTATGGCTCAGGCAAAATACGAGATTCGAAGGAAATGTCCTATCTGTGGTGCAGTATTCCAGATACGCACCATCGATTCTGTGTATTGTTCCAAACAATGCTCAGATGTTGCCTACAAGAGGAAGAAGGACAGAGAGGCAAAAGAAGCAAAGTATGAACAGCTGGCTAAAGAGATTCCTAACATCAGAGAATTCCTTTCTGTTCAGGAGGCCGTTGCCGTTTATTGCGTTGAACGAGACACCTTGTATCGCGAGATTCGTAAAGGCAAGATTCCAGCTGTCAACCTTGGCACAAAACAACTAAGGTTGAACCGTGCAGACCTTGAACAGCGTTACCCAAGAAGAAAGAAGGTGAGGAAGACGGCTAAAAAGCCAATACCCAAAACTTACAATATGGAACCAGAGAATTGCTATACCATCGGCGAAATCTCTAAGAAGTTCAGAATTCATGATTCGTCCGTATGGGCTCACATCCGCAAGTTCTCCATCCCTACCCGTCAAATAGGTAACTATGTTTACGCTCCAAAATCAGAAATCGATAAACTTTATAAATCCATCAAGTTATGAAGACTCCTATGAAGCGTACGGTATTCAAGGTAATACTCCGCAAATCCGAATACAAAGAGCAGTGGTCATTGCTCATTGAAAGTTTTCCTGTCTTTGAGCCTGGCAAAGACAAACCACTTCGCAAGCATGAGCCACTTGGTCGCTATATAACGACTCCCATCTTTGATAAGAATAGTTCCGGAAGAACATTATCCGATGGTAAAGCCTACTATCGTCCCAAGCGTGATACCAACGGAATCATCATGTGCCGTTCGCAAAAAGACCAGGAGGCCTGCATCTTTGCCGACAAAGTACGTGACCTTCGTCAGCACGAATACGATAATCAGGCTTTGTACACAGATACAGAGGCAGAGCAAGCTGCACAAAACGAAAGGTCAAAGTGCGACTTCATTCAGTATTTCGCAGAACTGAAGGAGAAACGACACAAGAACAGTTCCAAGTCCATTCAAGTCAATTGGAATCGTGAACTTGCACTTCTGAAGTTATATACAGGTGGGAAGCCGCTTCTATTTGGTAGCATCGACCTGAATCTCATCGAAGACTACAAGGATTACCTTATCAACGCGCCCCAAGGTGGCAGTAAGACAGGAACCATATCAGCCAATACCGCATCCACCTATTTCTCGATATTCAAGGCAGGTCTCCACCAAGCCTTCATTGATGGCTACTTGACCATTGACCTTGCAGCCAAAGTTAAGAACATATACTACGAGGAAAGCCAGCGCGAGTACCTGACACTGGAAGAACTCAACCAACTGGCAGCCACACCATGCGATAGCGAAATCCTCAAAAGAGCAGCCTTATTTTCTGCCTTGACAGGATTACGTCATAGTGACATCAAACAGCTAAAGTGGCGCGATATTGTGAAAGACAAGGAACATTACCAGATCCATTTTACTCAACAGAAAACCAAGGGTGTAGAGTATATGCCAATTTCTGATCAGGCATATTCCTTATGTGGTGAACGAGGAGATGCAGACCGACTTGTTTTTGAAGGGCTACAAGACCCATCATGGATTAACCGACCTGTGAAACGATGGATAGAAGCCTCTGGTATCACCAAGCACATCACCTTTCACTGCTTTCGTCATACCTATGCCACCTTGCAGTTGACTAATGGCACAGACATCTATACTGTCAGCAAAATGCTTGGTCATAAGAAGGTAACAACTACTCAAATCTATGCCAAGATAGTTGACGCAAAGAAGGATGCTGCCGCTGATGCCATCCAAATTACCCTCACTGATGACATGATTGGAACTCCAAACAACTCTAAGGACAAATAGTTCGTATTCCGCTACCATAGGTCTAAGCATACAGTAACTTTTACGTTGTTCACATCCATAGCCATTCACATTCATGTGTGAGTGGCTTTCTTCATATTTGCCCATTTGTTGCCGATTTCCATTATGACAAGGATATGATACCAATCATAACGATGCCATAACGAAATTATTTTCCATATCTTTCGCTTTTATTATTGCTGATAATCAGCATGATACAAAGAAGATGGGGTTATGATAAGCATGTTCCTTTTATGCCCTGAATCATGCCCAAATCACCATTCCTTTTTACGATACTTTTGCAGTCGCTTTCTTCCCAAAGAGAGTGACTGTAGCATATCGCTGCAGCCAACTTAAAACATCATTAATATGTGTACAACAGTACCGTCATTCGATGCAATGCCGCAGCTTATGGCAAGCATTTTAGAAAAGTTGGAGACGCTTGAACAGAAGTTCGACGCTCTGCAGTCAAACAACAACGTAGAGGCAGATGCCTGGTTCTCGCTACAAGACCTTTGCAACTACCTCCCAAACCATCCAGCCGAGCAGACCGTTTATGGCTGGACGAGTAACCGCACCATTCCCTTCCACAAGAATGGCAAGAGCATCCTCTTCCGTAAGTCGGAAATCGACAACTGGCTAATGCAGACCACTCGCAAATCAGTCAACGACATTTACGATGAAGCACGTGCGTATGTAGCCAATAACCCCAAAGGTAGAAAGGAGGTGACACGAAACCATGTGTGACCACCATTCTATCTATAAGGAGTTTTTCGGAGTCAATGAGGGTGAACTACTGTCTTTCTCCTTCTTTCGAAAGCCTATCCGCAACACGGATCCTTTGCGCTGCATCAGCATTCCTGACATCTACCGCTACATCGTTGGCCCGTATGCAAAGAAGCAAACGGAGATGTTGCGCTCCATCACGAGCAAAGACCAGGCACGGAAGTACAAAGCTGAGAACTTCGACTTTTGCACATTTTCTGGTATCTTCCATAATCGAAACAAGGACGGCCTGTTGCAGCAGTCCGATTTGCTTTGTATCGACTTCGACCATGTGGCTGACATTCCTTTGTTGCATGAGAAACTGCTCAATGAACCTTGCTTTGAGACGGAACTCCTTTTTCGCTCTCCTTCTGGCGATGGGCTGAAATGGATAATCCAAGTATTCCGCAAGGGATGGGAGCATAGCCGTTTCTTCAATGCAGTGTTCAACTATCTCGTAGCCAATGGTTACCCAGAGCCAGACAAATCTGGCAGTGACATTTCTCGCTCCTGCTTCATTCCACATGATCCAGAAGCTTATATTAACCCTAAGTACAACAACGTCAAAGATGAAAACTTTTTCACCAGAAGAATGGGAGAATGTCCCTTCTAAGAATAATACAGAGAACTGTAACACCAGCAATGTGCCGTCAGTATATCCCACCACAAGCGAAGACACCCGAGCCAAGGTCGAGCGCATCGTATCTCTTATCGAACAGAAGGGAATAGATATTACGAACGGCTATGCCAACTGGCTGAAAGTTGGGTTTGCTCTTACAAGTGAGTTCCAAGAAGCAGGAAGAGGATTCTTCCATCGGGTCAGTCGGCAGAATGCAGAGTATAACACCAGCGATGCAGACAAGCAATACAACAAATGCCTGGCAGCACATGGGGATGGTGTAACTATTGCCACATTCTTTCAGATGGCGAAAGATACTGGCATTGACATTTCCAATCCCAAAGAAATCCAAGAGTCAGTCGTTGGAACTTTGGATAATTGGACTTCTGGTTCTGGCAACCAAATATCCAAAAAACCAAATATCCAGCTGGGTATAGTAGAATCCAAGTGGGTTTTGGATGAAGAATCCCTTCCTCATTTTCCAGCCTTCATATACGACATGCTCCCACCTTTCCTAAAGGAAGTGTTGGGCAACTGCATCTCCGAAGATGACCGTGACATGATGCTGATGGGCACGTTGACTTGCATATCAGCCACACTCCACAATGTAGTCGGTGAGTACAATCACGATGATTGGCACCCTATGCTATACTTCTTTGTTATGGCCGATGCTGGTATGGGCAAAGGCTCACTGAAATATTGCCGCGAGATTGTGGCTCCCATCCACAACGAACTGCGTGAAGCTTCCGAGCGACTGATGAAAGAATACAAGGAGAGTAAAAGCGAAAACAAGTCTGGCGAGAAAGTTGCTTCTGATGCCGATGAAACTCCACACCGTCGTACACTCTTCATTCCTACCAATAGTAGTGCGGCATCCGTTATACAACAGTTGGACAACAACGATGGCATAGGTCTGATATTCGATACGGAATGTGATACACTGAGCGCCATACTGAAATCGGAGTATGGTGACTATAGCACCATTATCCGCAAGAGCTATCATCATGAACCTATCGACCTGAGCCGCAGAAAGGATGACGAATATCGTGTCATCGAGAGACCGATGCTTGCTATCTGTCTTTCTGGAACGCCTGGACAACTCTACACTTTGACACCTCAGGCTGAGGACGGAACTTTCTCACGTATCACCTGTTACCACATGCCATTCAAAGCAGAGTTCCGTGATGTCCTTGTCGAGAGTGCCAACACCAATTCTGATAGCTATACCTTGCGAGATAGATTCTTCCAGCTGGGTAAGCTATACAAACAACGACGTGAATCATTCTTCCGTGGTGGAAGATATCGCATCGTCATCCCGAAGGAATACTGCAAGGAGTTCAATGAGCATTTCAGACAGATGAACCAGGAGGTGGTCGATGACATCTCGCATGATATGCAGAGTGTGGTACGCCGTCTGGCCTTTACTGTGTTTCGCATTATGATGGTACTGACCTCTATCAGGTTCATGGACGAAACTCCTAATCCTTCTGCACTGACTCCAAAGGATGGTAGTAGAATCGTATTACGATGCAGTAAGGATGATTTCGACATCGCCATGTCGATAGGAGATGTTCTCATCTACCATACAGTCTATTGCTATGCCCATCTGCCACAGAGCAAAGTCACTACTAAAGTGCAGGGCGAGATTGTCACGAAGAAGAGTAAAATGGAGCAGCTGTTAGCCGCTCTGCCAGACAAATTTGACAGAGAGACCTATCGGGCTGTGTCCATGGAACAGGGCTATCCCGTGAGCACTACTTCCAAGTGGATCAATGACTACATCCGTCAAGGTCGTCTGGAACATTCCAGTCAAAACAGCTATCTGAAATTGTAACAATGGAGATGTCTCGTCCCGCGTGGTGTGACGGACTTTTGTAAAAGTCCTAAACATAATAGGGACTTTTAGATTCACTTGCTATCGCCGTTCACTTAAAAAGTCCTTCTATTATGCTCAGGCACCGCCCGAGACCTGGCATCCTCCACCTATAGACATTATAAATAATGTAGAACCTTCAAACAAAAAAGTATTCAATGGAAAAGAATATACCACGCGCCTCTATCCATGTTGGCGCAGACAAGAAATCGTTCTCGGCCCAGATGGGCAACGAGGCAGAGCGCAGAGGCTGGGACGAGAAGCGCTACCAGTCAAAGAATGTTGAGACGGAGAAGAATAATCACTACAACTTCTCTCGCAAGAACCTCAACTTTGAAGTCACCAAAGGATGCAAGGTTGTGCCCCTTGGTTCCAATCCTATTCCACTTCATAAACGCCTCCAACAGCGTCACGATGAACTGGCCTTCAAGCCATACATGGATGCAAAGCATCCCAACCAAGTTGCTCAGAACAGTCCAAACGGATTGGTGAACATCATCTTCGGTGGCGATCACGACGTGATGAAGCGACTTGCCTTTGGAGAACAAGTGATTGACACCTCTGACCCATACGCAAACAACAGCCACATCAAACTGATGCCAGCTATCTATGAATGGGCCAAGGACACCTATCAATTCTGCTGCCGAATGTGGGGCGAGAACAACATCATCGGCTTTGACGTGCATTGTGATGAGACTGGTATCCATGCTCATGCTTTGACTGTTCCTGTAGAGCAGGTCAAGAAACGTGGACGCATTGGCAGTCAGTATGTCAACATGGACAATCCCGACAAGGTCCTGTCAACGAAAGAGTGGAAGACCTTGCCCAAGGAGGAACGCAGCAACTACATCAAGGCTAAGTCAACAAAAGGTGTGGTAGAGCGTGTATCGTATGCTAAGGTATGGGGCAAGACAGCCAAAGACAAGTCTGAGTACCTCTCAGACCTCCACACAAAGTACTATAATGAGGTGGGCAAAAAGTATGGTTTGGATCGAGGCATCCCATACCAAGAACTCTCAGAGGAGGAGAAACGGGAGCGCAGACATAAGAGCAAGGTTGTGTTGGAAGCTGAACGTCAAGCGAGACAGGCTATCGCAGAGGCAGAGAAACTGAAAGCGGAGATTGAAGCAGAAGCATCCATTGCTACTCAACAGAAAGAGGAAGCTCAGAAGGAACTGAAGACTGCTCAATCAGGTTTCCTTGCCAAGATCTTTCAGCCAGGCAAGTACAAGAAGGAGGAAGCTGAAAAACTCAAAGAGTCGTATGATGCTGGTGTCAAGGAAACCATTGGCAACTTCATCAAAGCATCGGGATTGAAATGGAAGAGTGAACCTACAGCCGAGATCCTGGGACGACAGTACCGCATGTTATGGGACACGAACAAGGACCTTTCCAATGAATTGAAGACCAAGGAAGGAATCATCTCATCAAAGGATGTTGAAATCCGAGGACTTCGTGCTAAAGTAACCACCCTCACAGAAGAAGTTAATGGACTCAAATACCGCTTGACACTCATTGATGAGAACGCCGTAGAGCGATTGCGCAACGCCAAGAATGCCGAAACTGCTCGTGCCGACAATGCTGAGAATGAATTGCACTCGCTTCGGTCAACGTACCAGAACCTCCTGGGAAAATGGAATGCCCTTTGGAATGAACCAGAGTACAACGAGGCAGCAAGGAAGGTAAAGGAGCGCAAAGAGCGCGAGGCTCGGCTTGCCGCAGAGAAGCAAGATCGATACCAGAACATTCTCAATCGTTTCATCGCAGAAGGACGTACTGCCCTCAGAGCATTCGCACTTTCAAATAGAACCAACTTCAACGACAAAGAGGCAGCATCCATCTACTACGGCATCATGGCAGTTGCCCATAAGATGGAATTGAAACTTGGTACAAAGGAAGGTGTTACCTCGGCTGTCAACAATTTCCTCTGTGGTGTGTCATGGGGTGACTGCTCAAAATTCAATAAAGAGTGCGTCACTAACTGGACACATTTATTTGCAGAACGTGATGTGACCTATGAGCCATCTATCATAGACAACTTTATCTCTTTCGTTGATTATATGTCATGTAGTGCAGAAACCTACACTTCTCTTGGCGGCTCCAATGGCTGTGCAGATCAGCTCACCAATTGGGACGGAACAAAGAAGATTGGTTTGGGGGCTATAACGAAGAAGAAAGGACAAACCATCTGAAGCATTGCGAAACAATGTCATCGAGAGCGATTTGTAGCAATTTGCGTCTGCAAATCGCTCTCAACTGTTAAAATGTGGCTAAAAAGTGAAGAATTTTCAGATGCTTTGGTTATATTTCAAAAATTATAATTATCTTTGTGGTCAAAATCTGACAATTCATGTTTGGAATAATTAAATGTCTGAATCCTGTTACCTGGTCCAATGGCAAGAGTTGTAAAAATATACTTGCCTTGACTCATGAGGAAATTATGGATTTCTTCATGGAAACTGAACGGTGTTATGTTTTTAAACTTATTCCTACAAACAACCAACTATAATGGACGAAAAATCTATAGACAAAGAGTTTAATATAATGATGATATTTGCACGTGAGATAATAAGACAACTCACAATCAAATATCCAAAAAGTTCTATCAATGACTTGAAGGGTTATCTTGTGCAGCGACTTTCATCGATGTTGCAAAGTTATCATACGTATAGTCGGGTTTTACTAGAAGATAATGATTATATAACTGCTAATACCATTCTCAGAATGATGGCAGATAATTTGTCTATCACAAAGTTTATTTATGTTGATCACGATGGAGATATGAGATTATTAAGGCATTATATGTTCCTAATGGATGGCTCCCTAACTTTCATAAAACTCACAGACTCTATGGAAGACGTTGACAACCTAATTAAGGAAGCAAGAGAGAAAAGCAAAGAAGAAGTACAATATATAAAAGAGCAAATTACTAAACTTCCATTATATAAAGAAAATTGTGAAGCTTTAGACAAGTTCATCAAGATAGACAAAAGAGAGTGTAATTGGAAATTTCGCAATTTCTCAAATAAGGATGGATTTCGCTTTCATGAGTTATACAAGAAACTTGGAATCGCCCCCAACATCGTAGCATATCTTGAGTATTTGTCCCAATTTGCACACGGATTGGGCTTGTATAGTTTGGGGACTGTTGCTACTGTACAGAATGTTTCTTTCCTGTTATTAATAAGAAATATGCTACTAGAATTACTAGTAAACCTTGTTTTTAAGATATTTCCCAAGTGTAGTTTTAACAATGACAACTGTTTGGAAACTTTGCGTACAAAATTAAGCCGCTCTGAAATGGAATGGTTTTTGGAATTATCAAACGGAAATTATGGGATTATTGAAAGACGAATTGTTTAACAGTGTCTCCTTAGTAATAATAACGATAATAAACAGCCCATATGATATCAAGAAATCAATTTGAAGAAATATACCCACTTGTAAATGAAATAGTGGCATTCTCGGACTCATTTGCAAATGAGGACAATTCATTGTTTAGATATTTCAAAAATATGGGAAAAGTATATGGTTCAAATGACCTTATTAAAATTATACGCTCTAATATACTTTCCGATTTGCTTCATTGCTATTTTACTCTTGGTTATCAGCAAAATTATAACAGTAATTGTTATGTATTATTTGATTTGCTTCAGTATGCTTTTTGGTTTGATACGAATCATTTCTCATATGAAGATTTCGTAAAATATACGAGTTCTCAATCTAATGCATCTTATTTTCTCAAAGGCTTTAACAACGCAAAAAGGGATAAGAATTCTGGACTGTTTCCTGCTCTTTACATAAACTTAATTGAAGTTGACCAATTAAAGGGTGCTGAGTATCTTTCTATCCTTAAAGAAATAGCCATCATGCTATTTAAAAACACAGATGAGAAAACAGAACAAAATGAAGAATTAATTAATGTACTTTTAACAGATATAGAGTCTTTCTCAGTATCCTCAGGTTATATTAGTGAGGGGAATCAAATTGATAATAGATAATACCAAATGGTTACAAATGAAGAATATGAAGAACTTTATCTTCTTGCAAGAAAGATGGTTCGTTTTGTGAATCTACTTACTAACAAAGCTGATTGCAATTCAGAATTATATAAATACTTGGAATCTATAGGCTATGAATTTAACAACGACCGTACATTAAAAGGTTTTGTACAATTATTCATTGAATATGATATTCTTAATTGCTATTTTTTTCTTGGTTATCAACAAATATACAATAGAGAATTATATATACTATTAGATATGATTGCGTATGGCTTTCATATTCAAGATGTTCCATGGTCATACAATGAGTTTCAGAATGTATATTGGCAATATGGTGATTATTTCTGTGAAATATTCGATATAAAAAAGAATCACTTAAAGTCAATGGATTTTCCTACCTTATATATTTACTTAAACGAGGTAGATGACACAAAAGCTGATGAATATGTCCGTCTTCTTCAAATGATTGCTAATGTTTTGTCCAAGAATCAAAATGGAAGATCAAATGAAAAAGACCCCAGAATAGATGTGCTCGTAACGTATCCGCAGGCTTTTCTAAATTCTGTAGACGAAAATAAAGAGAGCCTACAAATTGAAGCTAATGGAGAGGTTCGACATATTGAAAAAGAAAGTAACGGTCACGAAACAGACAATAATTTGGCGCACCCGACAAACCCTGTGGGGAGAATGTACGGATGCTAACCCAAAAACTGTCGCTAAACGATACATGATTGAAAAAAAGTTAGTACCTTTGCAGTATGAATCGTAACAGCAATATAAACATG
>JAAYDO010000063.1 GCA_012729225.1 Bacteroidales bacterium | reverse complement strand
GCTTTCCCCGGTTTGAGATCAGCCTTCCGCCGGTGAACTTCCTCTTTGAATTGCCTTGCCACTTCATACTATACCCCGGATCGGGGATAGTCATGGAGGGGCGATATTTATACTTTTGGCTTGGGGATTCTGTTGAATCTTATGGTGGTGGCCTTTTGAAACCACCATACTGCGATAACGTAATATTTTGCACCACCACAGGATTCAACAGTAAGGTCGAGTATAGAAATGGCTTCTGATTCGTAAAGCATAAATTTAGATCACGTCCTGCAAGTAGCATGAGCAAGGAAATGTATTGCTATGTTGGGGACTTACTTGGATTCAGTAAAATCATTGGAAACCTAGATCCAGCAGATCAATCTGAGCGGGTTGACCAATGGACGACGCTTATTGAAGATAGTGCTCGAAGGAATTGCTTAACAGATTATCAAATGATTTCAGATACCGTGTTTGCCGGGGCTGACAATACCCCCGAAGGTCTAGAGAATATAATCAATTTTGCAAAAGATATGCTAGAAAAAGGTATTAGCAAATCCCTCCCTGTTCGCGCGGCAATCTCTTTCGGGGAAGTTACTTGGGCGCCAAAAGTGTCATTTGGAAAGGCAATCGTCGAAGCATATAATCATGCGAATAATCAAAATTGGATAGGCACGGCCTGTGAGCCTTCTCTGGTTAAGCATATAGATTCTAAAAATGATGAGTTATGGGATTTGGATAAAGTTGTTATGTACATGGCGCCACTGAAAAGTGGAATAGTCCGACAAATGCCAGTGATATCCTGGAATCTGCCACCTAGTGATGTAGCCCGTTATACTCTTGCAGACAGACTTGTTGTCCAAACACTCGGTAAAGGACTCTGCAGATCTGGGGATAATGTGAAATGGTCTAACGAAATAAAAATTCAAAATACTCTCATTTTTTTAATATATATAAAAATATTAAAAAATAGCCATAAACATATGGTCGCAGTTGGAAATGAAGTACTTAAACGACATCCATATTTTCTCGCAAAAGTTTCAAATGATCCTTTAAAAATCATCGATATGGTACTTACAGAACGTAACATAATAACGCTTCCAGATACTCTTTAATCAGATGCGTGACGAATCATCCGCGGAAGGTTTTTTCAATTAGAGAGAAATGAAGATAGACATTCTAAAATCTTGAATATAATTCTATTGTATAATCCCTAAATATATCTAAGAAGAATTTAGATCTGCTAAGCAAATTTAAATTTGAGAACATAATCGATACCTTGTGAATTCGGCTTTCAAGCCCTACCGGCCCCAGTCGGAGCATCGCCCCCCCACACCATTTAAAAATCGATCCCCACCCCCTCCCCCGCCAGCACCACGCCCTCGAAGCGATCGGCGAACCACCCCCGCGCCTCAGGTGTTGATGAGGACGGTCCGGTCCGGATCGATCCGATCGACGGACGGGGCCGGGCCGTCTGGGGACAGGCGCCCTGAGGCGTGATGCTCCCTCTCGAAGCCAGGGCTTTTGCCTGCCGCCCCCCCATTCGCCGCCGGGAAGGACGCCAGGGCGATGTTGAAGCGACGTGGCCGGTGCCAGAGCCAGAGCCTCAAAACGTTCTTCTCTCCGTCTTGAGGATCGGCCCGCCCGGCGCGGGTCCCCTGGATGATAAGGACGGACGCCTCCTTTGCCGCTTTTGCGAACTCCCTCGTCGAATCGCCTTTCCTGCCGGAGATCTCCGGAATAGGCCACGGCGACGTCGCCCCGGAGGATGTGGGCGGCCGCCCCGAAGATGGAATGGTTCACGGTATGGGCTGAGATCTCGACGGGAAGGTCCTCTCTCTAGATGGACTATACAAGTATCATAGATGTCATAAAATATATACTATAATTTTAAAGCAAAATATCTTATAATGTCTGAATGAAAGCACGCCTCTCAAATTCCATATAAGAAGAGAGGGGTTCACAGTAGGAGAGGTAAAAGCTATTTAAGGCCAGCAGAATCTAAAAATTATTCAATTTAATATAATTTAGAGAATATAGGCTAGGACACAGATAGAATATGAAGTCAATCAATGTATTTTAATCAGATCGAATTAAGGCAAACACTAAATGGAAATCCTCGATCAGGCTTTTCTAAATCCTCCCGAGATTGACCATGGGAATAGCCATTCATACGGAAAGGCTTAAGTGATAATAGACGATAGGATAATGTGCATTATGGTTAAGCGTCTTGAATCTCCGGTGTTTTCTGGCAAGCGATGAGGAATTGGTTTTGGATCTAAGTACGACTATACTTTTAGCTTTATTCTGCCTTCTACTGTGCCTATCTGCATTCTTCTCTGCATCTGAGACGGCGTTGATGTCACTGAGCAAAATTCGACTTATTCATATGTTGGAGGAGAAGGTAAGGGGTGCCAGCGTTATAAATCTGCTGAGGGAAGACCCCAACAAACTCCTGGGCACCATCCTCGTAGGAAATAACCTCGTGAACAT
>JAAYDO010000202.1 GCA_012729225.1 Bacteroidales bacterium | reverse complement strand
GACTAAGATTAATTTTCTTTGTTGAAATCTTAGGAACGTGTTCAAAAAAAGGAATATAAATGAGGCACTCCGAAAGACACCAATTGAAATCTGCTGTTTATCTTCCGATTTCGTCGAACTCACATTAAAATAGGCTCTACTAACAAACTTTTACATTTCATATTTTCCTTTTCTATAGAAAATTCGTACCTTTGCATATCTATAGGGTATCCATTTATCCCCAATGAGAGTTCCATCTATCAGAATTCACATTGACACACGCAAAACATCAACTAAATATAAACAACAAAATGGAAAGAGACAACATTATTTTCTCTCTCATCGAGAAGGAACACCAGCGCCAGATGAAAGGCATTGAACTGATTGCTTCGGAAAACTTCGTGAGCGATCAGGTGATGGAGGCTATGGGCAGTTATTGCACTAACAAGTATGCAGAAGGCTATCCTGGCCACCGCTACTATGGCGGTTGCCAGGTGGTGGACGAAATTGAGCAACTTGCCATTGACCGTGCCTGCCAGCTTTTCGGTGCAGAATATGCCAACGTGCAGCCACACTCTGGTGCACAGGCCAATGCCGCAGTGCTGTTGGCTGTATTGAAGCCAGGCGATGTGTTTATGGGCTTGAATCTCGACCATGGAGGTCACCTCTCTCACGGTTCATTGGTCAATACATCAGGCATTCTCTATCGTCCTGTAGGCTACAACCTCAACAAGGAGACAGGTCGTGTGGACTATGACGAGATGGAAGCACTCGCCAAGGAGCACAAGCCAAAGCTGCTCATCGGTGGTGGTTCTGCCTATAGCCGCGAATGGGACTATGCTCGCATGCGCAAGATTGCCGACGAGGTAGGCGCACTCCTCATGATTGACATGGCACACCCAGCAGGACTCATCGCTGCAGGCTTGCTGGAGAACCCTGTGAAGTATGCACATATCGTGACCACTACTACTCACAAGACACTCCGTGGTCCTCGTGGCGGTCTCATCCTGATGGGCAAAGACTTTGACAATCCTTGGGGCTACACCACTCCAAAGGGCATCGTGAAGAAGATGTCTCAACTTCTCAACTCAGCCGTGTTCCCTGGTCAGCAGGGCGGTCCACTCGAACATGTGATTGCAGCCAAGGCTGTTGCTTTTGGCGAAGCACTCAAGCCAGAATGGAAGGACTATGCACTTCAGGTGAAGAAGAATGCCACTGTTTTGGCAGAAGAACTTGTCAAGCGTGGATTCAAGATTGTCAGCGGTGGCACAGACAACCACTCTATGTTGGTGGACCTACGCACTAAATACCCAGACTTGACTGGTAAGGTGGCGGAGAATGCACTCGTGGCTGCCGACATCACTATCAACAAGAACATGGTGCCATTCGACACTCGTTCTGCTTTCCAGACATCTGGTTTCCGTCTTGGCACACCTGCCATCACCACTCGTGGTGCTAAAGAAGACCTCATGGTGCGCATTGCCGCATGGATCGAAGAGATTCTCAACGCTCCAGAAGACGAGGCTGTGATTGCCAAGGTTCGTGGAGAAGTGAACGAAACAATGAAGAACTATCCATTATTTGCATGGTAAAAACACCTCTATTAGGTATGACGCTTAAAGAGTTGCAGGACGTGTGCCTGCAACTCTCTATGCCTAAATTCACAGCCAAGCAGATGGCTCAGTGGATTTATGAGAAGCACATACACGAAATCAACGAAATGACCAACCTCTCCAAAGCAAACCGCGAGAAGTTGGATTCATTATATTGTATAGGTTGCCTTGCTCCACTCGAAATCAGCAAAAGCAAAGACGGCACGGTGAAATATCTCTTCCCTACCGAAGATGGGCAGATGATAGAGACGGTCTATATTCCAGACGGTGATCGCGCCACACTCTGCGTGAGCTGTCAGGTGGGTTGTAAGATGAACTGCATCTTTTGCCAAACAGGCAAACAGGGATGGCATGGCAACCTCACCACCAAAGATATTCTCAATCAGATCTATGCAGTAGACCAGATCTTGATGGAAGAAGGTGGAACACTCTTGAGCAATGTGGTGTATATGGGACAAGGAGAACCGCTCGACAACTTTGACAATGTGTTGAAGTCCACCGAGATTCTCACCGCCGACTACGGTTGGGCATGGAGTCCGCGACGCATCACTGTCTCTACCGTAGGTCTGAAGACCCAAATGAAGAGACTGCTTGACGAGAGCGAATGCCATGTGGCTGTTTCGCTCCACACCCCCATCCACGAGCAACGCCAGCAATTGATGCCTGCCGAAAAGCAGTATGCCATTGCCGACATCATCGAGTTGCTCAAACAGTATGACTGGAGTCATCAGCGTCGTGTCACCTTTGAATATACCATGTTTGGCGGCATAAATGACTCACCACTCCACGCGAGGGAACTCGTCAAACTCTTGCGAGGACTCTATTGCAGAGTGAACCTCATCCGCTGGCATCGTGTGCCAGACGTAGAACTCAACGAAGTGAAAGCTGAA
This sequence comes from Bacteroidales bacterium, assembly GCA_012729225.1. Taxonomy (GTDB): domain Bacteria; phylum Bacteroidota; class Bacteroidia; order Bacteroidales; family Bacteroidaceae; genus Minthosoma. The sequence goes on along the minus strand of JAAYDO010000202.1, from coordinate 25,570 downwards.
ACAATGGAGCATTTCTGCAACTACCTTAACAACCACGGCATCACATCTACCATTCGTGCCTCACGTGGTCAGGATATTTGGGCAGCATGCGGACTTCTCTCCACCAAGAAGCAACTGAATCAAAACGCATAGAAAAGTCTTTCTGCAACGAGAGAAAAAACGTTCGGCAGAAACACATATACATTCTATCAAAAGAAAAGGACATGAAATATAAACTGATAGCCATACTCCTCCTCATGGCAGGAATCTTTGCAGCATGTGATGCTCCTACCAAGAATGGCAGACGCAAAAGAAGTGCCAATCTTCTCACCCCCGTCTCTTCGGGCAATCCCTATGAGGTCATGGTGGTGGCAGACGACAGCGTGTGGACAGGTTATGCAGGAAGAGCCATTCAAGCCATTCTTGACAAACCCATGCAAGGGCTTCCACAAGAAGAACCACAGTTTCACAAGAGTCATATTGAAGAGAAGCACTATGGCAACATCACCCATCTCTTCCGCAACATCTTTCGCATTGAGTTGAGCAACATGTACACCCATGCCAAGATGACTGTGGATCGTGATGTGTACTCCACACCACAGATGATTCTCACCGTTCATGCACCCAATCAGTTGGAGGCATCAGTTTATATCACCGAACACACCAAAGACATCGTAAGCCTTCTCTCCAGCGAAGAAATAAATAGAACAGCCAATGACTTGTATTTCAAGCACAACATCAAGTTTGCTAAAGCAGTGAAAGAGATGTTTGGTTGTGACTTCTACATCCCAACGGACATCAAGAAATTGAAGATTGGCGAAGACTTTATCTGGGCAAGCGATGACGGTCTTTCCAGCGTACAGAACATCTGTATCTACTCTCTTCCATATGTCAGCGAGAAGATGTTCACCAAAGGTCCTTATATGGCTCTTCGAGACACCATCATGAAGAAGAACATTCCAGGAGATAAGCCCAATCAATGGATGCAAACCAACCATGAATTTGTCTGGACTAAAAACATCACTGTGAATGGTGCTTTTGCTATGGAGGCTCGCGGTCTTTGGGAAATGAGAAATGATGCGATGGGCGGACCATTCGTCAGTCATACGCGTTTGGACGAGAAAAATGGTAGAGTCATTGTAGTAGAAGGGTTTGTCTATGCCCCTAACAAGATGAAACGCAGCATGCTTCGCCGACTGGAGGCAGCCCTCTACACACTCGAAATTCCAGAGAAAGGAAAAGAATAAGGCAGAGAGGACTGAATAAGAGACCCCAATGAAATAGAAACTTTTAATCATACGAATTCAACATATATGGAAAAAATTAAAATAGGCATCACCCAAGGAGACTTCAATGGAGTGGGCTATGAGATGATACTCAATTCTTTTGAGGCTGACGAGATGGCAACCATCTGCACACCCATCATTTATGGCTCGCCAAAGACTGCCACATACTATCGCAAGACTATAGGGAATCAGACTAATTTTCAAGTGATAGAGGCCGCAGAGCAGGCACGTGATGGGCACATCAGCATGATTAACTGCTTTGGCGAAGAAGAACAGAAGATAGAGATTGGGCAACCCTCAGAAGAGGCTGGCTCCGCTGCACTCATCTCGCTGAACAGAGCCTTGGAGGATTTGAGAGAAGGCAAGATTGAAGCCCTCGTCACTACCCCGCTCAACAATAGTACCATCAAGTTTGAGAATGGAGAAACATTCAAGGGGCAGACCGCCTATATAGAAGAAACAGTTGGTGAAGACAAAAAAGCACTTAAAATCTTCATCTGCAATAATCTACGTGTAGCCATTGCTTCTGACAAGATTTCTGTGTCTGAAATTCCAGCCCAAATCAATCGAGATACAATTGCAGAGCGTTTGGTCACACTTCACAACACGCTCAAGCGTGACTTCTACATTGATAATCCTCGTGTTGCTGTTCTTGCCCTCAATCCTCGTGCGGATGGAAAGGAAGAGCAGGAAATCATCTCACCAGTCATTGACGAACTCTTCAAGAGAGGTGTGAGATGTATGGGACCTTATGCAGCAGAGCAGTTCTTTGGAGAGGGCTACCACACACACTTTGATGCAATTCTTGCCATGTATTATGACCAGGGTGTATCTGCCTTTAAGGCTATTGCGCTGAATGAGGGAATCAACTTCACGGCTGGTCTCCCCGTGTTGCGCACAGCACCTGCTGTAGGTGTGAACTACGGACTTGCTGGCAAGGGCGAAATGGACACACAAGCATTCCGTCAAGCCATTTACACCGCTGTTGATACTGTCAGAAACAGAGCAAGATTCGATAAGGAGCGTGCCAATCCTCTCAAGAAGCAATATTTTGAGAAGCGTGACGATTCTGACAAACTAAAGCTGGATCAAGTGACAGAAGATTAAGGTGTCAAAATATTGATTACTGCCGATTCATTATTGATATTGAAGATAAAGTATCTTGAACAATAAAGCCCGTAACATATTCTTCCTTTTCGGACTCATTGCGGTTGTCGTGATGTTGCTCACCTTCGATGTCTCTTTCACTCAATTGTGGAAAGACATTCTCCATGCAGGCTATTGGCTGGTGGCTATCCTAAGCCTGTGGGTGGTGCTCTACATCATGAATGCCTTTACTTGGCAAATTATCATCCGAGGCTCGGGTGATTGTCCCATTCCCTTTTGGAAGATTCTCAAATTGACGATTTCAGGTTTTGCGCTCAACTATGCCACACCAGCAGGACTGATGGGAGGAGAACCTTACAAGATCATGGAACTAAAGCCTTATATCGGCACTCAAAGAGCCACCTCCAGCGTGTTGCTCTTTGCCATGATGCACATTTTCGCCCACTTCTGGTTTTGGGTTACGAGCATCTTTGTTTATGTGGTGCTTGCACTCATGGGCCTTCTTCCCTTGGACTGGGGAATGGGCTGTGTGCTTCTCTTCATGATGGTATTCTGTGGCGGAGGCATCTATTTCTTTGTGAGAGGGTACAAGAAAGGCATGGTCATGAAACTCATTCGCTTTACAAGCCATATCCCATTGCTCAAGAAATGGGCTAAAGGTTTCTCGGAGAAACAACATGACAACCTTCAGAAGATAGACCAACAGATTGCAGAACTACAGTCACAGAACAAGAAGAGCTTCTACGGTAGTTTCTTTCTTGAATATGTGGGGCGTATGGTACAAAGCCTTGAGATTTATTTTATGCTTCTGCTCTTCGATGCGGGCACAGGCGGACTTCTCACGTTTGTATATGCCTTTCTCATCTTGTCCTTCACCAGTCTGTTTGCCAACCTTCTTTTCTTCATGCCTCTTCAGTTAGGAGGCAGAGAAGGAGGCTTTGCCATGTCGGTTGCACAGATGGGAATGACCAGCGATATTGGCATGTTTGTCAGTATCATCTGCCGTATTCGTGAACTTTTCTGGACAGCAATCGGGCTTCTTCTCATGAAGATAGGCAACGATCATCATTCTGTTGAAAAATGAATATATTAGGAATAAGTAGAGGTCTCATGTTCTCCCCCAATCTTGCGGGTAATGATGCTGCTATCTTCATGGCTGTATCAGACGAATTAAGTGCTCAAGGGCATATCGTTCAAACAATCCATGAAGATGAGATGGTGGCCTTTGACTACACGCCTTACGATCGTGTGTTTACCATGGCACGAGACATCTTTGCGCTTGTCTCACTTGAGCAATCTACTGATGAAGACACACAAGCAAAGTTCATCAATTCCATCAGAGGCATCCTCACTTGCACCAACAAGGCTGCTGTGGCTGCCGACATGATGGAGTCTGGCATTCCTCAACCCGAATTCATGATAGGAGAGAAACGCAATATCCTCATCTGTTCTACTGGCAATAAGAATGACATTTGTCCACCTGTATGGTTGAAGAATTGTGATGGAAGCGCCACATGTGCCAACGACATTGTTTTTTGTCCCACCAAGAAAGACTTCGACACTGCATTTCAGAAGCTGGAGAAACGCAATGTCAATCTCTGGATTGTTCAGAAGCATCTGCAAGGAGACCTTGTCAAGTTCTATGGTGTAGAGGGCACAGACTTCTTCCATTGGAATTATGCTAGTAGAGGACACTCCAAGTTTGGACTGGAGAAAGTGAATGGAAAGGAAAAAGGGTTTTCCTTTGATGCAAAGCGTATCAAATATTATGCCGATCTCATTGCAAAGAAAATAAATGTTCCCATCTACGGAGGTGATGTGATTATTGGAGAGGATGGACAGTTTTGGTTGATTGACTTCAACGACTTTCCAAGTTTTTCTATTTGCACAGAAGAGGCTGCAAAGTATATTGCTAAAAGAATAATACAATGAAAGAACAAATTCAATCCACATACAAGTCGAACGATACAGAAGAGTGGTTAGACACCGTATGGACACGCCCTATTGGTTATCAATGGGCACGTTTCTTTAACTATTTCAATGTCCACCCCAATACTGTAACGATTCTATCCATGATCATTGGTGTTGCCTCTGCTTACTTCTTCTGCTTTGGAAGTTTCCGCATGGCAGGTACTCAAGGACTCATATTCAACATCATAGGAGTATTGCTCCTCGCATGGGCAAACTTCTATGATAGTGCCGACGGACAACTTGCCCGTATGACAGGCAAGAAGACTCTGCTCGGTCGCATCCTCGATGGTGCAGCAGGTGATGTCTGGTTTGCCTTCCTCTACCATGCCCTTGCCTTCCGCTTCATGCAATACAACGACGAGGTGTTCACATGGTTGGGCATTCCTGCCACCTCTATCAACAAACTCATCGCCAACCTCATCTTCTATGTAATGATATGGATTTCTGGCATCTTATTCCATGGTCGTCAATGCGGTCTATCTGACTACTACCGTCAGATTCATCTCTTCTTCCTGAAAGGCAAGGCTGGTAGTGAACTCGACACCTCCATTCAGCAGAAGCGCATCTACGATGAGACTCCATGGAAAGGTAATCTCATCTATAAGCTTTTCCTCCTCACTTATATCAGTTATACACGCAGCCAGGAGAAGCAGACACCACTTTTTCAGCAACTCATACAACATCTCAAAGAGAAGTATGGAACAACCGAAAATATTCCACAGGATTTTAGAGAAGAATTCAGGACATATAGTTTGCCGATGATGAAATGGGCTAATATCCTCACGTTCAACACACGTGCCATCACCTTCTATATCTCTTGCCTTCTTGACCTCCCCTGGCTCTATCTCCTTGTGGAAATGACAGTATTTACAGTAATGTATCTTTACATGCGGCACACTCACGAACAATTTTGTAAAAAGCTCAAAGAAAAATGGTAAAAGGCATTATATTTGACTACGGTGGCACAATAGACACCAATTCTCTCCACTGGAGTGAAGTTCTCTGGCAAGGCTATCTTAACGCAGATATTCCTGTAGAAAAAGAAGATTTTCGCACCAGTTATGTCTATGCCGAACGAGCCCTTGCCCAGCAACCTCTCATTCAGCCTCACCACAACTTTCTTCATCTTCTCCTCATCAAATGTGATTTGGAGACACAAGATTTGGTTAAACGAGGTGTATGGACAGCGACAGAGGAAGAGCGACTCCTCAAGAGCCAAGCCGTAGCGAACTACTGCTATCAGTATGTGCTGAACGTGCTACAGATCAGCCGTCCTATCATTGATACATTGTCTAAACAATACCCTCTCGTTTTAGTCAGCAACTTCTATGGAAATATAGAGACTATTCTTGAGGATTTTCATCTTCAATACTTTCAGAGAGTGATTGAGAGTGCAGTGGTTGGAGTGCGCAAGCCCAATCCACAGATATTTCAGTTAGGAGTAGATGCCCTTCGCAAAGCAACAGGTTCTACCGAAGAGGATATGCCTGCTGACACAATCCTTGTGATAGGTGACAGTTTCTCTAAGGATATTGTTCCAGCCAACAAGATAGGTTGCCAAACGGTATGGATCAAAGGTATCGGTTGGGGCAACGAGGAGATAGACGATTCCGTGCCCACACACATTATTAATAATATAGCAGACCTTCCCAAGGTTATCAAGAATGAGGAACAGAGATAACGCCTTCTCTACACTCTGTTGCCATCTATCTAAAAAACATCAACAAGCAGTTCCCCATGGAACTCATCAATAAGTATTAATGAAAAAGTAAACATGAAGCAAAAATTATTCATATTTACCCTCAGTATCCTTTCTATCACCAATTCCTTTGCACAGGTGACCGGAAAAGTTATCGACAGCAAGACACGTGAACCTATCGACTTTGTAAATGTCTTCTATGAGGGCAAGAATGTGGGAGAACAGACTGATGAGGAAGGACGTTTCCTTATCAAGGAAGATAGCACATGGAAGTCCTTGACCATTTCCACCTTGGGCTATCAGAAACAGACCATACAACTTAATGATTTTGGCAAGAACAAGAATCTTACAATCAAGTTAGTTCCCGACAATATGACACTCCAGGGAGTGACTGTCACCTCCAGGCGTACACGATACAGCCGCAAGAACAACCCTGCGGTAGAACTGATGAGAAAGGTCATTGCCAACAAGAAGAATAGCGATCTCCACAGCAAAGACTTTTTCACCTATACTAAATATGAGAAAATGACCTTCTCGCTCAATGAAGTGAGCGACAAAGTGTTTGACGAGGGCGAATACAAGCGATTTGCCTTTCTCAAGGATCATGTAGAAAGATCTCCTCAGACTGGTAAACTCATCCTACCCCTCACAGTAGATGAAACACTCTCTGAAATATATTACCGCAAAGACCCTAAGTCAGAGAAACAAGTCATTAAGGGAGAGAGCAGCAAGGGAGTGACCGAACTTGTCAATACTGGTGAGATTCTCACCACCACGCTCAAAGACGTGTTTACAGATGTGAATATATATGAGAACGAGTGCCGTCTCTTGCAATATCCCTTCAAGTCGCCCATTGCCAATAGTGCCATATCTTTCTATCGCTATTATCTGCAAGACACAATCTATATAGAGAATGAAAAGGTGGTAGAAGTAGGTTTCCTTCCCAACAATCCTCAAGACTTTGGTTTCTCTGGGAATCTATACATCCTGCTTGACCCCGACTCCACCTATCAGGTGCGCCGAGTGGAACTCTCCATTCCTCGTCGCAGCGATGTTAATTTTGTGGAGAATATGGTTATCTCTCAAGATTTTGTTTCTCTCGAAAATGGCGAACGCATAGCAGCTACCAACGACATGCTCGTTGAACTTCAGCTATCCAAATGGCTTGGCAAGTTCCAAGTACAGAAAGTCACACGTCTCACCGATGTGGATTTCGACGATATACCTCGCTCTCTCTTCAAGAATATCAAGGGAAACACTCTTCGCGAAGCAGATGCTTCCATGCAAGATGATAGTTTCTGGAACAAATATCGGCAGGTGGAACTCACCCAGTCAGAAGGAAAGATGGACAGTTTCCTTGACCGTCTCACCCACATCAAAGGATTCAAGTATGTACTCTTTGGCTTCAAGGCTTTAGTGGAAAACTTTGTGGAGACAGGCGGAGATTCCCTTCATCCCAACTATGTGGACATTGGTCCGGTCAATACTATCATCTCTGCCAACCACTACGATGGCTTGCGCTTACGCGCCTCTGCCCTCACCAATGCCAACCTCTCCCCCCACCTCTTTGCCAATGGCTATGTAGCCTATGGCACTAAGACTAACAACATCTATTGGAGAGGTCAGCTCACCTATGCTTTCAACAAGAAAGCCTATCTCCCTCGTGAGTTTCCACAACGAAATCTCTCCATCTATTGGTGGGATGACATCATATCTCCTTTCGACCGTTATGTGAATACAGACAAAGATAATATGTTCACAGCCCTACGAGCCACAACAGTCGATCAATACTATCACACCAAGGAACTCCGCATTGACTATACTCATGAATTTGAGGATGGTCTCAAACTCTTTGCCCAGTTCACACGCACACGTAACAAACCTGTTGATCAACTCTTCTTCCAGCGACTTGACGGTTCATCCACCCCTACCCTCAACCCATCTCTTTGGCAAAAAGGCATCACCACGAGCGAGTTTAAGATAGGAGTGACGTATGAGCCCAATGTCACCTATATTAACACCAAACAGCGCCGTGTCAAAATCAACCATGATGCGCCCATCCTTTCCCTCAGCTATGCCCGAGGCATCAACGGATTCTTAGGAAGTCAGTATAACTATAATATTACCGAAGCGGGTATCTACAAACGACTCTGGATGGGACAGTTTGGCAAGATAGACCTCGACCTCAAGGCTGGTGTTCAGTGGAATAAAGTGCCCTACCCGCTCCTCATCCATCCAGCAGCCAATACATCTTATATTATAGAAGACGAGACCTTCATGCTTCTCTCCAACTTCGAGTTCCTCAATGACCGCTACACCTCTCTCATGGCAGAATGGGACCTCAACGGATGGCTCTTCAACCGCATTCCGTTGCTCAAGAAACTCAAGTGGCGTGAGAACATCGGCTTCAATATGCTATGGGGTGAACTCACCGACAAGAACAACCCAGCCACACTCAACTATTCCGACACAAATCTCTTCTACTTCCCAGGTCATTTCCTGCCTGATGGAAGCTACGAGCAAAATACCGTGCGCATGGACACTCACACTCCCTATATGGAATGGCGTGTGGGCATCCACAACATCTTCAAACTCATAGAGATTGACTATGTACGCCGCATCACCTATCTCAACAACCCTAATACAGACAAATGGGGTATCCGATTCAAGGTGCGCATGTCATTTTAGAATTCAAACATCATGAGTTGGGTGCAGAATCCATTAGGCTTAGTAAATGTCGAGTTCACGCTCAAATCGTTAATTTTATGTGAATAATTTAAGACATAGTTTAAAGGGGGATTAACACTTTCACCACTTTTGTTAAACTATATCAAAGAAAGATTTTTTTAGTTGAAATTGTTTTGTTATCACACTAATTTATCGTTATTTTGCGTTCGAAAAAGTTTCACCTCTATCAAAGAGGTCCGAACCAAGCAAAGTCGCTGTTAAGTGAGAAAACAATAAAACAATACTAAATAAAACAACAAACATAATATTTCACAGACGATGAAACAGACAACTAAAAGATTCTATGGCACACTTATAGGTGTTGCCCTTCTCTCTGGAATGACAGGCGCATTTGCCTATTCACTTTCCGAGCATTCAGCCAAGGCCATCTTGCCCCACTTCTCCACGCTTCAGAAGGTGGAGAAGCCCGCTGAGACATCCAGTATGATGAATCTATCCACAGCCTCCATGCCTGCTGCTCAGCCAGTAGATCTGACCGAAGCAGCCGAAAAGGCATGCAACGCTGTCGTATATATCAAGGTGGTACAGAAAGGAAGACGCCAGACCATCGAATACTCCAATCCATTCGAAGACTTCTTTGGCGACTTCTTTGGTAGAGGAAATGGTGGGCGTGAGCGCCGTCAGATAGAAACCCCAAAACGTGAATCTGCAGGTTCAGGTGTTATCATCTCTGCTGATGGCTATATCGTCACCAACAATCATGTGGTGCAAGATGCTGATGAAATCACCATCACCCTCAACGACAATCGTGAGTTCAAGGCACGCGTCATCGGTCTTGACCCAGACACAGACCTCGGTCTCCTCAAGATAGATGCCACTAAGCTCCCAGCCATCGTCATTGGTGACTCCGACAACCTCAAGGTTGGTGAGTGGGTTTTGGCAGTAGGCAACCCATTCAACCTCACCTCTACAGTCACAGCAGGTATCGTATCTGCCAAGGCTCGTAGCATGGGTGTTCACAAGAATGGCATCGAATCATTCATCCAGACAGATGCTGCTATCAACGCTGGCAACTCAGGTGGTGCACTCGTCAATACACGTGGTGAACTCGTAGGTATCAACGCCATGCTCTACTCTCAGACAGGCTCCTTCACTGGTTATGGCTTCGCCATTCCAGTATCCATCATGAAGAAAGTGGTTACAGACCTCCAGACTTACGGAACCGTACAGCGTGCCATCATTGGCATCAGCGGTATGACACTCCATGACTATGTGGACAACACAAACCGTCAGGAGAGTTATGATGCAAATACAGGAAAGAAAGAGAAGAAGGAAGTCAAGACTGAGGACTTCGGAACTATAGATGGTGTATATGTAGCAGAAGTCACTAAAGATGGAGCAGCCGAAGAGGCAGGCATCAAGGAAAACGACGTGATTGTATCAGTAGATGGCAAGAAGGTCACCAAGATGTCAGAACTCCAGGAGGCTACCACCAAGTATCTCCCTGGCGACAAAGCCACCATCGGATACATGCGAGACAAGAAGCTCAAGACCGCCATTATTACCTTCCGCAATGCTAAGGGCAACACCTCTGTCATCAAGACCGAGAAGGTAGATGCGCTGGGCGCAGAGTTTGAAGAACTCTCAGAGAGCAAGCAAAAGTCTCTCAATCTCTCCTACGGTCTTCAGGTCAAGAGCCTCAAAAACGGCTATCTCAAAGATGCAGGTGTGCCAGAAGGTTTCATTATCCTCAAGGCCAACAACCAAAACATCAAGACTTCAGCCGACATAGAGGCAGCCTTCAAGTCTGCCCAGTCAAGCGATGAGCAAACACTCTGGATTTGGGGCAAAACTCCTTCTGGCAAAGCAAGGTCTTTCGCTGTTTACTTAGGCGAATAGTCTTCCGAAATGTTAAAAAACAAGGGAGTTGAAGATTTTTTCTTCAATTCCCTTGTTTTATTTCTATGAATAGCCTATCTTTGCTATCAGAAAAAACAAAACGAGAGATAATCTTTCAGCAAGCGTGCTGAATACAACAAGAGAACCTCACGTAAACATATAGCCGGGATATAGGATCGATCGGGATACTCATCAAATTATATTCTGAAACCGAGATGATTTTACCGTCCAATGGCGGGCCACAACCTAAAAGTCGCCATGTCTTCGAACATGGGGTTTCGGCATTTAGAAACTTATGAGTCGGTGGATTACAAAGGGCGGTAAATACTCAAATCTTATCACATCGGAGTTTCATCACATCTCCTCCCGGCTTTTATAAAGAGCGAGTCTATTTCGGTAGGCTCGCTCTTTCTATTGAGAACCTTCGCCAGAGCATACTGAAACAACACACATCAGACCACGCTATGATTAGCGCAACTGGTTCAAGGGAAGGAACATGACCACGCCTCTCTTCTTGTAGAAGAAACCTCTTGTTTCCACACCTCTTTTTCCATTTCATATTTTGTCAATCAAGGAATTATGCCTAACTTTGCAGCCGCAAATGAAACTCGATAAGTTAGAAAGATAGGAAAGATTGTTTTAATGAAAAAGGCACAAACACTCAAGAAACAACTCAAAGTACTCACCATCCCTGTATTCGTCGAGATGGCCCTCATCATGATGCTTGGCGCAGTCGATACCGTGATGCTCAGTCGATATAGCGACAATAGTGTGGCAGCAGTGGGTCTCGACAACCAACTCATATCACTCATATTCCTCGTCTATCAGTTCTTCTCCATGGGAGCAGCCATCCTCTGTGCCCAATACATCGGCGCAGGCTTCAAGCGACGTCTTGTACAAGTGGTGGGTGTGGCACTTGCCATCAATGCCATCCTCGGAGTTGTAGTCAGCATTCTCCTCTACATCTATGCAGAACCAGCCCTACTACTCATGGGCTTGCGTCCCGAACTCATGGGCGATGGACTCATCTATCTGCAAATCACTGGCGCATGGTCTTTCTTTCAGGCATTATCACTTACCTTCTCCGCCTCCCTCCGTAGTGCCGACAAGGTGGTCTATCCCATGATTGTCACAGGAGTGGTCAATATTCTCAACATCTTTGGCAACTACGTCCTCATCTTTGGTGAATGGGGCTTTCCACAATTAGGAGTGGAAGGTGCGGCCATCTCCACAGCCGTGAGTCGAGGCATAGCCACCATTGTGCTCTGCATCATCCACTTCAAGGTGCATATCCCAACCTTTCCTCTCAAATACTTCCGTCCCTTCCCATGGAGAGAACTCCGCCACCTGCTCCACATCGGCATTCCTGCCATGAGCGAAGAGATTTCCTACTGTCTTTCACAAGTGGTCATCACCTACTTCATCAACAAAATCAGCAACGAGGCTTTAGCAGCCCGCACCTATTGTGCCAACATGATTATGTTCACCTACCTCTTCTGCATCAGCATCACTCAAGGAGGCGACATCCTCGTAGGGCATCTCGTAGGTCAAATCCGTCACAGGGCTGCCTACATCTTGGGCAACTACTTTTTCCGCCTCTCCATGGTCGTCACCCTCTCCGCCTCAGCCGTGCTCGTGCTGCTGGGTCGCCCCATTCTGGAGATGCTCACCGACAATCCTGCCATCATCGAAATAGGCTTCTGGGTGCTCGTGGTCGATTGGTTTCTTGAGGTAGGTCGTGTGTCAAACATCTTTGCCTGTGGCACACTCCGCGCCACAGGCGACGCCGTCTATCCCGTCATCATAGGCATCATCTTCCAATGGAGCGTGGCTGTAGGTCTCAGCTACCTCATCGGCATCCCACTCGGTTTCGGTCTCATCGGCATGTGGATAGGCTTTGCCCTCGACGAAAACATCAGAGGCATCATCCTCATCCAACGCTGGAAATCCCTCAAGTGGAAGACCAAAGGCTTTGTCAAAGCCATGCAGGGCGACGAGTAAGCCCCTCTTTCACGCTCACATACAAAACAACACAAAACTCTGACGTGCCTTATCTTGAAAAACATTGGGTATAAACATTACAGGGTGAAGCAACATCATTTCAATAAAATCATCCAACCCCATCCTCATCATCAAGGCAGAGGAAGGGCAGACGAAACCAAACGTGCGAGAGGATAAAACGGCTGTTTTTCCCTGCAATCTAACACATGAAATAACCTAAGTGTGCTTCATGCTCTAATGAACAATGGTTCAAAGGCAAACGAACAATTGTTCAAGTGTCAATGAACAATGGTGCAAGTGCCAACGAACAATGCTTCATCGACCAACGAACCATGCGTGCGTTTTTCCCTTAAAAGCATTGAGTTCTCGTATATCCATAAATCATTATATATGAATGTGGTATATAGATTCTTAGAATAAGATAATTATCTTTTATTGAATTAAGAATCAGAATCCTTTTTGAGTATATATAGAGAGGCTATTGGATTCATCCTTCAAGCTTTTCACGTTTCAAAAAAAGGATCCACATTTCATTTCTACTCCCCCAGAAGGAACTTTTACTTATTTTAAGGTATTGCCTGCTCTCTTTATTAGCCTTACCTTTGCACTCGAAAACCTAATAAACGCCCAAATCAACACAAATGAAGTTGAAAAGGGGAATATTCCATGAGTGTCCTGATATTGCAACAATAGATGCAATTCCATATATAGGCAGAGCACTTATCCTATGATAAATAGTTTGGGTTGTATTTATTAAAATTTACCTATTAAATATGAAAAAGAGAGAATTTGTAGAAATTTTATTGATGAGAGAACAGTTGCTCATCATGATCTGTACAAACAGGAGAATCCTTTCCTTATGGCTTTTATACCTATTCGGTATATTATCAATCTCAGCGCAGGAAACTTATATTTACGGAAAGGTTACTGACAGAAATACTGGTGAACCGCTCACAGGAGTAACTGTATCGGTCGTAGAAGAGAAGATTGGAACTACTACAGACGCAGAAGGAAGCTATATTCTCAAACTCCAAAGACCACAACAGATGGAATTGGACTTCCTGTACTTTGGATACAAGACAGAGAGGTTGGAACTGACATTGCAAGACAGCCTGAAATGCGATGTACAACTAAATCCGATGGAGAATATGCTTAGCGAAGTTACCGTAACGGCTCGCAGCGAAATACGGAAACTGAAAGAGTCTGCAATGCCTATCTCTGTCATAGGAAAGCAACAACTTCAGGGAACAGCCTCCAACATCAATGATGTACTTGCTCGTACTGTAGGTGTTGCTGTGCGCAATACAGGTGGCATGGGTAGTGCTTCTCGCATCTCTGTACGTGGATTAGAAGGAAAGCGCATGGGAATGTATATAGATGAGACACCAATGTCTCAGTTGAGCAACTTTGTAGCCTTGAACGACATTCCCACGAACATGATTGAGCGTATAGAAGTATATAAAGGTATAGTTCCTTATAAATTTGGAGGTTCAGCACTGGGTGGAGCAGTCAATGTGGTAACAAAGGAATATCCCCCCACCTATTTAGATTTCTCCTACGAAATAGGTTCGTTCAACACCCATCAAGTCTCTACTGTGCTAAAGCGTACTGACCGCAAGAGTGGCTTACAGTTTGGTATTGGCGGCGTATTTACATTTGCAAAGAACAACTACAAAATGACTTTGGAAAACCTTGACAGTCGTGTCGTGGAACGCAATCACGACCGCTTCAAAAAGGTGATGGGGGGTATGTCGGTAAAAGCGACCCAATGGTGGTTTGACGAGATGAAATTGGAACTCATATTCATGAAAACACGTCAGGAGGTACAGGGTATAGATCTTGATGTGCGAGAGGCTTATAACTATTCGTTGAACTATATAACAGCATTGACGATGAAGCGCCAGAACTTCTTTCTCGACGGACTTGACTTTGATTTGGACGTAGGATATTCCATTGGTAGGCATGGACTGCACGACAAGGCTATGCACCGCTATGATTGGGATGGCAATCAACTTCCTCCCGTATCCCCCTTTGGAGGTGAACAGAACAACTTTCCATCTGACGGACGAAACCGTTCTAATGAACTGATGGCAAAACTCAATATGGGCTACACAATTGATCTTCACCACACAGTCAATCTAAACGTTTATGCCGATCACAACTCCCTTCATCCAACCGACTCTCTGATGGACAAGGCGTTAAACTTTCGTTCCAATTTTCCAAGTAAGATGAATACTGTCACAGTGGGGCTTTCCTATGATCTCTCCCTGTTTGACGGACGTTTTCTGAATGCCTTCACTCTGAAAAAATTCTTCTTCACATCACATTCCCGCAGCATCAATGTCTATTCGGTTACAGAGCCAGAACCCGTGAAAGTATTCAAGAACTACTTCGGTTTCAGCAATGCTCTACGCTATAAGTTCACAGAAGACTTAATGGCAAAGGCATCATTCAATTCTGAGGTGCGAATCCCCACAAGCGAAGAACTCATAGGCAATGGACATTCAATCCTTGCCTCACCAGCACTAAAACCCGAACGAACATCGGGAGTAAACCTCGGCATACTCTATCGTCACATAAAGGATGATGGAGGAATCGTAGAAGTAGAACTGAATGGGTTTTACAATCAATTGGAAGATATGATACGATTCACTCCCGATATGATACCAACAATGGCACGCTATCGAAACTTCGGCAGCGTCCGTACCAAAGGAATAGAACTGGAAGCCAAGGGAGATGTTTGCCCTTTGCTCTATCTCTATGCCAATGCTACCTATCAAGATCTCCGAGATGTGCGGAAAACCATACCAGGAACAGAGGTGGAGAACCCAACATACAACATGCGTATTCCAAACGTTCCTTATCTGCTGTCTAATTTCGGAGCAGAACTGCATAAGGAAAACCTCTTCGGATTTAAAGGACAGAACACACGTCTGCTCTTCGATGCTTCCTACGTGCATCAGTATTTCTACGATTTTGAAATGAGCAAGCATCAAGAGCGCAAGATACCCACCTCCATGACAATGAATGCAGCCTTGGAACACAGCATTTGTGATGACAAGTGGACTTTTACTTTCAAAGTGAAAAATCTTGCAGACCGTCGTGTCGTATCAGAACTCAATAGACCCTTGCCAGGACGCTACGTAGGCTTTAAGGTGAGATACCTCTTCAAGTAGAAAAAAAGATTTATTTACCAATCAAATAAAATAGAATGATGAGAAATTGCAAATTGATTTTTTCAGCCATCACCATGATGGCATGTATCTGCTCATGCAGCAACAGTGATGACCCAACCCCTGTGCCAACTCCAACTCCAGAAACGGAGGCATTCAAAGGTATTGTATTTGCCACAGGAATTACCAACCCTGAAGGAAATAGCGGAAGCGTCTATATGCAGGCAGTAACCGACCTGACACCTGGTAGTTACGACAACAGCAACAGTATCCCCATCGGCTTCGGTTCCTCTCCTATAGCCACCGAGTCGGGCAACGTTTACGTATTTCCTGATTACATGGGAAATACAAAAGCGGAGATTGTCCGCTATCGAATTAGCAATACCGGCAAGTGGGAGAAGAAAGGCGCATTGTCCATTCCTGCCAGTGCCTCCGCCTGCAACATCGTCGAACTAAACAACGAGAAGGCTTATGTCAGCCTACAGGGCTTGGGCATCGTGATGGCATTCAACCCAACTACAATGACCAAACTCTCGGACATCGATCTCAACAGTCTCAAGCAGGAAGACACAAATGTCTCTCCAGCCAGTATGATTATCCGAGGAGAAAAACTTTTTATCGGACTCAATCAGATGAATTCCCAATATATGCCAGCACGAAATAATATAGAATTGGCAATGATTGACACAAAAACTGATAAAGTGGAGAAGCACATTATCAATACGACATTGGGAATGTGTTTTGCCACACGACCTATCGATCCAAATTCCATCTTTATGGATGAGAACAAAGACATCTACATCAACTGCATCGGTTCATTTGGCTTCTTGCCTCAACTGCATGGAGGTATCGTGCGCATAAAGAATGAATCCACCGAGATTGATCCAGACTACTGCATACGACTTGACCAAACCGAAGTGAAAGAGCTTCCTACCAAGTATGCAGACTTTCTTGGCACTATCTACTACAATGGGAATGGGCAACTCTATGCTTATGCCAACTCGTATAAACTTGATCCTGAAGGAATAGAAAACCCGTATGTCTCCATAACCAACATTCCAGTTGTCATTGACCTGAAACAGAAGACTATAAGTATTATTAAGGGAATGGAAATATCCAATCCACAAGGTATTGCAATCAGCAAGCACAAGGAACTGATTGTATTCGGAAGTGCCAATAAGAAAGCCAACGGCTTCTATACCTACAACCCAGAAACAAAGGAAGTGGCAGGACCAATCATGCATGTGAAGGGAAATCCTAATTTTTTCTATAGTTTTGCTAAATAAGAAAAACATGATCAATCATGGCATCTCTCCTGTATGTGGCTCGTATGCCCATACAGTGAGAAGATGCTATAAAAAGAGAAGCAATGAAAAAGATAAAAAACACTTTGAGCAAAGTACCTGAGACTATGCTGATAACATTGTGGGCAAAGGCCACAGAAACTAAGCGACCTAATGCTCTATTACACGACAAGAAGGCTGTAGAGATTATGGAACAGATAGAGTACGATTTCACGAAGTTCCAAAAAGCCAAACTCTCACAAGTGGGTTGCTGTATCCGTGCAAAATTAATAGACCATGAGACACGGCTGTTTCTGAATGAACATCCCGAAGCAGTAGTTATACAGTTGGGAGCGGGGTTGGATGCACGCTATGAACGGCTGGGACAACCAAAGGTCTGTCACTGGTTTGACCTTGACTTAGCGGAAGCCACCACACTGCGCCTTCAGTTTCTCAAAGAATCTGAACGAAACACATTCTTGGCAGAATCAATGTTTGACGAAGAATGGATAGATAGAGTAAATTCATATGGTAGGCCTATTCTCATCATCGTCGAAGGCGTATTCATGTACTTTTCATCAGAAGAAGTGCAAGGAGTTTTTCAGAAAATCTGTGCTAAACTGCCTGCGGCTACCATCCTTTTTGATATGCTTGCTTTTGCTGCTGTCGGACGTGCCAAACAACATGATACACTAAGAAAGATGGGAGAAGAGACTGAGTTCAAATGGTCGTTACTCAATACAAAAGAGATGGAAAAATGGAACAATCGTCTGCACGTAAGGAAGGAATATTACATGAGTGATTATGACGAAGGACGATTCCCCTTCATTTTCCGACTTCTTTACAAGATTCCATATTTCTGGAATCGTTTCAATCAGCGGATTGTCAAAATTGAAATAGAATGACAGGGGGATTGTGATTGAGACAAGTGAGGCAATGTTACTTTTAATACACCCTCCCCATGCTTCTGCGAGCCTTCGAGATGCCTTCGAGACGCCTTCGAGACGAGTCTTAGATAATTCCACCACCTTTTTTCTTGGGTGGCATGAAGGGATGTGGGGCGAAATGAAAGTCGAGACTGATGCAGATGTGTAGGCATTCCATGCCAGCAATGCCCATTTTGTGAATTCTGTGAAATGTGAATATTGTGTATTTCTCACCATGTGTATATGTCCATGAGTGAGAAATCTGACATTTAGCAAGAGGCTTCATACTCCATCTTATACCAGATAGACATAGTAGTAGTTTTTCTTCTGAATTCGTCGAACTCACGTTACATTACAACTGACTTTTTCTAAATCCAAAGATATCCTTGTTTATATTAATCGGGTAATACATCAACAAAAAGCCAAGGGGAAGGATTGATGATCCTTCCCCTTGGCTTCGCTATACTTATTTGTTCGAAAAATTACTTTTTCTTTTCGTCTGTCTTTGTGCCACCATTCTTAGCATAGCGCTTGTTGAGTGCCTTGACCACCTCGGCAGTCACATCGTATGCATCATTGGCATAAAGCACATTGTCAATGCCCGATGACTTGCAGAGGATGAAGTCATAACCTTTCTCTTGAGCATAAGACTTGGTGAAGTTCTGAATGGTGTCTGTAAGAGCCTGAAATTCCTTCTGGTATTCCTCCTGAAGTGAGTTGCTCAAGCGAGTCTGGAGATCCTGAAGGTCCTGCTGAAGCTTGGCAAGACGAGCCTGCTCTGCCTCAAACTGCTGCTGAGTGAACTGGTTGCTCTGGTATTTACGATTGAACTCCTGCATCTGAGTTGTGAAACTCTTACCCTTGGAGTTAATCGTTGCTTCTGCATTGGCACGCTTCTTGGCAAAGGTCTCTTCAAGGTCTTTGCACTTCTGATACTGAGAAGTGAGCGTGTCAATCTGCACGAAAGCAATCTTATAGTTGCTTGATGCCTTGGCAGATGGCCTCTCTGCCACAGTCGCAGTTGCGTCTCCATTCTCTTGATTGGTTTGGTTGCATGAAGCAATGGTCATTGCCATGCCTCCCATCAAAAGTCCACTGAGGACAAGTGTAGAAATTTTTCTCATATTATAATATGTACTGTTTGTTCATTCCTTGACAGCAAAGGGTGACTTGTGGCGGGCTGCGAAGTCTTGACTCTGCACGCATGTGACACCTCGGTCACGCATGGCCTTGGACTGACTGACGTGGGTCTTGACAAATCTTCCGTTTTTCTTGAGCAGGATTCTGACAGACAAGAGCAGGACGGCTATGCCAATGAAGATCACGCAAATTATGAATGAAACTAATATTGTATTCAACATTATTTTGTAACTTTGCAATCTAAATGCGATACAAAGATAAGGCTTATAAGTGGGGTGCTCAAAAGAATAGGTCACTTTTTAACCTTATTTATGCAAAAAAGGGATTTTTGAACTATAAATGATTTTGAATATGGATAATCAAAGACAACATGCGTATCCGAAAGGGTCTTTCCCTGTGCTCGTGAGGGTGGAAGGAAGAAGTGAGAAGGTTGATGCCCTGATGCTGCTCAAAGAATATATGAAGCATGCGGGTGAGAGGTATGAACTCACTGTGGTGAAAGAAGCTGAGGGCAACGGAACTAAGGCCGAGGCTGTGGTGGCTGTGCCTTTCCCTGACAGAGAGAACATCAGGGTGGACTTTAACATCCATGCGAGCGAGGTGGAGGAACATGTGGGCGAACAAGTGTATTTCCACATGGAGAGTGCTTTCGACATAGCATGACATGAGCCACATGTGTGAGAAAAGTGTTTGATAAATAAAAATTATGAGAGGCGATAAGTGTTTTGTGGATTAAAATAACTACCTTTGCATAAAATTATGCATAGAACATTCTAAATTTTTAGAAAAACATGAGTGAAACAAGACCTTTTAAGGTATTCTCAGGTACAAAAACAAGGTACTTGGCAGAGCGCATCTGCCAGAGTTTGGGTTGTCCTCTTGGCAACATGGTAGTTTCCCATTTTGCCGACGGCGAGTTCGCAGTTTCTTTCGAGGAGTCCATCCGTGGCAATGACGTGTTTCTCGTACAATCAACTTTCCCCAATAGCGACAACCTGATGGAGTTGCTCTTGATGATTGACGCTGCCAAGAGAGCCAGTGCACGTAGCATCGTGGCTGTGATTCCCTACTTCGGTTGGGCTCGTCAGGACAGAAAAGACAAACCACGTGTGAGCATCGGTGCTAAGTTGGTGGCCGATTTGCTGAGCGTGGCAGGCATCGACCGACTGATTGCAATGGATCTCCATGCCGATCAGATTCAGGGTTTCTTCGATGTGCCTGTAGATCATTTATATGCATCACTCGTGCAAGTGCCATACGTGGCATCGCTCAATTTGCCAGACCTCGTGATAGCCACTCCCGATGTGGGTGGAGCAAAGAGAGCCCGTCTTTTTGCCAAGAAACTGAATGCGCCTCTCGTGCTCTGCAATAAGGTGAGAGAGAAAGCTAACGTGGTGGATTCTATCCAGATTATCGGTGAGGTGAAGGACAAGGATGTGGTTCTTGTGGATGACATGGTGGACACAGCCGGCACCATCACCCGTGCGGCAGATGAGATGATGAAGGCTGGTGCAAGAAGCGTGAGAGCCGTGGCAAGCCACTGTGTGATGAGCGACCCCGCAAGCGACCGCGTGCAGAACTCTGCGTTGGCTGAGATGGTGTTTACCGACTCTATCCCCTATGCCCAGAAGTCTCCTAAGGTTGTACAACTCTCTATCGCTGACATGTTTGCCCACGCTATTGAGGCTGTGGCAGAGCAGAAGAGCGTGAGCGAAGTGCTGAACTTCTGATGAAATATGCCATTCTCGCAGCAGGCGAAGGTAGCCGACTGGCTCAAGAGGGCGTGGAACTGCCCAAACCTCTTGTGAAGATAAAGGGTGAGGCGATGATAGACAGGCTCATCCGCATCTTCAATGATTGTGGTGCTGAAGACATACATATCATCACCAACAATCTGACCCCACTCACCAGCGCGCATCTGTCAAGGCTACAAGAGAAGGACTCAAAGATACATGTGATGGTGAAAACCACACCCTCGTCCATGCATAGTTTCTACGAACTGCGACAGGTGATGGGAAAAGGCAAGTTTTGTCTCACCACAGTGGACACCATCTTCCATGAAGAGGAGTTCAAACAATACATTCACGCATGGGAGACGAGCAACGAAGATGGGTTGATGGCTGTAACGGACTATATCGACGACGAGAAGCCCCTCTACATTGCCACCGACAACGCACTCAAAATCACTGCTTTTCTCGACAAAGAACCTCAGAAGTACATTTCTGGTGGCATCTATGGGTTGAGCGACAGGAGTTTTCCTGTGATTGACAAGTGCATCAGCGAAGGACAGTCTCGCATGCGCAATTTCCAACGACAATTAGTGAAGGATGGACTTTCCCTGAAAGCCTATCCTTTCACTAAAATCTTAGACGTGGATCACGCTGAAGACATTAGAAAGGCAGAAGCATTTCTGGAAGAAGGCGAATGATAATAGGATGAAGAATCCAAACCCCACACAAACAAAGAAATTATTAACCAACTAACAACCCCTTATGAACAAATTCTTATTAACCTCAGCACTCTGTGCTACACTGACATCCTCCGTGCTGGCTCATCCGGCAAAAAAAGTTGCTACTGATGATGAAGACAAAAAGGTGGCTTACTTGTTCACCTACTTCAACAGCAACGATCCTAAGGACGAGCAAATCTGCTATGCCCTGAGCGAGGATGGCTACAACTACACACCACTCAACAATGGTGACCCCGTGATTTCTTCCGACACGATTGCCTTCACACAGTGTGTGAGAGACCCCCACATCCTGAGAGGCGAGGATGGCAAGACCTTCTATATGGTGGCTACCGACATGCGCTCAAGCCTGGGATGGTCCAGCAACCGTGGCCTCGTGCTCCTGAAATCCACAGACCTCATTCACTGGCAGCACTCAGCCATCAACTTCCCCACTCGCTACACCAAGCAGTGGAAGAACGTGATTAGAGTGTGGGCTCCCGAGACCATCTACGACCGTCAGGCTGGAAAATACATGGTGTTCTATTCCCTGCGCACCAGCGACCCAGACTCTTACGACAAGATCTACTATCAGTATGCCAATGAGGACTTTACCGACTTGGAGGGCGAACCCAAATGGCTCTTCGATGCTGGCAATGCAACGATTGATGGTGACATTGTGTATAACGAGGCAGACCAACTCTACCACCTCTTCTACAAACAGGAGTCAGGGCGTGGCATCTTCCAGGCAGTGGCTAAGAATCTGACCGACAAATGGCAGATGCTTGATGGACATGTGGAGCAGACCAACGAGGCTGTGGAAGGCGTTGGCGTGTGCAAGAGCCTTGACGGCAAGTCATGGATTGTGATGTACGACTGTTACGGCAACGGACACTATCAGTTTTGCAAATCAACAGACCTGAAAACATTTGAGTTCGTGAAGAACACCAAGACGGAAGGCAAGTTCACTCCTCGCCATGGCACAATCATGCCTATCACTCAGGCAGAGAAGGATCGCCTCATGAAAGAATACGGCAACAACAAGCAACCCATCCTCCCAGGTTTTCATGCCGACCCAGAGGTGCTCTACAGCAACAAGACAAAAAAATACTATATCTACAGCACGACCGATGGCACTCCAGGATGGGGCGGACACGACTTCAGCGTATTCTCTTCCACCGACTTGGTGAACTGGACTGACGAGGGCAAGATGCTCGACGTGAGAGGAGACCAAGTGAAATGGGCTACTGGCAATGCGTGGGCACCTTGTATTATTGAGAAGAAAGTGAAGGGCAACTATCAGTATTACTTCTACTACTCTGCCCACAATCCTAAGACCAACCGCAAGGAGATTGGCGTGGCTGTGAGCGACAACCCCACAGGTCCTTTTGTGGACAGTGGCGCTCCCATTGTAACTGACAACGACAGACCACAAACGGTTCGTGGAGGTCAAGCAATTGATGTGGACGTTTTCCAAGACCCCAAATCGGGTAAGTTCTACCTCTACTGGGGTAATGGCTTCATGGCTGGAGCAGAACTTAACAATGACATGCTCTCCATCAAGAAGGAAACCATCAAGGACATGACTCCTCATGGAGGCAGTCTGCAGACATGGGCTTATAGAGAAGCACCATACGTCTTCTACAGAAAAGGCACATACTACTTCATGTGGTCTGTGGATGACACAGGTTCGCCCAACTATCACGTATGTTATGGCACAAGCAACTCACCCCTTGGAGATATCAGCATTGACGAGAACAACTACCGTTTGATTGAGCAATCTCCTGCTGACAAGATTTATGGCACTGCGCACAACAGTGTATTACAGATTCCAGATAAGGATGAGTGGTACATTGTGTATCACCGCATCAACAAGAACTATGTGGATGGCAGAGAGTCAGGCATTCACCGAGAGGTGTGCATCGACAAGATGACCTTCGACAAGAAAGGAAACATCATCCCTGTAAAACCGACCTTGGACGGTCCTGCACCACTCAAGAAATAGTGGGAAACATAGGTGTCTCTATTTTCTGAATGGCTTTTTTCCTGCAGAAACATCAGGATTAGAAAAGACATACAGCCTCCATTCCCGATTCATCGCAATAACTATATACAATATGTATTTACCCTCTGAATGGCATCAGCAAGCATTTGTACAGATGACGTGGCCACACCAAGACACGGACTGGGCACCGATGCTGGCTGATGCTATCGTTTGTTTTTCTGAAATAGCCAAAGAAGTGGCAAAGAGAGAACCACTGCTGATTGTGGCGCAGGATGTGGCACAGGCGCAGAGAGACCTTCAAACTCAAGGAGTGAGCCTGGAGAACATGACATTTGTGGCATGTCCCACCAATGACACTTGGGCTCGCGACCATGCGTTCATCACTTGCATGGAGGATGGGACAGATAAGGATTGTGCACACAGAACGAAAGGAGAGGTCATACTGAAAGACTTCCAATTCAATGGGTGGGGTATGAAGTTTGCCGCCAACTGGGATAACCAAATCAATGAAGGCATACTGAAAGAGGTGAAATCCATCTATGAGAAAGCATCCATTCAAGCAAACTACGAGAATCATCTCGACTTCGTTTTGGAGGGCGGAAGCATTGAAAGCGATGGCGAAGGCACATTGATGGTTACTACAAGTTGCCTGCTTTCAAAAAACAGGAACAGTACATTAAATCAGCAAGATATAGAGCTAAAGTTAAAGAAACACTTTCATGCCAACAGAGTGCTTTGGCTCACCGAATCATGGCTGGCTGGCGATGACACCGACGGGCATATTGACACCGTTGCTCGCTTCTGCACAAGTTCTTCTATCGCCTATGTGAAATGTACCGAAAAGACTGATGAGCACTACGAGAAACTTAAGGTGATGGAGCAGGAATTGATGGAGATGCGCACCGCCGATGGCAATCCCTACACGCTCTACCCTCTTCCACTGCCCGACGCCTGCTTTGACGAGGACGGATTGCGCCTACCTGCCACCTATGCCAACTTCCTGATCATCAATGGTGCGGTATTAGTTCCCACCTACCACCAACCACAGAAGGACGACATGGCAATTGCCACACTCAAAAAGGCATTCCCTCATCACGAGGTAGTGGGCATTGACTGTCGGGTGCTCATTTGGCAACACGGCTCTCTGCATTGCTCCACCATGCAGTTCCCTACCCTTTAATGGCCCTTCACTCTTCACTTCCCACCATGTAGAATCATTGTGCTTTCGTGAATTCCACAAAATTCACATTCTACACTTCTTTCTTGCTACGCTTCACATGGAATGTCTGAATCTCCTCAGCCTCGTCTCGCCTTCATACCAGAGGAATCCTGCCATTTCACATCTCATATGCTCGAAGCGTTCTTCATGCTCCAACGAACAATTATGCCAGTTCGGGATAAGTTCTTTTCTGAAAATCATCCCGAACTGAAGTACTTGTTGTGCTCATGACGAATACATCCCTTTTCCCGAACTCTCAGACTATATGGTTCTTGAGTAAATACCATATGATTGCCACTCATCTACCATATGGTTGCTGGTCACGGAATATACATGCTTTTTGTTTTCAAGTCCAGGAGGCAACCCAAATTCGTCAAACTCGCATTCTTTATCCAATGGAAAGAAGGTGAACAATTCATGCCACTTGTTCCAATCACCATTCCCCAGATGTGCACTGTGTACAGAAGATAAAAAAGTAAAAATATGAATAAGGTGTTTCAGGGGCATGCGTATCAGAAGGGGTGAGATTGAGACAATTGAGACAAGACAAATAACTTCTTATGACAAACTTTCCCTCCCCATGCTTCTGCAAGCCTTCGATATGCCTTCGATAGACCTTCGATAGACCTTCGATAGGAGTATGGGATAATTCCACTATGATTCGTTATGCTCAAAAGAGGAAGTGGGTGTGTCAAAATAGGCACATCCTTTTTTTATATCAAAGCCCCGACTTTCTCAAGCCAGGGCT
>JAAYDO010000079.1 GCA_012729225.1 Bacteroidales bacterium | reverse complement strand
GGTTCATCCCCGAATTGCGTTGGTTTTGTCATGTAGTCCGAGCAGTAGCAGTGTGAAATACTCATCATCTCTATAGCCATATGCTCTTCTCTTCATTACCTTTATCTTATTGTTGATTCCTTCCAGCATTGCGTTTGTTACAGGGGCATCATACCATGCCAATATGCCCGTTCTTCTGGCCATTAGCGTATTGGCCACTTTGATGAAAGGCTTCATTTTGGTCTCCCTGGCCCTTTCACACCAATAGGCAAGCTGCCTCTCTGCTTCTTCCTTACTGTCTTGCATCCATATCTGGTCGAGGTCTTCCCTGAGATAATAGGCATGGAAAAGCGTGGTGTTGGTTTCGAGGATATTGTCCAGCCTTTTCTTCTTCTCATCGTCGAAGATGTCCTTATCCTTGGTCAGGAGCAGCCACCGTGAGCCTTTGATTATCTTCCGCTTCTCCAGGTCTGCCTCCTGTGCATACACGTTCCTTCGCACTGCATCCACAGCTTCGTTCACAAGTTTGGCTACATGGAATTTGTCATAGACGTGGACGGCATCCGGGGCATTCTCCATCACGGACGCGATGAAGGCAGCCGAGAGGTCGGAGGTCACGATTTCAATCTTCACCTTGTTCCTCCTCACTCGTTTCCAGAACCCCTCCAGTGCCTCCTTGCCCTTTCCATCACCCACATGGATGATGCGCCCCGTGTCGAGGTCAACCACGATGGTCTTATAGACATGTCCCTTACGGATGGCGAACTCGTCTATGCCTATGCGCCGCACATGCTTGATGTCAGGATGTGAATACCTGGAATTCAGATACTTCTTGTGGATCTCCTTCACCATGTTCCACCCCACATGCAGGTGCTGCGCAACATCTTTTATCGTGTTGCCCATGCGCAGCAAGTCCAGCACATAACGGGAGAACCTGTAGGTGTAGCTAACCTCACCATGAGTGAAAGGTATGTCCGACTGCCACACCCCGCCGCACTCCTTGCAGCAGAAACGCTGTATCTGCAACGACAGATTGCATGGCTTGCTGCCGAAGGGGAGGTTGTGCAGAATGCGCCTGACAATGCCATATCTGATGACATGGAGACTTCCGCAATGCGGACAGACGCATCTTTGGGGAACGATTGTTTTGAGGTGAAGGAAAATTGCATTACCTTCGTACTCGGTACTGGCATAGGAGTAGCCCTGAACACCGTATGCCTGATATAATAAGCTGCCGTTCATATCTGATATGGTTGGGGAACCACAAAGATAATGAATTGGCGGCTTTTTCTATACTAACTATATAAACTTGCCAACGCAATTCGGGGATGAACCTCAAAACATCGGTTGTTTTCACTTTTTTTAAGTAAAAATAAAAAATAATGACGATTGGTGGTACAACGTAATGAATAAATTCGTATATTTGAGCACTAAACTAAATGAACAAGATTTTACGAACCTTTTAAAATTGTTGGCGCCTTATGAAAAAAATCTTCTTACTAATCGCAGTGTTGGCTATGGCATCATTTGCAAGGGCACAGCAACTGGATGTCTGTACAAAGACTTATGATGGCGGCAGCGAGATGATCGTCATCAAACCCACAGTGGAGAATTTAGTGAAACTTCTTGCTATGGACGAGAAGCAGTTCAAAGCAGCCATGCAGAAGTTTAAGTATGTCGGTCAGGTGGAAGATGGCAATGTCATTGCCTATTGGAATGGCACGAACGACAACTTTGCTTATGCTAAATGTGTGAATTCCTTCTTGCTCAACAAGCAAACAGGAGAAGTGCATTTTGCGGTGGGACGTGACATGGTATATCCTCAAGGCTCAGTCATGGCACTCTATCGCGACCTCGCTCCTTACCATGTTGATATGCCTCAGCCTCAGGGCACTCCTGGTCGTCAGGCTGCTCCTGCCCAGGGTGGTGCAGAGCAGGCAGCCCCGGGTCAAGGTGGTTCTGGGCGTCGTGGTCGCAGAGGCTTTGGCAGAGGTGCATTCGGTGGTCCACGCACAGAGACTTATGTGGTGAAGGAGGATTCTGTCACCTACACGTTCTCTATTGGTGCATTCCCGCAGTTCTTCTATGTCTCAGCCAAGAAGGAAATTGCTAAATAATCCGATTTCGATGTGTTTGTCCCGCTCTTCCTCTATTGTTAGAGAGGGGTAGATAAAAGTGTGCGCGCGAAAGGGTGACATTGTTGGATTCTCCAGCCATGTGACGCATCAAAAGATTGAAGCATTGTTCATGCTCCAACGAACAATTGTTCAATGGCCAACGAACAATGCTTCAAGTGTTCATGAACAATTGTTCGATGCCCCATGAACCATGCGTGCGTTTGCGCCTCTACAAATATGTAATCTGCTTTCTTTTATAATTTATTGTATATAAAGAAGATATGATGCTGCTGGGGCGTCGGGTTGGCATTGTTCGCTTCCTTGAGAGAGTCGCTTGACAACAAACCTTGTCAGAAGATTTTTGCAACTCTCCCTGTGAAGGTGAATCCCGTTAAAAATCACTGCGAATTTTGGTAAGAAAATGAAGATATAAGGACTGCAAATAAAAGAGCCTCTTCCTTTACGCTCTTCACAGAGAGAAGAAGGAGAGGCTCTTTCCTATCATGAAAACATCTTTACTTGGTTTCATGAAACATCATTGTTCCTAAATCTAATTAATCTTTATTTTCATATTCTAAACTATCATGATTATTCTGCTAATCGCCATTATTTCTTAATCTTCAATACTGGCATGATGTTGTTCATTTTCTTTGGCAATGTCACTACCAGTGCATCTGCTGTGCGTGTGAACTTCACTTTGCCATAGCCCAGCAGTTCTACAGTCTTGATGGCTTGAGGAAACAGTTCTGAGCCATCCGCCAACGACTTCACGGTCATGGTGAGGTCTGCTGGCCAGTCCAACGCAGTTGCATAGAGGTATTTCTCTGTCTGGTTGAAACGAATCTCGTCAGCACCAGCACGGGTGTATTGACCATCGTTGAAGCCTTGTGCATTAATCTGGATGTTCGAGTTTGCAATAGGTCCTTCACCGAATACTTTCCATGGACGAGTCTTCACAATACTCTCGCCATTCACCTTCATCCATGCACCAAACTCCTTCATAATGGCTATTTCCTTTTCGTCAGGAGTGCCATCTGCACGGAGAGGAACGGAGAGAAGCATGTTTCCGTTCTTTGACACAATGTCCACCAGCAGTTTGGCCACAGTGTGGGCATCCTTGTAGCCGTTGCGGTCATAAATGCCTTTGTCGTAGTGCCATCCACCAATACAGTTGCAGCATTGCCATGGTCGATCCATGATTTGGTTGGGTGCACCACGTTCCACATCCCACACCAGTGCTTCTTTCTGTTCGTCGGTCAAAATCTTGCCAAACACTACAGACTCGTTCTTGCCCTTGTGTTGGGCTGCGCTGTGGTTATACATGTGGGCTGCAATCTTCATGCCTGCATCGCTGATGGGATAGAAAGGTAGCACGGTCACATCAAAGTAGATGAGGTCAGGATTGTATCTGTTGATGGCATCAAGCGTGCGGTTGTAGAAGTTGGTGACAAACTCCTGCGAAGGAGGGCACGCTCCGTTCTCCCATCCCCATTGACTATGGATTGTTCCATCATCCCATGTGCGGGCAGAGAAATCGTGATTCTGTGCATAGAGACGCTGAGGGTCTAATCCCTTCCACCATTTCTCCGTGCCGTCAGCATTGAGTTTGTAGCCATCTTCCTTGGTTAGCCAACCATCATATTTCACACCAATCTTGTCTCCTTTCAAGTCAAAACGACGTGAAGGCTCATACCATATCCATGCGTGATCAGCATGGAAGGAGATGCCAAAAGGCAATCCTGCCTTCTTGGCGGCTTTAGCCCAACCGTCCAAAATATCTTTTTGAGGACCGATGTTCTGTGAGTTCCACTCCTGGTATTGACTGTCCCAAAGGTCGAAGTTGTCGTGGTGATTGCCCAGAGCAAAGAAATACTGAGCGCCACACTCCTCCTTGTAAAACTTCACAAGGCTTTCTGGATTCCAGTTTTCTGCCTTGAACAAGGGCAGAATATCCTTAAATCCTACCTCTGAAGGATGACCGTAATGCTCCCTGTGATAGTTGTAGGGCCATGAGCCTTCCATGTAGAGGCTACGGGCCATCCAGTCACCACTGCCTTCCACACATTGTGGTCCCCAGTGTGCCCAAATGCCAAACTTCGCATCACGAAACCATTCAGGCACTTCGTAGTTGCGTAGTGACTCCCAATCGGGAGAGAACTGCCCCGTAGCCATAGGCTCGTCATTCTCAAGCACGGGCACTTTGTAGTCCTGTGCCGAAAGAGTGCAGGAAATCATTGTGAGGACTGTCAGGATGAGTTGTCTTGTCTTCATAAGGCTTGGGGCTTTTTTGTAGGTTGAACAATCTGTTTTTGTCATGATTTGTAAATAGAGTTAATAATCAGTCAGTCAGTTAATCAGTCTAAGAAAAACCATTTATTATTAAAATTCTGGAAAAGATTTGTTGTTCTTGTCATGCAAATCAGTGAATGGTTTTCTCTTATGAATTGCTAATAGAGACGGAACATGCGTTCCATCATTTGCCATTTCTCATCGCTCTTTGCCTCTGCCGCACAGCCTTGGAACTTAGCCACGAAGGCTTCCCATTCTGATTGGCGTGGCAGGGTGGCAAGACGTGCAAAGGCCTCTTTCCACTTGAAGTCTTCTGGAGCATCTACAATCATCACCAGTTTTGTGCCGAGAATGTAGATTTCCATTTCGAGAATGCCTACGGCCTTGATGCCTTCGCGAATCTCCTTCCAATGAAACTCTTCGGAGTGCCACTTGCGGTATTCTTTGATCATCTCGGGATCATTGCGCAGTTCTAATATCTGTACGTATCGTTTGGTCTTACCTGTAAATTTTTGTTGAATATAGCCGTCCATATTAATAATTAGTTATGTTAGTTAATGAGCCGATATAAATATTTATTACCCTAATTTTACTAATATTCTAAATACCTTACCAGGGTTTTCGCTCCACCACTTCATGGTGTCAAGTGCCTCTTCTGGTGCAATGACTTTGGTGATAAGTTTATCTACAGGGCATGTACCTCTCTCCAAGTAGCGGATTACACCTCTGAAGTCCATAGGGGTTGCATTGCGTGAGCCACGAATGTCAAGTTCCTTCTGCACAAAGAGTTTTGTGGTGAAGGTCACGTCCTGTTTTGCATAGCCGATGCAGGCTACTCTTCCTGTGAAAGCCACTTCGTTTACAGCCATCTGGTAGGTAAAAGGGCTGCCCACAGCCTCAATGATTACGTCTGGACCAAAGCCACCTGTGATGTCGCTCAAACGCTGGTGCACATCCTCGGTCTTTGTGTTGATAGCATAGGTTGCGCCCATCTGATTGGCCAAGGAAAGTTTCTCGTCGTCAAGATCTGCGGCAATCACGATGGCTCCACGGGTTGCTGCTCTTACAATAGCCCCCATACCTACCATGCCACATCCAATCACCATCACTACATCTACATCTGTCACCTGTGCACGGCTCACGGCATGGAAGCCCACACTCATAGGCTCAATCAGTGCGCTGGTCTTAGGAGTCAATGTGCCAGCAGGGATAATCTTCTCCCATGGCATCAGGAGATACTCCTTCATAGCACCATTGCGTTGCACACCCAGTGTCTCGTTTTGTTCACAAGCGTTTACTCTGCCATTGCGGCAGGAGGCGCACTTGTTGCAGTTGGTGTATGGGTTGCAGGTCACTACCATGCCCACTTTGAGCGTGTCGGGCACATCCTCGCCTACAGCCTCAATCACAGCACCAATCTCATGTCCAGGAATGACAGGATTGAGTGCCATGGTGTTGCGTCCCATGAAGGTGTTGAGGTCTGAACCGCAGAAACCCACATATTCCAGTTTCAGCAGCACCTCTCCTGCCTTGGGAGCTTGTGGCTTCTCCATGTCGATGATGTTCAGTTCTTGCTGATGGGTGATTTGTATTGCTTTCATTTTCTTTTTTCTCCTCTTGAAAAATATTATTTGTTATCCTTAAATCTTTTCAGTAATGATTTGTATTTGAATCCGTAGAGAGCGCATGCCGCAAAACAGATCATTGGCACGATGTACGCAATTTGGTAGATCTGTTCATAACTGTGCATGATGTAGGCTGTCAGCTGTGGCACGCAAGCATTGCCCACGATAGCCATGACCAAGAATGCTGAACCTGACTTTGTTTGATCTCCCAGTCCTTCAATAGCCAATGAGAATTGAGTGGGGTACATGATAGACATGAAGAATGAGATAGCCAGCATGGCATAGAGACCAATCATACCTCCTACACCCACTACCAATACACAAAGGATTACATTGGCAATGCCATATACCGCCAACATCTTTTCTGGGGCGAACTTGACCATCAGCATAGTGCCAATCCATCGTCCTGCCAAGAATGCTAACATATATAATCCAAAGAAGGTGGTAGCTGTTCCTTCGTCAATGCCTACATAGGTGCAGCAATATACGAGGAAGAGGCTGTTGATGGCGGTCTGTCCACCATTATAGAAGAATTGTGCAATCACGCCCCAACGCAAGTGGGGATGACGCAGTGTGCTGAAGTCAATGAGTTTCTTTCCTGCCTGTTCGTTGTTCTCATCTTCCACCTTTGGCAACTTCACCATCATGAGGACTACAGCCACCGCAATGAGAATCACGGCAAGGATGATGTATGGAAGTTTCATGGAATCAGTTTCTGTCTGCACGTAACCTTCCCAACCGCCAGGATAGTCAGCAGGGATGTTCTCTCGTGTATAGTCCAGTCCACTCAACACTAGTTTACTTAGGAACATGGCAGAAACGAATGCTCCCAGTCCATTGAAGGATTGTGCAAGGTTCAGTCGTCTGGTGGCAGTTTCGGGGTTGCCCAGTGCTGTCACGTATGGGTTGGCCGCTGTCTCCAAGAAACACATGCCTGTGGCGATGATGAAGAAGATGCAGAGATACACCCCATAACTCTTCACCATTGCTGCTGGAATAAACAGCACACCACCCAAGGCTGCCAGAAGTAGGCCTACGATGATGCCCGAGCGATAGCTGAACCGCTTCATGAACATCGCAATAGGAATAGGGCAAATGAAGTATGCCAACCAGTAGGCAGTCTCTGTGAAGGATGCCTCGAAGGTGTTGAGTTCACAAGTCTTCATCAACTGTCGAATCATGGTAGGCAATAGGTTGCTACTGATTGCCCACAAGAAGAAGAGGCAGAAGATGAGTGACAATGCCAGTCTATACTTTTTCATATCTCGTTTAGTTTTGTGTTGTTAGTATTTGTTGTTATTGTGACTGAATGGTGAAAAGTGAAGATTCTAAGTTTCCTTTTTCCAACGAGAAGGTGAGTGTTGTTCAGCCTAACTGGATGGCGGTGTATTAGAATTTCTCTTTTCTTTTCAACTTTCTTTATTCCGACATATTCTTTATATAGGGTAGTTCGGGCAGGCTCTTGAATCCATAGAATGTTTCAGCATTCTTTCCGAGGAAGAGTTCCTTTTCTTCTTGTGTCATGTCAGCCGACTTCACCACAAAGTCATACGACATTTTGTAGGTGATGGCAGTGATAGTGCGAGGATAGTCACTGCCCCATATCAGTCGATCCATGCCCACAAGGTCTGCCGCCTCTCTGATGCTCTTGATGGCACTGGGATAGGGATAGAACTCGCTGTTAAAGAGCCAAGTGATGCCACCCGACTCTATCATCACGTTCTTTCCTACCTGTGCCAATTTCACTTGACTGAGGAAGGCTGGCGTAGTTACCATGCCAAAGTGACCGATGGCCACTTTCAGGTCAGGACATTCCTCTATAATCTCGCGCATCTCTGCTATTTGATGTTCGCTTTCACCCAAGCACATGGAGAGCACTTTACCTTGTTTCTCCATTTCCTTAAAGAACGGCATGAGCAGATGGAGTGAGCCTCCCAGTCTGTGACCAGGAAATGCTATGCCTCGAAAATCCTCTAATCCTGCCAACAGATTCTTTTCGTCCATTCGCTGAGTCAAGAGTTCTGTGCGGTAAGGTTCTTCTTTGGGTAGCAATGGCAACATGCCCATGCAGAAGAATCGGTCTGGATATTTCGCTTGAACTTCCTTTAGATAGTCGTTCTGATTGCCGTCAATGATTTCCTGCACTACTACAGCAGCCCCTACCTGTGCATAGTTCATGTTGGAGAGAAACACCTCGGCAGAGTTCTCTTCGTCAATCATGAAGGGAGGCATCATCTGCACTTCCTCGTCCATGAAGACGCTTCTGCCGTTCTTCTTCGACAGAATCCTTTTGCCATCTACCCATGTGTCTTGCTTCTTCCACAGGTGTGAATGCGCATCGATGATTGTCATATATACCTATATATTATAGATGTGTTATGAGTTTGCCCAGCTTACACGCTTCTGATCGCCAATCATGTCTTGCACCTCTTTAACGAGATTCCAGTCAGGCTCTTCATTAGCCCACTGGATGTTACGCTTCACATTCTCGGGGTTGGCAGAAGAGAAAAGAGTGCCTGCAATTCTTTTGTTGCTGACGGAGAACTGTACAGCCAATCGTTCGATAGGATAGCCCTTCTCTGCACAGAACTTGGCAGCCTTCTCACATACCTCCACCAGTGGCTTAGGTGCAGGATGCCAGTTGGGCACACCTCTTTCTGTAAGCAATCCCATGCTAAGAGGTGAAGCATTGATGATACCAATGCCACGACTTTCAAAGAAGTCCATGAAGTCCACCAGTTTATCGTCATTCAGGCAGTAGTGACAGAAGTTGAGAATGCTCTCCACTGTGCCAGGTTCAGAGTGCTCAACCACCCATTTCAGGTTTTCTAATTGCAGGTCGGTGATGCCCACATGGCTCACCACGCCCTTCCTCTTCAGTTCCACCAGCGCAGGTAGCGTCTCATCCACCACTTTTTGCAGTCCACCCTCCATGTTGGATTGGAACTCAATGTCGTGCACATTGATAAGGTCAATATGGTCAATGCCCAATCGTTCCATACTTTCATACACGCTCTCTGTGGCACGTTTACCAGAGTAGTCCCATGTGTTCACGCCATCTTTGCCATAACGACCCACCTTGGTGCTCAAGTAATATTTGTCTCTTGGGATTCTCTTCAAAGCATGACCTAAAACAGTCTCCGCCTTGTAGTGGCCATAGTAGGGACTCACGTCGATAAAGTTGATGCCCCCCTCAATGGCAGCCTCCACAGCAGCAATGCTGTCAGACTCTTTAGTTTCGTGGAACACACTGCCCAGCGATGAAGCGCCGAAGCATAGATGGGAGATCTTCATCCCAGTCTTTCCCAGTTCTGTATATCTCATTTGATGATTTAGTTTTAGGTTTGAAATCGCTGTTGCAAAGTTACGGATTATTCCTCTCAACACGTGGGACGATATAAATGTATAATAGGATAAAGTTAATGAGTGAGTTTTGACTGCTGAAGGGTAGGCTTGTGCAAGTTCCCAAGAATGACATGTGT
Organism: Bacteroidales bacterium; assembly: GCA_012729225.1. Classification (GTDB taxonomy): domain Bacteria; phylum Bacteroidota; class Bacteroidia; order Bacteroidales; family Bacteroidaceae; genus Minthosoma. The sequence continues at coordinate 22,985 of JAAYDO010000079.1, read as the reverse complement.
TGGCTGTTCGCTGAAGAGAACGAGGCGTTAGTTGAAATGATTTTTCCCTTTATATATTATTGTGTACCTTTACTACAAATTTAATCATCAAGTGAATGAAAAAGATTATTTTCATGATTTTTGCTTTTGTCTTTATGGTTTCTCATTCTGGTAGGATTCAGGCAAAGACAAACGAGTATCCATATCTCACATTTGTGACGAACGAAGGGGCAACGACTCTTACGGTCGCTTCACTCTCCATTCAGGTGGATGGAGAAAATCTTGTGGTGACCAATGCCGAGGGTGTTCACACCTTTGTGTTGGAGCATCTACAAAAGATGTATTTCTCATCCTCATCTTCTTCTGTAGAGGATCTGAATTCTACGGTCAAAGAGAAGACGGAAGTGTATAACTTGAAAGGAGAGTTGGTTGGCACTTATGCCAATCGTGCAGAGGCTGTCAATGCTCTTGAGACAGGCATCTATGTGTTGAAATCTAAGAGTGGAACTATTAAAATTGCTATTCGATGAAAAGGATTATAACTGCACTCTTGTCGTTGATGATGGTTAGTGCCATCTCGGCTCAGACACTTAATGTCCATACAGATTACGTAACCTATCAGTACGCCGCAGCAGAGGTGGGAGATGTGGACTATCTCAGTGGCACATCGTTGATTGCTCTTGGCAAGTCCTTTGCACTGAAGGATGTGAAGTCCATGCAGGTGACAGACGAGGAGGTCACTCCCAATCAGGTGAGTGTTGCATACAGTGAAAGTTCTGCCCATGTTAAGGTTGCAGGCAATATAGCCAAATATGTGACAGTTGAAGTGAGCGGTGCTCATGTGTCCATCGTGCAGAGCGACGAGGTGAATGATGAAGTGGGAGAGATTTCTTATGTCCTTTCTGGCACTTCTGCCGATGGCGAGTTCTATATGAGTGGCTCCTATAAGGCTACAGTGGAGTTCAATGGTCTCACACTAACCAATGCCACTCCTGTCTATTCGGGAGCAGCTGTCTGTGTGATGGATGGCAAGCGTGTGAACATAAAAGTGGTGACAGGTACAACCAATACACTCACTGATGCAGTCTCTGGCAATCAGAAGGCATGTCTGTATGTGAAGGGTCATGTTGAGTTCAAGCAAAAAGGCACACTCAAGGTGGTGGGCAACTATGCTCATGCCATCAAGGCTGGTGAGTATCTGACCATTAAGAATGCTGATATTCAGGTGCTTTCTGCAGTGGGTGATGGTGTGAACTGCTCGGAGTATTTTCTTATGGAGAGTGGTAGTCTGAACATCGCCAAGGTGGGAGACGAGGGCATACAGTGTGATGTGGATGGCGATGCCTCAACAGGAGAAACTGCTAATCACGAAGGAGAGGACTCTGGCAATATTTATATCACAGGCGGTGTCATCACTGTGTCTGCACCTCGTTCGGAAGGTATAGAAAGCAAGGGGGCTATGACCATTACAGGTGGTGAGATCAAGGTGGAGGCCTATGACGATGCCATCAATTCGTCGCAGGACATGACCATCGAGGGCGGATATATTTATGCTCGAGGCAGCAATAATGATGGTTTAGACTCTAATGGCAACCTTTACATCAAGGGCGGATTGGTCTATGCGATAGGTGCTCGTTCGCCCGAGGTGGCTGTTGATGCTAATACTGAACAGAACAAAAAGTTTTACTTCACGGGTGGAACTCTGGTAGCGATTGGTGGGTTGGAAAATGGCTCACAACTATCACAAAGTTGCTATTCCACCTCTTCGTGGAATACAAATACATGGTATGCAATGACTTTGGATGATCAAACAATCGCTTTCAAAACTCCAGCAAGTGCTGGTTCTACTTTGGTGGTGTCGTCCTCATCAACACCTGCTCTGAAGTCGGGAGTGACTGTGAGTGGTGGTACAGAGATTTTGGATGGAATGATCTTTCTCAATGCCACAACGACAGGAGGCTCTTCTGTTACTCTCTCTTCTTACACATCCAGCCAAGGTGGAAGCCCTGGTGGAGGAGGTTTCCCTGGAGGTGGCCGACCTGGAGGTTGGTGGTAGCCTATGTTTTTCGTACAAACAATCACTGATAGACGTTTTCTTTCCTGTGACACTTATTGATTTACACACTTTTCCACAATAATCCATTGATTTACACGTTTTGTCTTAAAAAGACATGTTTATGAAGCGATTGCATCTTCACGAAAACATCATTTACCTCGTCCTGTGGGTCATGATCTTCCTGAGTCCAGTCATCTTCATGTATATGAGAAGTCAGTCGGGAGATGATGCCTTGTTCCTTTGGGAAGAGATTTGGAGAGTATGGAAGGTGTATGCGGTCTATCTGGCGATATTCCTCATCCACAACTTCCTCTTGACCCCCTTCCTTCTGCAATACAAGAAGAAGGCTCTCTACTTCGTTGTCACCTTCTGCCTTTTGCTTGCCTTCATGGGCTATCAGTATATAGATAATTCAGACCGAAGAGAGAGACGTGAAGAGGGAAAGGAAATGCGTGCTGATATGAGACGTTTTGGACCAAACATGGCTCAAGATGACAGCCTTAAGCCACGAGACATGGGGGATGGACCGAGAATGATGCCTCGTGACGGAAACTTCAATCCTCGAGAGAGTAGGGGCGACACGAGAATGGGAAGAAGACCTTGGGGTAAGGGGCCGAGAGGTGACCGTCGTTTCCGTCATGAAGGTGGTATTCCTCCATTCGCCTTTCCTGGAGGTCCCGAACTGATGTCCACCATATTTGCTCTGTTGATGTTAGGCATGAATCTGGGTGTGAAACTTTATTTCCGTTCGGAGAAGCGCGAGAAGGACATGATGTTGCTCGAACAGCAGAGCCTCAATTCACAACTGGAATATCTGAAGTATCAGATAAATCCTCACTTCTTCATGAACACTCTCAATAACATCCATGCCTTAGTGGACATCCATCCCGAATTGGCCAAGACTACTATTGTGCAGCTTTCCAAGATGATGCGGTATGTGATCTACGATGGCAATCGCCGTTTTGTTCCGGTCAAGATGGAACATGCCTTCTTGGAGAACTATGTAGAACTGATGCGCCTACGTTATGACGCCTCCAAGGTGGACATCCAGACCAATCTGTCGAGACTGACAGAGTGCAACCTGCTCATCCCTCCTCTCATTGTGGTCAATTTTGTTGAGAATGCCTTCAAGCATGGCATCAGTTATCAGCACGAGAGCTATATCCACATCGAGGTGCATATAGAGGGCAACCGTTACATCTTCTCTTGCCACAACAGCAAGCATGTGGGCAGCACCGACGAACATGGTGGAGTGGGGATTGCCAACACCCGAAAGCGATTGGATCTCCTCTTTGGCAACGACTATCAGTTGGTGGAAAATAATAATGACGATGTTTATGGCATCTATCTTGACATTCCGTTGAGAAACGAGGGAGAAAACTAAAAACTAATATATGAAAGTTCTTGCAATTGACGATGAGCCACTGGCACTCAGGCAGTTGGCCGCTTACATAGAGAAAATACCGTTCTTCACACTTGCAGGCATTTGTGGCAGTGCCATCGAGGCCAAGCAGATGATGGATCAAGATGATGTGGATGCCATCTTTTGCGACATCAACATGCCCGACCTCAATGGTATGGATTTCGTGAAGAGTATAGCCGCTCCTCCCATCATCGTGTTCACTACAGCCTACAGTCAGTATGCCATTGAGGGCTACAAGGTCAATGCGGTCGATTACCTGCTCAAGCCCTTTGGACTGGACGAGTTCAAGCGTGCGGCCAACAAGGTCAAACAGGTCTATGACACCCAGCAGGCGGCTTATGGTCGTGGGGGAGCAGAGTCTGAACCCATCAAGGAAGCCTCTGAGCTGGGAGGTGATGCCGACACCATCTTCGTGAAGAGCGACTCGCACATCATCAGGATCTCCATTCAGGACATCCGCTATGTGGAGGGCATGAGCGAATATGTCAAGATTTATCTCGACTCCATACCCAAGCCCGTCGTTGTTCTTTTGAGCATGAAGGGGATGGAAGAGCGATTGCCTGGCGAATTCATGCGTGTGCATCGTTCCTACATTATCAATCTCAAGAAGATAGTGGAGGTGAACAAGAAGGGAGTGATCATGAACGACAATGCTTTTCTGCCTATTGGAGATCTCTACAAGGAGGCTTTTGCCGAATATCTCAATCAGCGTTTTTGGAGCAAATAATAAGTTTGCATGATGCCTCTTGAGGCGTTTGCTGAAGAAAATGACGGGTTGGCTGAAATGATTTGCAGGTAAAGAACAAACCTCATACCTTTGTGACAGGAAATAGAAAAGATACATTTCATGACGTTAAGGTATTTTTAGAGATTGACTGGTAAAAAAGTAAGTATTTTCATCAATCAGGGGAGACGGGAGCAGAAGAATGCTCCCGTCATTTTTTTGAGTGGATAAGACCAGGAGTGTGAAAGTATCTTTTGTCCCATGCTGTCACTGTCTGCCGAAAAAATCATACTGTATTCATCTACAAAGAATTGTGCGTGCTCGACAACTCAATGCTTATAAGGTCGAAAACGCACGCATGATTCGTTGCCCATCGAAGCATTGTTCGTTGGCACTTGAAGCATTGTTCATTGTTCATTGAACAATTGTTCGTTTTCCATTCGTGTTTTCTTTGTTAGTTAAAGGACGATGTGACGTGTTCTGTATGATTAATTTGTTATTTTCAATGTCAGCATGATGGTACGACCCATGAGGTTGCAATCGTAGGTGAAGCGATCGGTCACGCTGTAGGTGGTGTAGGAGTAGTGAAGGGTGTTGAGTAGATTGTTGAGGGAAAGTTTCCAAATGGTACGCTTGGTTTTATATTGAACCGAGGCAGAGAGAAGGGAGAAGTCTTTATGCGTGTCTTCGCTGATCTGAGAACGTACATAGTCATAATTGCTGCGAATCTCAAGTTGGGAGGTGGGGAAGAAGGAGAGGTGTGCATAGGTTCTGACTTCATTGGTGGTATTGTTGTGACCTGACCAGCGAGTGAAGTATTGGGTGTATTGTCCATCGAGGGTGAACTCCATCCATGATAGAGGTGCAATGGTTGCTTGACCATCCAGTCCGTAGTTGGTGGAATAGGTTGTGATGAATGTGCCTTGAGAAAGAGACTCGTTGCTTCCCCAACCACCATTGGCTCGGAATGTCAGTTTAGTGTTGATGTCAAGGCAGTTCTTAGAGATGGCGAAGTTGGCTGAACCATTCTTCCAATGGCTGTCTCGGAAGATTTTGGCTGTCTCTATCGAGCCTCCATCGACCATTTGGGAAGAAAGCACATTGGTTTTACCTTGTTGCCAGCGCATACCAGCATTGAAACTCAGATAACTGAAAGGAATTTGGTGCTTGAAGGAAAGATTGGAAATCCATGCTTTGTTCTTGCCAATTACGCCAGATGCCACAGAATTGTGTCGGTAGTTGGTCTGCACAGGAGCGGTGAGCAAGTCAAGTATATCCCCAGAACTGTTAGTAAGTTCTGCTTTCAGACCAATCTCTGAGTTGCCGTTGAAGGTGTAGCGGAAGGAGAGGTGAGGTTCCCAGAAGGGTTTGCTCATGTGGGTGTCCTTGCTGTTGAGAACCTCAGATGCGCCTTCGGTTCTCCTCTCCTTGTTTTTGTAGAGGAGGTTCATCCATCTTAGCGCAATGCCCATACCTATATATAATCTATTGTCGTTTGTCTTCCACGAAGCACTTGGGTCGATGGATGGTGTGATGCTCCAACCATTAACCCTGCCGTTGTTGTCTTTGGTGCTGTAGAGCAGTTGAGTCTCTATCAACTTGTAGTCGGCCTTGAATGAGACAGGGAGGTCAATCTTCCACTTCTTGCTGAGGTTGAGTTGGAAAGAGGTGTTATGATTGGTGTTCACTTCTGTGCTTTGTCCAGACTGGTGTATGCCATTCATCTTCATCATTACTTCGGGAGTGCGTAAGAAACTGATGTCTGATTGAACAGAGAGCTTGTGCTGACCTCTTCTAATGGTGCTATAGAGATTGTTTTGTAGAACCAACGACTCTGCATCTCGTCTTTGTCTGTTGAAGGTGGAAAGACTGCCGGAAGTTGTGGTGACGTGACATTCGTTATCTTGTAAGAGTCCGAACATGCGGATGTTTTCGGAGAGGTAGTGATTGGAGTTGTTGTCCTCATAACGCACCTCAATCATGATTTCATTGGTGCGTGTCATGGGACGGAAAGTTTCGCCAATGGCTAAGTTTGTTCCATCAGCCATGTAGAGTGTGCTGGATGAATAGGAATTGTGGCTGTATTCACTGCTGTAGGCTCCGTTGGCTCTCAACTGTCGTGTGCTGTCCAATTTGACAATTCCATTGAGTGTGCCAAAGCCATTGCTGATGTAACGGTAATCGCCAAGTGGAGGTCTGCCACCGTTCCAACCATTCAGTTTGTTTTCAGCCAAGGTGGAAGGTCTGTTGCTGTAGTGGTCGTAGAGTTCGTTAGAGCCAAAGTTGCCATGATTGCCACCCTTGATAACCCCTAATAGTTGAAAAGTGTCGGTGAACATCATGCCGCTAAGACCTAAATGACCGATGAGGTTTTCCTCTCTCACTCCTACGCCAGCCACGGGCTGACCGATAGGTCTGAATTTAGCCTTTTGATTCAGTTTCACATTCAGGGCTACAGCGTCACTTTCTTCATCCTCGTCAATCTTTCTGGCTCTGTGATGTCGTAGCACCTCCACCTTGGAGGCATATTCTGCAGGCATGTTTTGGGTGGCAAGATTGTATCTGCCTCCGAGCATGTCAAGTCCCTCGATATAGAAATAGGAAATGCTCTTGCCCAAATAACTGATAGAGCCATTGTCCGATACTGAGATTCCTGGCAGTCGCTTCAGTCCGTCTTCAAGGGTCACATCACCTTTCCCGAGGAAGGAGGCGAGGTCGTAACTCAGTGTGTCTCCCTTTTGAATCAAGGGATTAGCCCTTACCTTCACTTCTTTCAACTCTATGGTCTTAGGCGTGAGGATGATATTTAGTTTTAGAATCTTCTTCTGTATGTCTATATCTTCCTGTTTTCTCTCATAACTGATATGACTGAATTCTATCCTCACATCAGTTTTTCCATCGGCTTTCGTCTCAAGACTATATTCCCCCTGGCTATTGGTAGTGGTAAAAGCCAGCATGTTTCCCTCGCTCATCATCTTCACGATCACACCTGCCACAGGCTTGTTGCTTGTGTCATTCACCATGCCGGACACTTTCACTTGCGCTTGGGCAGATAAGGTGAATAATATGAGAAAGATGTAAGATGTGATGCGAAACATTGTTGTTGAAATATAGTTGGAAGGGATATGTTGCTCTCGCTACTTTTCTATCTCTCTGAGCACATGGCAAGTGTTGCAGAAGGGTAGAAGGTTGATTTCCATCAAAGGAGGATTTGTGAAACTTAATATGGTGATTGTTTCTATTTTTGAATGGTCTATAAAGAACGGTGGGTTAGTCGCAAATTTCTTGTTGCTAAATATCTTATTGTGTTGTTCTATCAGTTTCTTTTCTGTTGTCTTGACATACTTGGCATCTTGGGGATAAGTGATGACTGCCTCCTCCATGACCAGTTCGTTCAGGCAAAAGGAATGGTAGTTGTTGCTGTCTTCCGCTTTGATGATTAGTCCTGGAAGACCATGCAGTTTCCAAGGACCAGAGGTGGAGGGCACTTCTTCTGTGTACCAGACATTCCATGTCAATCCTGCCACTTCTGCGGAAGCGGCATGACAGGGATAGCCTGAGATGGTTTGGGTGTCTGTGGAAAGTTCCCATTGGATGTTTCTTGTGTCGCCCACACCCTCGAATTTATCCAATACAATAAATTCTCTTGTGGTGGTCTTTCCCTCTGGAAAATTCGTCCAAACAGTTGGAATGTGCATGAAGAAGACTTTTGCGTTTTCTTCAAGATGAGGTGCTATTTCCTCTCTTGTTGCATTGGTGTATATTTTTCTTACTTCCTCGGCATGTACTTGTTTCTCATAAGCACTTCTCGTCATCCATTTCTGCACTTTGTCGCCAACTTGTAGCACCATAGCGACACTATCGGTTATGGGTTTGTTCTCATGGTCTAACGTGTTCAACTTGTAGGTATAGACTGCCTTGAACCTGCTCACGTCTATAGAGTCGGCTGTCTGTCCCTGAGCCAGAAGTGTGAGGACGCATGTGAAGATGAAAGAGGTGATTAGTTTTGTTTTCATCATAGATTGTTATGTTTGGTGAAAGGTGGGTGTAAAGATTGATGTCTTTCTTGTGTTCAGAAAGTTTTGCGGTATTCTTGTGGAGTGATGCCTGTGATTTTCTTGAAAAGGCGGATGAAGTAGGAGTGGTCGTTGAAGCCAAGACGGTAGGCTACTTCTTTGACTGCCATTCCTTCGGTGAGTAGGAGAAGTTGGGCACGGCCAACCTTCTTCTGGTTGATGTACTGGAGTGGGGAAACGCCAAACTCTTTCTTGAAGAGGCGGATGAGGTAGGGCTTGGTGACACATGCCACATTGGCAAGAGACTCCACGCCTATGTCTTCATAGATGTGGTCATGCACATGAGCGAGCACCTTTGCCATTCTCTCGTCGCGTGTCCACACACGTGGAGTGGCTTGGCGCATGAATCTGGAGAAGAAGGTGAGGGTGGCTCCACGCAGTTCCATCTTTTGCCAGAGAGGCATCTCGTTGTAGCGTCGCACATAGTCGGTGAACTGTGTGGTGTTGTCGTAGGAACGGGGGTCGCTCTCGGGCAATTGGGCTTCGGGATGTCGCTGACACATGCTTTCCATGAGGGAGGCATCGCCTGGCTCAGCAGAGACCTCTGTGGGAAACTCATACATCTCGAATACGTTGGTTTCGTTTTTGAATCCCTCGTAAACATGAACATAGTAGTGCTCAAAGAGACCACTGCACTCGTAGGAGTGGACGGTGTGGGCTGGCACTATATAAAGATGTCCTGGCGTGAGGCGCACCACCTGCTCATTTCCGTAGAGGGAGGGGGATTCGTGGATGTGGAGATTGGCTTCTCCTTTTGTGACACAATAGATGCGAGTGAAGGGGGAACTCACTTGCTGCCAGTTCCAGTCGCCGTCGTGGTGTGCCAGTCCCACGTTGAGCATCAGTAGGTTGAGACTCTCTATTGGTATCTGCATGGTGGTCTTATCCTTTCACAACATTTGTGCCAAGCGCAAAGGCTTTTTCCATGTTGCCTGTGGTGTTGAACACATCTGCCTTGGCAGAAATGTTGTCTATGAGATTGATGAGTTGTGCCTCGGGGGTGCAGGGGAGAACGGGACTGCCATATTCGAGTTGTCCGTGGTGGGCAAGGATGCAGTGGATGATGAAATTGATTTCGTGCTTGTCTATGCCGAGGTCGCGAAGGAGTCCGTTCAGATAGTTGGCAGACATGTAGATGTGACCGAGCAGGAATGCGTTTTCCAATCGCTCTCCCTCCACATTGTACTCGCAGATCTTGCCCCAGTCGTGGAAGAGTGTGGCGATGATACAGCGTTCTATCTTGATGTCTTCCTGATAAGGATATACAGGGTAGATGCCCTCGAGGAGGTGGAGCATCTGATAGACATGGTTGATCAGTCCGCCAGGAAATGCGTGGTGAACACTGGTGGCTGCAGGATATTTGCTGTATTTAGGGAAAAGTTCGTCTGCCTGCTTGAGGATGAAGCCCTTCAGTGTTTCGTCGGTGCATAGGGCGAGAAGATTCTGGATGCTCTCATCCCAGAGCTCACGATTGATGGGGCGTGGCACCAGTTTGTAGAGTGGGTGCTCTTCGGTGGGGAATTGACCGGAAACCATGTCCATGTTGCTACAGGATTTCTTGCCGTTGTTCTCGCGAATGGTGAGAAATCTGACGAGCTGGCCTACCTTCGGTCCGTCAATCTTGGAGACATCAAACACGCAGATGGTCTCATTGCCTTCTTCGTTTGCCACCTTGAGATTGACGTATGGAGAATTGTTGCGAGCCACAGCATCTTGGCGGCTCAATACGATAAATTCTTTATTGTTTGCCATTTTGATGATTCTTTTGTTTCTGCAAAGATACGATTAAGTGAGCACAATACAAAATGTATGTGTGTTTTTTATGATTGGGTGTCTGTTTCTTCTGAGATAGTTGTCGGAGCAACGGAAAATTAAATGTGTAAATGAAAAAGAGAAGTCATGTGAGTTCGTCTGAAGAATTTGGGGTTTGTGCACCATCCGATATGTGTCATTCTGAAATATTGGAATCTTGAATTCTTGTTGCAGGACATGTGAGAAAAATTCTAAGGAAAAAACACGGAAATGAGCCTCTTTTCGTCTCGAAGGCATCTCGAAGGCATCTCGAAGGCATGCCGAAAGAAGGAATTAACTTCCCCGGAGAAACTTTTCCTGCAAAAATATAGGTTCGTGGGTGTATTTCTGTGTAAGCGGTGATTTGGTGGAGAACACTTCTTCTCTTTTCCTGCCTTTCGTATCTTTCCATGTGTGCCTTGCCCTCACCTTTGTGATTCGTCATCTTCACGTTAAATAATCTGTAAAAGGTGTTCACTGTTTGGCAGATAGCGGAAAAATCCATATATTTGCAGGAAATTATTAATGAACAAACACAATATGAAAGGCTTTACTAAACAGATTCTTTTTGCTTTATTGATAGGGGTGGCGGGTCAGGCCGTGGCTCAGAAGACTGCTCTGTTCAAGGTGACAGACCATGAACGGCAGACCATTGATGGTTTTGGCGCAAGTGATGCGTGGAGCATGTGGCAGATAGGCATGTGGGAGGATTCTCTTCAGACGAAGGTGGCTGATTGGCTCTTCTCTTCTGAAAACTTTGCGGACGGCTCTCCTAAGGGCATAGGACTGAGTATCTGGCGCTTCAATGCAGGTACAGGCAGTGCGAGTCAGGGTGATTCGGCTCAGATCAATAGTGACACACGGACGGAGTATTTTGATAAGCAGACAGGACAACGACGTTTCTTGCAACTGGCAAAAGAGAGGGGCGTGCCCACGTTCTTGGCTTTCTATAATTCGCCCGCTGTGCAGTTCACCCAGAACGGATTGGCTACTAACACGGGAAGGGGAGGCACTTTCAACCTGAAAGAGGATTGCTATGATGATTTTGCTGCCTATATCGCAGATATGCTTCAAGCGGCTGAGAGAGAGGATGGCATTCACTTTGAATATGTCTGCCCAGTGAATGAGCCTGACGGACATTGGAACTGGCAAGGGCCAAAGCAGGAGGGCTCGCCAGCCACAAACCGTGAGATAGCCCGCATGGCCAGAGAGATGAGCAAGGAGTTTCAGCGACGAGGCATCACCACTCAGATTCTGGTGAATGAGTCGAGCGACTTGCGTTGCATGTTGGGCGAATATGAGGCGGGGTGGCAGAGAGGCAATGAGATTCAGTGTTTCTGGAATCCTGACTCGGTGGACACCTATGTGGGTGACCTGCTCAATGTTGCTAAAGTGATGGCAGGGCATTCTTATTGGACCAATACGCCTCTGCTGAAAAAAGACGACTGGAGATACAGTCGTCAGGGGCTGTATGGCTACAGAAAGCGGTTGGCCGATGCTTTTGAAAAGGTCGGTGTGGACTTCTGGATGACCGAACTCTGCATTATGTCAAACGATGAGGAGATTGGTGGAGGTGGCGGTTTTGACTTCTCGATGGAGGTGGCACTCTATGTGGCTCGTGTGATGCACTATGACCTCACGGTGGCTCAAGCACGCTCTTGGCAGTGGTGGAGAGCGGCTGGCGGTGACTACAAGGATGGGCTGATTCGCATGTATGTAAGAGGTGAGCGCACGGGCAGAAGAGGAGGTCAGCGAAGAGGAGCGGTATTGACCAATATGGTGCGTGACTCCAAACTGATGTGGACAATGGGCAACTTCTCTCGCTTTGTGAGACCAGGGGCTGTGCGCCTGGATGTGGAAGGCGAGATGGAGGATGAAGGACTGATGCTCTCGGCTTACCGCAATGCGGATGGAACGGTGGCTGTGGTGGCTATTAACTATAGCAAAGAAAGGAGGATGGTGGCTCTGAATGGCAAGAGCAGAAAGGCTCGTGCCTATAGAACATCGGACGAAGAAGGGGAGAACCTCAAGTATATAGGTGATGTCAATATGAAAAAAACAGCATTGCCAGCACGTTCAGTTACTACTTTTGTGTACAAATGACAGCAATTCTGCAAATAATGTGGAAAATGTTTTGCTGGGAAAAAATAAAATAGTAATTTTGCAAGCAAATTCAATGAAATGAAGGCTTTGTACAACACATCATTCCTGAACCTACTCGTGCTACGACTTACAGGGTCGCAGGTGGGAAAGGTGTGTGATTGCTTCAGGGCATAGCGATATATAAATAATGTATAACCTTTCTCACGGCAGTGGGGAAGGTTATACTTTTATTTAGAGTATATGCCAGAGGATCATTGCTGTGGGATACTAACAAATTAAATAAAATATGGCAGACAGATTATTTATTTTTGACACAACATTGCGCGATGGCGAACAAGTGCCAGGATGCCAGCTCAACACAGTTGAGAAGATTCAGGTGGCACGCCAGTTGGAAGCATTGGGAGTGGATGTGATAGAGGCAGGTTTCCCTATCTCCAGTCCGGGCGACTTCAACAGTGTGGTAGAAATCTCCAAGGCTGTGACCTGGCCTACCATCTGTGCGCTGACACGTGCGGTGGAGAAGGATATTGATGTGGCGGCAGAAGCTCTTCAGTATGCTAAGAGAAAGCGTATCCACACAGGTATCGGTACTTCGCCCTCACATATTAAGTTCAAGTTCAACTCCACTCCAGAAGAAATCATCGAAAGAGCGGTGGCTGCTGTGAAATATGCCAAGAGATATGTGGAAGATGTGGAGTTCTATGCAGAAGATGCTGGCAGAACTGACAACGAATATCTGGCTCGTGTGATTGACGCTGTGACCAAGGCAGGTGCTACAGTATGTAACATCCCCGACACCACAGGATTCCGTGTGCCAAATGAATATCATGAGAAGATCAAGTATCTCTACGAACATGTGGATGCTTTTGCCGCTGGCAAGTCTATCCTCTCCACTCACTGCCACAACGACCTCGGCATGGCTACTGCCAACACGGTGGCTGGTGTGCTGGGTGGCGCACGACAGGTGGAGGTGACTATCAATGGCATTGGTGAGCGTGCGGGCAACACTTCGCTGGAAGAGGTGGCTATGATCTTCAAGACTCACCCAGACTTGGGCATTGAAACCAATATCAACACAACGAAGATTTACCCAACCAGCCGCATGGTGTCAAGTTTGATGAACATGCCCGTTCAGCCTAATAAGGCCATCGTGGGCAAGAATGCTTTTGCTCACTCAAGCGGTATTCACCAGGACGGCGTGCTGAAGAATGCTTCTACCTATGAGATTATGGATCCTAAGGATGTGGGCATTGATGACAACGCTATCGTATTGACTGCTCGCTCTGGCCGTGCTGCTCTGAAATATCGTCTGCACGTGAATGGTGTGGATGTGGATGAGGCTAAGCTCGACAAGATTTATGAGCAATTCCTGAAATTGGCAGACAAGAAGAAAGAAGTGACAGATGACGATGTGCTTGTGTTGGCTGGTGCTGACCGCTCAGAGACTCACAACGTGAAACTTGACTACTTGCAGGTGACTACAGGCATGGGTGTGAAGAGTGTGGCTTCTATAGGCTTGGCTATTGCCAACGAACACTTTGAGGCGGCGGCTTCGGGCAATGGTCCTGTGGATGCAGCCATCAAGGCACTCAAGCAGATTGTCAAGCGTGAGATGACACTGAAGGAATTCACCATTCAGGCTATCTCTAAAGGCTCTGACGATATGGGTAAGGTACACATGCAGGTGGAATATGCAGGCAACATGTACTACGGCTTTGGTGCTAACACCGACATTGTGACTGCTTCAGTAGAGGCTTATATTGATTGTATCAACAAATTTAGATAAAAAGATTACATAGAATGGGTAAAACTCTTTTTGATAAAATATGGGATGCTCACGTGGTTCAAAACGTGGAAGATGGTCCTACTCAACTCTATATAGACCGCTTGTATGCTCACGAGGTGACAAGTCCACAGGCGTTCGACACTTTGCGCGACAAGAACATCAAGGTGTTCCGTCCTGACCATGTGGTGGCTATGCCAGACCACAACACACCTTCTGACCAGCAGGAGGTGATCAATGACCCTGTGGGTCGCAAGCAGGTGGACACGCTGAAGGCAAACTGTGCAGAATTTGGCATCAAGCATTTTGCCATGGGCACAAAGGATAATGGTATCATCCACGTGGTGGGTCCTGAAAAGGCACTCTCGCTGCCTGGCATGACCATCGTATGCGGTGACTCCCACACTTCCACTCATGGTGCGGTAGGTGCTATAGCCATGGGCATTGGCACAAGCGAGGTGGCTCAGGTGCTGGCCAGCCAGTGTATTTTGCAGAGCAAGCCAAAGACCATGCGCATCAATATTGAAGGAGAACTCCCCAAAGGCTCTACTGCTAAGGATGTGGCTCTCTACATCATGGCTCAGATGACCACTTCGGGAGCTACTGGTTATGCTGTAGAATATGCAGGCTCTACCATTCGCAACATGAGCATGGAGGGTAGATTGACACTCTCCAATCTCTCTATCGAGATGGGTTCGCGTGCAGGTCTGATTGCTCCAGACGAGACTACTTTCGAGTATCTGAAAGGACGTGAATACGCACCGAAGGGTGCTGACTGGGACAAGGCTGTGGAGGAGTGGAGGAAACTTTACTCTGATGAGGACGCCAAGTTTGACAAGGAAGTGACTTACCGTGCAGAGGACATTGCTCCTCGTCTCACTTATGGAACAAATCCAGGTGCAGGTATTGCCATTGATGAGGCTATCCCTGCTTTGGATCAGATTCCAGAGGCGGAGAAGGGCCAGTTCTTGAGCATGTTGGAATACATGCAGTTTGAGCCTGGTCAGAAGTTGGAAGGCGTGCCTGTGGACTACTGCTTCTTGGGCGCATGCACCAATGGCCGCATAGAGGACTTCCGTGCTTTCGCTTCTGTGGTGAAGGGCAAGAAGAAGGCCGACAACGTGGTGGCATGGTTGGTGCCTGGTTCATGGCTCGTGCGTCAGCAGATTATTGATGAGGGCATTGACAAGATTTTGGAAGAGGCTGGCTTCGAACTTCGTCTCCCATCTTGCTCTTCTTGTTTGGCTATGAATCCCGACAAAGTTCCCGCTGGCAAACTCTCTATCTCTACCAGCAACCGTAACTTCGTGGGACGTCAAGGCCCTGGTGCTCGCACCATTTTGGCTTCCCCACTCGTGGTGGCAGCATCGGCAATCACTGGAGTAGTAACTGATCCAAGAAAATTGTAAGACTATGGCTAAAGAAAAATTCGACATCATCCAATCAACCTGTATCCCTATTCAGATTGACAACTGCAATACAGACCTCATCATCCCTGCTCGCTACTTGGCAAGCACCACTCGCGATCCAAAGTTCTTTGGCGATGCTTTCATGCACGACCTCCGCTTTGACGCTGATGGCAATCCCGTGGCAGACTTTGTGATGAATCAGCCTGAGTATGCCGAAGCACCTCGCAAGGGGGTACACGAAATCATTGTGGGAGGTCAGAACTGGGGTTCTGGTTCTTCACGTGAACATGCGGCCTGGGCCATTGCTGGCTATGGTGTGCGTGTGGTCATCTCCAGTTCTTTTGCAGACATTCACCGCAACAACCTCTTGAATTGCTTTGTGCTTCCAGTCATTGTGACCAAGGAGTTCCAGCAAGAACTCTTCGACAGCATTGCTGCTAATCCTCAGACAGAAGTGAAGGTTGATGTGCCCAATCAGACCGTGACCAACATGGCTACAGGTCATTCAGAGCATTTCGACATCAATTCTTACAAGAAGTATTGTCTGATGAATGCTTATGACGACATTGACTTCCTCCTTTCTAACACGGAGAAGATTGAGGGTTTTGAGCAAAAAAAAAGTGCTGTGACGAAGTAGAGACACAGAAGGAAAAAGGATGCAACTCCTCAAGGGGCACTGGCGCAACTCCCACCTATGTGGAGGCTACGACAGAAGGTCCAAAGCCAGAGCCTGCTGAGGAAGTTGAGCCTATAGAGGTGAAAGCCAAGGAGAAAGAGCCTTTCGTGCCAAAGAAACTCTTACCCATTGATAGAGGTCTTACCAAATGGATTTTGTGGGGATTCTTGACCTTAGGCATCTACAATATAGTGGTCTTGACCAAGATGTCTTGCGAGATCAATACCATCGCCACTCGTTTTGATGGCAGACACACCTCCAACTATCTGTGGATTGCTTTGTTGCTGAATTGGATTACAGTTGGCATTGCTGCGTTAGTATGGTATCATTGCTTCAGCAACCGTATAGGCAATGAACTGAACCGCCGTCAAATACCCTATTCCTTTGGTGCTTCAGACTTTTGGCTCTGGAGGGTGTTGGGCACTTTATTGGTTTTTCTTCCCTTTGTATATATCTACAAACTGCTTCATGCCATGAACCTCCTGAATGCAGACTACAATAAGAGAGGGTGATGCATCAGAGTTGAAGAAAGCCACGATAGCACAGAACTGATGTGCGTGACACATAATAAGAAGCCGATGCTTCATCAAAAATGCTCCTTGTGGATAATTCCATAAGGAGCATTTTTGTATCCAATCAATCATCGTAGACTGCCTAAGGGCAGGATGATCAAGTGGCATGGAAATAGGAAAAAACATGCCTTCAACACTCTTTATATCTTCTTTATAAACAACTGCTTATGCGTGTCCGATAGTTTGATGCCTGTCAAGTCGAAAACGCACGCATGGTTCATGCTCCATCGCACCATTGTTCGTTGATCATCGCACCATTGTTCGTTTGCACTTGAAGTATTGTTCATTGGCACTTGCACCATTGTTCGTTAGAGCATGAAGAATGCTTCGATCATTTGATGTGTCAAATGGCAGAGGAATCCTGCAGTTTCATCCTTGCATGCACATGCTGTCATCTACTCCCCCAACTCGTCATGTTGGTGCTGTCTGTATGCCACTTGTCTTGTGCTTCCAGAATTAGTAGAACCCACGTTAAGTTTAGCAGTGTAAAGATATTATATGGGATTGGTGTCAAATGAATTTCTTTCTTCCCAAAGCGAAAAAAGAGATTCCCCATGAGCAGAACAACTCATGGGGAATCCTTCAATATGTGATTGTTGGTTTGCTTGTCACTTGTAGCATTTCCACACACTGTCAATCTTGGCTTGTGGCAATCTCTTGGAAATGAGACTCACAAGGATAACCACGGGAAATCCTCCTACCATAGCAATAGCACCACAGTCTATAGGGTTGATGGGGTTGCCCAAGAGCATGTTTGCAACAGTGAAGCCTACGCCCCAAATGAAGCATGCCCACACAGAGGCGGTGGTAACGCCTTTCCAATAGAGACCCAAGAGGAAGGGAGCAAGGAAGGCTCCTGCGAGTGCTCCCCAACTGATACCCATCAACTGAGCGATGAAGGTAGGTGGGTTGAGCGCAATAAATACGGATATGACAATGAAGAAAACGATGAGCACACGCATGATGATGACCTTGCGTCGTTCAATCTTCTCGGCAACCTCGTCATCAATCTCTCCTTCTTTTACTTCCTCTGCTGTGGCGCGCTTGTCACGATAGATGAGGTCGAGGGTCATGGTGGATGAAGAGGTGAGCACCAGTGATGCAAGAGTGGACATAGATGCTGAAAGCACCAAGACCATCACAAGGCCTATGAGCAGGTCGGAATCAACGGCTGTGTCGAGCATTGTTGGGATGATGTCGTCAAACTTGTAGTTGTGGCGTGCCTCATTCCAAACAGGTTCGCCAAAGAGACGACCGAAACCTCCTAAGAAATAGCAACCACCAGCCACGATGAGGGCAAAGATGGTGGAGATGATTGTACCACGTTTGATGGCACTCTCGTCAGTGATGGAATAGAATTTGCCTACCATCTGCGGAAGTCCCCATGTGCCAAGAGAAGTCAGCACGACAACGCCAAGAAGGCTCAGGGCATTAGGACCGAAGAGGGAGGCAAAGTCACCTTGTTGAAAGTTCTGATAGAGCGGACTCTCCATGTCATGAGCGGTAGGCATGGCCTCTTTCATCTTTTGGAAGGCTTCAGTGAAACCACCTTGGTTGTTGAGCACCACCACAATCACGGCGATAATACCGAAGAGCATGACGATGCCCTGAATGAAGTCGTTGATGGCTGTAGCCTTGTATCCTCCCAAGATGACGTAGATGGCTGTGAGGAGAGCCATGATGACAATGCAGTATTCGTAGGGAATGTGGAAACCCATGTCGAAGAGTTTGGATATACCGCTATACACGCCCGCTGTGTAAGGAATGAGGAACACGAATGCGATGATGGATGCTGCGATACGTAAGCCTTGATTGGAGAAGCGTGTGCCGAAGAAATCTGGCATGGTGCGGGAGTTGAGATGCTGGGTCATCAGTTTGGTGCGACGTCCCAAGATAATCCATGCAAGCAGAGAGCCGATGAGGGCATTCCCAATACCAATCCATGAACTGGCAATACCGTATTTCCAGCCAAACTGTCCCGCATATCCGACGAACACAACGGCAGAGAAGTAACTGGTACCATAGGCGAATGCTGAAAGCCAGGGACCTACAGATCTGCCTCCAAGCACGAAGCCATCTACGTTCTTTGCCTGTTTGCGTGCATACACGCCCACATACACAGTGACAATCAGGAAGATGACTGTTAAAAGGATTTTGATAAGCATATAGAATGAAATGTGTTAAGTTCTGTGTATTTACATTGCGAGATTATTTGAGTCGAACCTGAATCTGTGCCATGATGGCGTGGTTTGCTCCATGACGGAATTCCTTGCCAGCCAGATTGCCCAGTGCGTCGTAGCTGTTCTGAAGAGATGCGCTCTTATACACATACTGCATCTGGAAACGGCAACGCTTGTATATCCAATATTGCAGACCGACGATGAACTTGTGTTGATCCATGTGCTCGTCAGTGTTGAAGTTGAAGAAGTCGTAAGAGCCGACTACATCCCACTTTGGGGCTACAGGAATCGTTGTTGTGAGATAAGCGCCTCGGCTGGTCACATCGCCGTCTTGTCCTTCTACATACTCGCCATGAAGTTTGATTGGAGCTGAATTATAGGAGAAGCCTGCAGTCCAACGATTGCGCTTGTAGTTCTCGCCCACAGCAATAGTGGGGTTATATACGGAATGCTCCACGGCATGACCGCGGCCTATCTGACCAGAAGCGATGAAGTTGAGACCTTCCACGGGACTGTATTCTAACTTGCCAATGAAATCCTTCTCGTTGTTGAGGTCTTTCTTGTTTACACCCTGTCCGTTCATCACGTTGAGTTCATACTTGAGTTTGCCGTCGTTGCTCTGGCCAAAGATGGCGAGACCGAGGTCGCGACCATATTGAGTGCCCATCAGACGATCGCTTCCACAGCCTGTCAGATAGGTCACTCCCTCGGCATATACATCAATTGCTTCCATGCCAGTGGGAGATTGGCTGTTCTCATAGGAGAGGGCGTTCTTGAACTGACCCAACTTCACGTTGAATGCCTTGTTGTTGGTGACACGATAGGTGGCATAGTACTCCTGCACCACACTGCTAAAGTCGTGCATGAAGAACCCAAACCAGCGGTCGCTGATGGGTACAGCCACAGTCATGATGGCACGCTTCATTTCAAACGTGTTGTTGTCTCTTCCGTCTGTGTGCTCATACACGAAGCCTCCTTGTGCATAGGCGTCTATTTCTACTCTTTTTGCCAAGTCTTGAGTCCAGTCTGTGGCGTTGCTTGGGTTAGATTGACCGTTTATGTTTCCAGTACCCATCAGGCATAGAAGGGCGGAGAAGGTCAAGGTCTTTTTCAATTGAACCATTTTTATATGTGATATTAGTGAATTGTATTTTGTTTCTGTACGTGTGTTATCTTAACAGAAAAGGTATAGGCGATGTTGTCAGCATTGCTTTTTTCTGTGGCAAATATACGGTTTTACAATAAGATGGCAAAGGAAAAACTAAAATAGGTTAAAATCGGAGTCTTTTTTCATATAAAATATGAATGATGTATTCTCTTTTATGGCTTGTCATATACAATATGGATTTGACAAAGTGGGAAAAAGAAAAAATCGTACATCTTCCCATTGTGCTCGCTATTCCTCTACTTCATCCGGAATGATGTGTTTGTTATGTTGATATTCCGATATTGATTTTTCTGTCATGCTGACAGGCACTTGTGTCCGTTTTTTTGCTTTTTCTTTCTGCATGGATATGGTTAAATGGAGAGAAATGCTTACCTTTGCAAACATAAAGGAAGAAAGGAACAAGCATGAATAGTTTTGTAGAGATAATGGACACGACACTTCGTGATGGCGAGCAGACCAACAGTGTCAGTTTTGTGCCTCATGAGAAATTGATGATTGCACGCATGCTCTTGATGGATCTGAATGTGGATCGCATAGAGGTGGCGAGTGCGAGAGTGTCGGATGGAGAGAAGGATGCAGTGAAGAATATTTGCCGTTGGGCCAATCAGGCAGGCATGCTTGAGCGTGTGGAAGTGCTGGGATTTGTGGATGGCAAGACTTCGCTCGACTGGATCAACGATTGTGGCTGTCGCAACATCAATCTGCTCTGTAAGGGCAGTGAGCGTCACTGCAAGTTTCAACTGAAGAAGACACTGGAGGAACATGTGGCGGATATTCAGCGAAGCATTGACTATGCTAACGAACTTGGTATTCATGTGAATCTCTATCTGGAGGACTGGTCAAATGGCATGAAGGATAGTCCTGAATATGTGTATGGACTGATTGATGCCCTGAAGGACAGCGGGGTGAAGCGTTATATGTTACCCGACACATTGGGTATTCTCAACCCTCAGCTGACCTCTGCTTTCGTGGGTCAGATGGTGAGTCGTTACCCTTCTCTACATTTTGATTTCCATTCCCACAACGATTATGACCTTGCTATTGGCAATGTGCTGGCGGCAGTTTTGGCGGGTTGCAAGGGAGTGCACACAGCCGTGAACGGATTGGGTGAAAGAGCGGGAAACGCACCCATCTCTTCTGTGCAGGCCATCTTGAACGACCACGCACATGTGCGCACTAATATTAGAGAGGAGCGTCTCGGCACTGTTTCAACGATGGTGGAGAGCCTCTCCGGTATTGCTATTCCACCCAACAAGCCTATTGTGGGTGAGAATGTGTTCACTCAGGTGGCAGGTGTGCATGCTGATGGCGACAACAAGAACAATCTCTATTGCAATGATTTGTTGCCCGAACGCTTTGGACGAAAACGTGAATATGCGCTTGGCAAGAACTCGGGCAAGGCAAATATATTGAAGAATCTGGAGGAACTGGGGCTGGAACTCACTTCTGAACAGACACGCCGAGTGACAGACCGCATCATAGAACTGGGCGACAAAAAACAGCTCATCACACAGGAGGATCTTCCGTATATTGTGGCTGATGTGCTCAAACACAATGCTCCTGACGATAAGGTGAAACTCATCTCTTATATGGTCTCTACGGCTTATGGCTTGAAACCTATGGCTGCTGTGAAACTGGAAGTGAATGGCGATGTGTTTGAGAGTTCTGCTATAGGTGATGGTATGTACGACGCCTTCATCCATGCCGTGCGCCATATCTATAAGGAAAAACTCAACCGCACCTTCCCTTGGCTGACCAACTATCAGGTGAGCATACCGCCAGGAGGGCGGACCGATGCCCTTGTGCAGACCACTATCTCATGGAATCACAATGACCGAAGCTACCGAACTCGTGCGCTTGATGCCGACCAGACAGAAGCGGCTATCAAGGCCACAATCAAGATGCTGAACATCATCGAGAAAGAAGAGTAAGGAAAACATATACGCATCTAAACTATCTAATCTATACTGTAAGATGAAAAAACACGGGTTTTGGATCATGGTCATCCTGCTATTCTGCTATTTGGGTGTCACATTGAGTTCCTTCGTGGGCGATGACGAAACCCCAAAGGATTGGTATGAACAAAAGGATTCGCTTCGTGCTGATTTGGCAAGGGCAATCCTTGATGCTCAAGAACTAGCGCCTTCTAAGGTGTCACACACCCTGATGGCTATCAATATAGACAATCCTGATCAGGAGTGGGCAACGATTCACGGAAGGAAGATGGTGCTGGTGGCGGCTTTCATGAATGATAAGGGGCTACCTTTCTATATGGCAGAGGATACTTTCCGCATTGCCAAGCAGACAGGTGTGTGGGTGGCACTGCCTATGGACTGGCAACGCCGTGCCTCTGAATTTGAGGGACTGGACAGTGTGGCTTCTCAAATAAGGATGGTGCAGATGCTCGGTTTGGGGGTGGATTGCGACTACGACCATGTGGTGGAATTCTATGCTGACCCCGACTTCCTGTTCCGTCCAGCCTTCAATCCCGACATCACGACTCATTCTGTAGAGCCTTCATTCCCTGCTTACGCAGACTCTACCTACAGGGTGGGAGAAACCTATTTCCGTGAGTGGTTTGCCTACAACCTTTCTATGGCTTATGTGGGTGACGATGCTTTGCCCTGGACGCAGTTGGGCTACACCTACGACTGGCATCGTGGCGCTCCTCGTGAGGGTCTCACAGAGTTCATTGTCAGTTTCCACACTTTGGTTCAGGTGAAAAGAAGGGTGGGTTCATGGACTTTCATTCAAGAGATTTGCCAAAAGGCACAGCCACCCAGTCACTCCTATTGAAATATAGTGCAAGTCGTCCTATGAGGGCTCGTAAGCCCTCGACTAAACAATGTGATGGAGTTTGATCTATTCCAAAATTCGTCTTTAAATGATTACATGCATATTGCATGGATGTTATTAAATAATGTGAGTTCGACGAAATCGGAAGATAAACAGCAGATTTCAATTGGTGTCTTTCGGAGTGCCTCATTTATATTCCTTTTTTTGAACACGTTCCTAAGATTTCAACAAAGAAAATTAATCTTAGTC
>JAAYDO010000154.1 GCA_012729225.1 Bacteroidales bacterium | reverse complement strand
GGTGAGAAAAAGACGGTCGTGCCCGTCTGTGCTGAAACCGGTTTAAACGCAAAAAAGAAATTGCCCAAAACCATCAGCATCAATAGGATTATAGTCCAAAATCTCTTTTTCATTGTTGCCCCTGCCTTTTTATGTCTAAAGCGGTCCGTTTTTTTGAGCCTTTGCAGGCTGGGTCTATTGGACCCAGCCTGCAATTTTCTACTTACGCTTTACTTAATGCTTACGGAAGCCAGTCCGTGTAAGCAGCAGCGCTGGTCAGTTCAAAGTTACCGCCGACCAGTGCCAAGTCTCGAATATCGACAGTATCGTCGAAGTTGACGTCGCCATGCCAGATATTCAGGTCAGTGGAACCAGCTCCTCCCCATTGAGTACCTACCAAGTTAGCGTCATGAATATCAATCGTGTTGTTACTGACTTCATGGCCAAACCATACCGCATTACCAGCTCGCATCCAAAGAGCGTTCAGAGAATCAGAACCGGACAGAGCAATTGTCTTAGCCATGTCAGTCGTGATATTGAGGTAGCGCGGCATATCGGTGGTGACGGTGTACGTGTCGGCAATGATGTTGTCAAAGCTAAATGCGCCAGCAGCGTCCGATCTCGTCGATGGGTAAGGACCGTAGCCTACTTGCGTGCCTGTCAATGTAAACTCGGCATAGGTATAGGTTCTGCGTCCTTGCATGGTAACAGTACCGGTGACCAGAGCCACATTGGCGTGAACAACATTCGGTCCTGTAATGGTTGCCAAGACCCGCCCTGGATCGATATCAGGATCCACCAGGGAGATGGTGACATCAGCTGTGCTCGGAGCCATGAACGTGACCGTCAGAGCGAGAGCGTTATTGCCAAGTGCCAAGTCCACTGGAATGTCGCAGCCACTCGTACCGCAGGTATAGGTAGTACCATCATAAACAACTTTTGTGCCTTCGGGCAAACTGAGATGCAGTGTGAAGTTGTTAGGGGTATCCATCAAGCCAACATTGTTTACATTGATGGTTATATCTTTCGCCACAGCCTGCTGGAAGGATCCAGGCAGGAGAGTTGAAACGATAGCCGGTTTTGGATAAACCACCGCAGTTGCGGTGTTTGTCGCCACAACATATTTGTCAGCCCCAACCACATATACCATTTCAGAGGTTGACGTGTAATCTTTAGCAGTGTTGAACACCATCGTGCAGGGTATGGTCAAGCCAAATGGCGCGCCAACCTCAAAGGCACCGTCCGCGGGGAACAAAGTGCCGGTAAGGTTACCACCCACTTCTGATAACATACCCAGGATATCAAGGGTAACGGGACCATAGGTACAGGTCGCGCTTTGGATGTCGGCTTTGACAGCGCCTAAGATCGTCAGGTTGAATTCAATATGGTTCCCATAAGGAGCTCCACCATCTGGATTGGTGATTGTGATAGTAGATTCACCCGCGTCACCCACTAGATAATAAACGGGGGCTGTGCCGGTGATTAGGACGTTTTCGTACACGTCAATATTGGCTGTGAAGGTCTGCAAGACGGTCCATTCAGTCTCTGTGCCGAGTTTCTTGCCCTTCAAGGTCAAGGTCAAAGGCAGTGGGTCAACTTTTCCGTTCAGGAATTTGACGCGGAACTGGGAAACCCCAGCGAAATCCGTGGGGAATGGACCAAAGCCGCCAGGTGCCCAACCGAACTGACCGCAAACACTGGCAACTCCGCCAACCGTGCAGTCCACATAGGTTTCCTGTGCTCTACTGCCCATTGCGATCCACTGACCAAGCTCGTTGTAATACTCAAAGCTGGCAATGTCCGCCTTGGAAACACCGACGATTTGGTAATCAAAGGTTGCCAATGCGTAATACGCACCGCCAGCATTGCTCACGTTGAACGTGAATTCACGCGGCACACCCGGGATGTACGGACCAACAACGTCAGTTGAGGTGATGGTCGGCAGAGGTGCAGTGTTAAGCGTAGAGCCTTCCAGCACCTTCACGGTGAAGGTCTGGGAGATATCTCCACCCCAATTCACAACGATATCCCATTCCTGTGGAACTTCTGTAACCTTGGGGTAAATCCAGACGAAGTTATCCCCATCGTTGACATCATCCCAACTATAGGTGTCGTCAAAGACGGTGAAGGTTGTGCCAGTGGTATCGAAAGTGGTAGGAGCATTAATCTCAACACCCACTCGGTTGCCTTCTGTACGGCCAATTAATTCGTCCGCTGGGTACCATTCAATCAAGCCCAGATAACTGACGATGTCATTCTCATTGGTAATTGTGAGAGGATCTCCACCAGGAACCTGCCCGGTGCCGCCATCAGGTTCAATCGTGCCCCTGAGCAGCAGTGAGCGGTCGCTTGGCAAGAGGTCACCGCAGTACTTTTTGGTGATCACAGTGCCGCCAGCAAGTGTAGCCGTGGCTTCAACGCATGTCGG
>JAAYDO010000075.1 GCA_012729225.1 Bacteroidales bacterium | reverse complement strand
GGCAACAAGCACATTGGCCACTATATTGCCTCCGGCAAACCATTTGTGGGGATAATTGAATCTCTTGTATTGATTTCTCACCCAGCGGGTAGAGTCGTTCTCGGTGCGGCGCTGTGCCCTTAGCCGGTTCTTGTGCTTCTCCTCTTGCTGTTCCTTGATCACTCGGAGGAAATCCTCAGAAATAGCGGTTTCACGGCCCTTCACAGTAATCTTCTTCCGCATCTCAGCGGCAGCGGCGGCTGCTGCACGAGCCTTCTGGGCGGCTTGTTCAGCATCTGCTGTGGTTGTGTCTTGCGCATGTGCAGAGAGTAAACTGGTCAGGAGCACAAATAGTGTTATGTATCTTTGCATAGAGAAATCAGTTGTTGGTGAATATATAAAAAAGCATTTGAGTGGGGGAGGGTGTACTCCTCATCTTTCACTCTTTATCTTAACTTGTCACAAAGGTACATGTTTTATTTGTCTAAAAAAACAAAATCGCACGAAAAGCATTGAAAAAGACACTTTTTTCTCATTTTAGTACAAAAGAATGCAATTTATACTTAAAATCTTTGTAAATTTGCAACGTTCTTAATGACATAGAACAGATTTGGAACAAAACTTATATATTAAAATTTAATCGATGAATGTTATGAACATCAAACATTTTCTCACAACTGTAACAGCATTTGGCTTGCTTGCTGCATGTAGCGAGTATGACCCAGGACTTTCTGATCAGGCTATCAATATGACTGACGAGGAATTAGAGGTCATCAAGGAATACGAAGCGAATTTCGTTGAGCACTACGGAGGTGTAGACCCCAATCACACGTGGGGTTTCCCAACAACAGCAGAGACCAGACGCACTCGTGCCAACCAACCTAACAATAATGAATGGATCACTTTCCAGTATGCTGATGTGAACAATCACAACACCTACACTGGATACACCTACACCACTCAGGAACAACTTCCTGTTCCAGGCTTTCCTTCATACGTGGACAACTTGTATTATGCACAACAGTGGACTGGTGGCAAAACACAAGCAGAGATGGAAGCATTCATGAGAGGTTATCAGGGAAACAGTTTAAATCCTATATATGGTGATGTCACAGACGAAGAAATCTTGTATGTGTCCACATGGTTCCGCACGCATCAAAATCCTGTCTCAGACAAATGCTTGACAGACAACTTCTTCACTCAGTGTATTTCAAAAGACTATGACCGCAGTTATTATGGTGAGATGTCTGACGAAGGATTGAGCACATGGGACGAGGTGAATGACAAGGACGTGGCAAACAAGGTTCAGTACACAGGTGTGTGGGACAAGAAGGTTTCTATTTATTATAAAGATAGAGATGGAAATGATACAGATAGGGATGAAAATGGAAACCCTATCACGCCAGGTCAATATACAGAGGCAGAGTTTCAACTTGACCAGTTGGATGCTTTGAGGAAGGATGGAGGTGAAGTCGCCCACATCTACAACAACAACGCAGGCAATACGTCTTTGATTTCAAGTAATAACCCAACAGGAATCAACACGCAAACTTGGAGCGCAACTTCAGGAGGAGGTATAAATGGCGAGTCATACAGAGCCATCATGTATTTCACGGATGCAACGACTGAAGACTTCAAGGCTTTCTCAAGTAGCGGTGATGCTTGGAACTACAGATGGGTTCTTAAGCACCTGACATTTACAGGTCGTGATGGCAAACATTATGATGGCTGGTATCTGGCTTTTGACATGAAGTATGAATATGTGCAGGAATGGTACACCGATGCATCATGGCAACCTACAAGCCCTAAGAAGGTTGCTTACAAGGACTATGATGGCTACTACAGCAACTACATTATTAAGATTACTCCAGGTGTAGGCTTTACTACAGATGATGAAGTCCAGAAGTACCGCATCATGTGCGAAGACCTTGGCAACACGTTCGATTATGACTTCAACGACCTTGTTTACGACGTCTATTTCACTGAAAACGAGGGTGGAAGCGCAAGTAACAAGTATCAGGCACACATCACCCTGCAGGCTGTAGGTGGTTCTTATGAAATCTTTATTGGTTCACAGGATGAAGCACACAACTGTCATAAGTTGATGGGCGACTCTCAACCCGACAATGCAGGTCTGTACAGACCAATCAATGTTGGTGTTGGCAAAACAAGCGAGCCAGTTGAAATCAATGACATCTATGTGGCCGAGGCTAATCCAGATTTGATTCCTATCATTGTGATTCCAACTGGTTATGCTGGAACAAAGAATGTCTTCACATTGCCAGAAAGCCATGAGGTGAGCATCGCTCCTCAGAAGATATGCATTCCATTCAAGTCTAATCCTCCAAAGTGGACAAGAGAATACCAAAATATTGAAACGGCTTATCCTAACTTTGTTGGATGGGTGAATGCACAAAACAGTGAATATGACTTTGGTAGAAGTGCTGACTGGACAACAACCAATGTAAAGACCAATTATCTTTATAACGGTCAATAATTAGCAATATCCAATCATAAACTTAATGGGCTGGAACTAACACATCCAGCCCATTTTTATTTGCTGACAGATGAAAGCAACGAAAGAGTATGTGACAAACAAGTTTTTGGAGTATAATGAGTTATGCTTTGAGGGTAAACTGTCGTTGCCTGAGATTAAGATGGTGAGAACAAGGAAATCTCTCGGGCATGTCAAGTGTATGAAAAGACGAAAACTGAATGGCACATGGGAGTTCTATGATTTCAAGTTCTGCATCAGCACTGTGCTGGATCAGCCGGAGGAGGAAGTGGAGGACACGATCATTCATGAGATGATTCATTATTATATCTTGTCAAACCAAATACAAGATACTTCTGCTCATGGAAAGGTGTTCCGACAAATCATGAAGACAATCAATACTAAATATGGCAAACACATTTCCATCTCACGAAAGAAAACAAAGGAGGAATATGATCAGGACTTGCAGATACGACAACACATTGTTTGTGTGGCTCACTTGAAAAATCAAAACTATGGTGTGATGGTGACTGCAAGAACACGTCTCTTTCTGTTGTGGACAACCCTTGAAAACCTTCCGGAAGTAGAGTCTTTTCATTGGTATATCACGACCGATCCTTTTTTCAATCGTTTTCCTCGGTCGCTGACACTCAGGCTGTATAAGGTTGCGGAAGAAGATATAAAGGAACATCTTCAAGGAGCAGTTCGCCTCGTGAAGCAAGGCAACGTGATTAGAAAGTGTTCGTCCAGCTTGCATTAGAAAACTCAACATGCTTGATCTTCAAATGAACAATGTTGCATGCGCCAACGAACAATGGTTCAATGACTAATGAACAATAGTTCAATAGTCAATGAACAATGCTTCATTTTTTCTTCCATACTTGTTCCATCTGCAAGAGATAATTAACAGATTGTGTGTCAGATGAATAATATACTGTTTTCGATGCGTTAATAATCTTCTTTCGCTTCATTGCTTATTTAATGGACGTTATGTTAAATAGAAAACGTGTGGAATGATTCATGGAGAAATATCCCTTCTTCTATTTACAACCCTGTTTGATGCTATTAGAGAAAAACGGTTTGAATAATTTGGCAAAAAAAGATAAAAGTCATAACTTTGCGATGTGAAAGAGTCACTGCAACATGAAGGCAATACCATAAAAAGTGACTTTACACATTATTAATATATATAGGAAAATCAGATGGATACTACAATCATCATATTTTGTATTGTTGGAGGTGCGTTGATGGGCGCACTCATCACTGCACTTGTACTTCAGAGACGTCATGCTCAAATCTCCACACAAGTTGGTGTGCTTGAAGCACAGTTGAAGAGTGATGCTGCCCAGACCGAACGTTTGTTGAAGGAGAAAGAACAGACACATCTTGCCATGATGCAGGAAAAGGAACAGGCAAATTTGTCGATGATGCAGGAAAAAGAGCAGTCGTATTTCGCCATGTTGCAAGAAAAGGAGCAGGCGCATTTGACGATGATGCAAGAGAAAGACCGGGTGCATCAGGAAGCCCTGCGTACTTTACAGGCAAAATTTGATGAAATGACCATGCGCTACACAAATGAGATGAAAGTGGCGACAAATGATATGTTGCAACAGCGTCAGAAGGAATTTACTGAGTCGAGCACCATGAATCTTGGGCAGATTGTCAATCCATTGCGCGAAACTATTGATCAGATGAAGCAGGTCATGGCAGAAAACACGGAGAAGCAGACGGCGATGGGAGGCGAGATGAAAGCAAACATAGAAAATATGATGCGACAAAGTGAAGCAGCCATGAAAAGCGCAGATGAACTCAACCGCACTTTCCGCATAGGAAACCGAGTGCAGGGCGATTGGGGTGAGGCCATACTTGATGAACTGCTGGAGAGTCAAGGACTGAAACGTGGCATTCATTATGACACACAGCCTTACATCCGAGATGCAGAAGGAAGAATTGTACATACAGAAGATGGCGGAATCATGCGTCCCGATGTGATTTTACATCTGGACCAGCGTAGAGAAGTGGTGATTGACTCAAAAGTTTCTCTCACATCTTATATGGATTATGCAAATGCCACAAATGAGGATGACCGCAAGCGATACTTGAAAGCGCATTTGGAAAGTTTGAAAAAGCATGTGAAGGAACTTTCCACGAAAGATTATTCTTCATACATCAAGCCTCCAAAGGCAAGAATGGACTATGTGATCATGTTTGTGCCCCACTCTTCTGCGCTCTGGACTGCTCTCAATGCACAACCCGATTTGTGGAGAAACTCCATGCAACAGAATGTTTTTATAGCAGACGAGCAAACTCTTTTCGCTGCATTGCGCATTATCAATCTCACTTGGACGCAGATTGCGCAGGCTCAGAATCACGAGAAAGTGTATAGTCTGGCGAATGAAATGCTGGATCGTGTGGGACAGTTCATGAGAAAATATCAAGATATTGGCACTGCTTTGCAGAAAGCAAACAAGGCATACGAGGAAGGTTCACGCAAATTGGCACCTACGGGACAGAGTATTCTCACCACATGTGGCAAGCTTCAGAAGTTGGGAGCAAAACAGAGCGACAAGAATCCCTTGCCTGAATTCACAGATGTAGATGATATTCCTCAGTTGGACGTACAATCAGACACATCAGCGGAGAATAACTGACAACTTTCTGATATTCAGTGTTTGAAATACAAATCAGGTGTCATTATAAGAAACATAATAGGTGTTCAAGAGGATACATAACCATACCCCGTGTTTCATCCAATTCACTAAAAGCAGAAGATTTTTTACCTTTTCAGGGCTGGTTCAACATGCTTGAACCAGCCCTGAAAGTCTTTATGATACCACTGGAGTCACTATGAAAGGAATTAGTATGCCGATAGAAATAGGTGAAAAAGACTATATTATTCGCTCCAGATTATACATTATCGCACTTTTGTTCCAAGTTTCACCACTTTGATATAATAAGAGCGTTTTTGTTTCCTTGATTTTATCATTTTTAGATTTTCAATGTTCTAAAACGTCCAAAATCGCATTATTTTGAATTTTTATATAAAATATATAGGGAAAAATTTGCACAGAAGATACATAACAGGTAACTTTAAACCGTTAGAAACAAATTAGGTGATTGACAGAACAAAAATAGTATTAACAAATATAACAAATTAGACCTACTCTCGAAAGAGAAAATCTTAACTCTCGAAAGAGAAAACATAAAGTACAAAAAACTACCAACAAAAAGAAAGGGCAAAGTTATGAAGAAGTTTATCTTATCAGTTTTAGCATTCTTGAGTTTCGGAGCTTACACTTGCGTTATGGCGCAAAGTCAGGATGCTGTAGCAGGCCGAAACCCTAACCTCAAAGATGTAGGTAAATATACTGGTAGCAAGAAAGCCGGTAAGATGCACGGTAAAGGCGTGTATGAATGGAAAAACGGTGATCGTTTCGAAGGCAACTTTGTGGAAGGCGAGATTAACGGTTACGGACGTTACTCATGGGTGGACGGTGACGTCTATCAGGGTGACTTTGTAAACGGTAAGCAAGAAGGTTACGGAGCAGCATTCTACGCAAATCGTTGCAATGTATATGAAGGAGAGTGGAAGAACGGCAAGCGCAACGGTCATGGCAAACTCACATGGGCTAATGGTGACACATACGAAGGCGAATGGGTTGATGATGTACGTGTAGGTGAAGGTGTGTTCATTGCTTCTAACGGTGACAAGTATGTAGGTCAGTACGAGAACAATCAGCGTAATGGCTATGGAACATATTACCACAACAATGGTGATGTTTACGCAGGACAGTGGATCAATGGTGAGAAGGAAGGTCTTGGTAAGTACACTTACGCTAATGGTAATGTTTATGAAGGACAGTTCTGCAACTCTTACATTGAAGGTCAGGGCACATACGTATGGGCATCTGGTGCAACCTATACAGGTCAGTTCAAGGAAGATATGCGTAATGGCGCTGGTACATATACCGCAGCAAGCGGACGTGTCATAACAGGCAACTGGAAAGACAACCGTTTCTCTGGCGATTTGAACAGCAGTGTTCTCGCATCAAGATAATCCGAACCCAAGTGGAACTTTATAATACTATAACAAGGAATACACATAGAAACAATTAATCTTCCAAAAAACATCAAGTTTCGATAATAGGATTTGATCCTCAGTTTTTGCCCAAATCTTTGTAATTTAAAGTAGTAAATATCGTTAATTCATAACATTTCCCTGGATTTTTTCCAAAGATTTATCGGAACAGTTTTAATGGAAATAGAAAGAGACTCCCACACTACAAGGGACAAGTGATTGCCTTTTGCGGTTGGGAGTCCATATTTTGAGAAATTGAATACAGGAAGAGAGTTAGGTAATATATAATAATAGGGTTTACTTTTCCAACACACAGACATCAACGATAGATTAGACCAAGCAAGCCGTGTCTTTCTGACAACATTACTTAGTCTTTTTGGCATGGCTTCTGACAGATAACAGAGTTCATCATGTTTTGATACGCTTACAGATAATGAATGTAAGTGGATTTATTTATTGTAAAGGTAAAATGTAAGTAAAATCGTAATCAGTATCACAAAGTATTAATTATTAAGTAAAAAGATTTTAGGTTATCCTTCTGGATATAGGATTGAAAGAAGGATATGGATTTGACGAGTACTGCGAATTTGGACGCATAACTTTTCAAATCCTTTTTGTTTATTATTGCTGTCCGGTAAAACTCAGAAGTGCATAGAAACCTTGCCCGAAGCCCAGTAAAATCAGGCTTCGGGCTTTCTTTTTGAAAAAGTAAGCCCCCTTAATCGAACAAAGTAGGATTTGGCGGTG
>JAAYDO010000014.1 GCA_012729225.1 Bacteroidales bacterium | reverse complement strand
TCGAGCGTGGTGAGGTGCGCTTCTCTGATTTTCTGAGTGCAAAGTTACGGACAATTTCTGTTATCATCACCAAGAGAAAAAAACTTGCGGTCACTTTTTTCCCGTTTCTCTGTTTTGTGCTGAAATGCTTGTCGTCCAACTTCACACTTGTCTCAATTGTCTCAATCTCACCCCATCAGATACGCACACCCACTGTCATGTCCGATTCAGACTTTAAAAAGAGAATATAATATATTTATATATTATATTCTCTTTTTAAACCTTTATTTTAAATTTTTTGTCACATGTGTGCATGTGGGTATCAGATGGGGTGAGATTGAGATAATTGAGACAGATTTTTTGCAATTAATTAAAAATCAGTTATATACAGGAGTTTTCAGGCAAGTTGGAACGATGATTTGAGATTGATTTGACCGAAAAAAGTCTTCTTGCTGTTTGATCATATGCTGCAAAGATGGAATCTTCTTTTCAAAGACTCCAATAAAAATAAGAATTTTGAGGTGTGAATAAGGGGGCACTTCATGAAGTGCCCCCTTATATTTAGGATTTTCTGGACGGGAAAGTCCATCTTTACATTCCCTATGTGGAATATTGATTTGCCTATTTAATATTCCTCCTCGTCCCAAAGGAAGTCTTCCTTTGATGGATAGTCGGGCCATATCTCTTCGATTGATTCGTAGATGTCGCCCTCGTCCTCTATTTCTTCAAGGTTTTCAATCACTTCGAGTGGCGCTCCTGAGCGTGAAGCGTAGTCAATCAACTCTTCCTTGGTGGCTGGCCAAGGTGCGTCTTCGAGCTTTGATGCTAATTCAAGTGTCCAATACATGATATGTAGTTATTAGTTATATGATTAATATGAGATTGTGCTCATCCTCTTTTTGAGCGTGCAAAAATACAAGATTTTATTTTCTTTTCCAAATAATTTCGGGATGATTTTCATCCATGTTGATTTTTCTTGCCAAAACGAAGAGATAGTCACTGAGTCTATTGACATAGTTGATGCATTGGTTGTCCACTTCTGCTCCCTCTTCCCGCAGATCAAGAATGCGTCGCTCTGCTCTTCTGCAAACGGTGCGACACACGTGAGCCTGAGAGGCTGCGATGCTTCCTCCTGGCAGGATGAAGCACTTGAAGGGTGGAATGATAGCATTGATGGCATCTATGTGTTGCTCCATTTCGCTGACAGCTTCGGAAGAAACGGCTGGACGGGATGGCGCGTCACCCTGTGAGGTGTCTGTGGCAAGGTATCCTCCAATGATGAAGAGCTTGCTCTGCACGTCGGTGAGGTATTCTTTGTCTTCTGCCTGATCGCAATAGGCAATGAGCAATCCGATGTGGGAAGTCAATTCGTCGATAGTTCCATAGGCTTCAATGCGTGTGCAGTTTTTCTTGACACGCTGTCCGCTGGCAAGTGATGTGGTGCCATCGTCACCTGTACGTGTGTAGATCTTCATAATAGATAGTTTTGTTTGATGCGTTTGGGGTCAAATGTCACCAATCCACGATGTCCCATGTCAAAAGTGATGATGGCGCGCGGATCTGCTACGATGTGATTCCAGAGATTGGCATTCTCATTGTGAGTGTGCTCAACAACGAGGATGGTGTCGGGGCTGACATGTGTCATGAGTTCTTCATACTGAAGAAGAGAGGCTTCTCCTTTGTCATCAATGATGATGAGGGGTTGCCTGCTGAAGTGGTTGCGGATGCGGTAGAGCTGACGCTCAAGAGGAGTGGTGAGATGCTGGTCGGTGTAGGCATAGTAGGAGAGTTGCTCAAAAAGAACATCACGAATGAGTTCGTATGCCCAGGGGGATTGAACACCAAACCCATGTCGGTGGACGACACGGGTGAGTGATGTGAAAAAGAGATGTGCGGAACGTCGTAAGTTCATGATTTCAGTGTGAGGACTTCCTTTTTCGGCATACTGAATTTGACATTACCTTCAGCCTCTGCTTCTGCCTTCATGACATGATTTGGGATGGTGAAGACGAATCGTGCACCTTCAGTGTAGAGCGTGTCAAGACAAATGTCGCCACCCAGAGCGCGGGCGATGAGTCGGCAGACATACAGTCCAAGTCCTAAGCCTGGGCTGTAGTGGTCGAGTTTCTCGAAATGCTGGAAGATGACATCGGCTTTCTCTATAGGAATGCCTGAACCTGTATCGGTCAAGATGAACTGCACGCCAGAGCCACTGTGTGAAGCCACATTGAGAACAATTTTTCCGCTGGTGGTGTTCTTGCAGGCGTTGGTGAGGAGATTGTACAGCACCTGGCCTATGCGCTTCTTGTCTGAAGTGATGCGCAGACCTCTCTGCATGGGATTGTAGATGCATTGCACACCTTCATTCACCTTTTCTTTTACACCATCAATATAGTTCTTGCAGAGCTGGTCTATATCTATTTCTTCAAAATGGAAGTTGAAAGTACCTACTTCCATGTTGCTCACGTCAATGATGTCGTCGAGGGTGCAGAGCAGTTTGTCATTGTTCTCTCGGATATATCCGTTGTAGAGGCTACGCTCCTCTTGTGAGAGGTCGTTTGACATGAGTTGGGCAAATCCCACAATGGCATTGAGTGGGGTGCGGATTTCGTGTCGCATGTTCTGGATGAAGACTGTCTTGACTCGGTCGGCAATGGTTGCCTGGTCAAGAGCCTTCTGAAGTTGATTGGCGCGTTGGCGTTCTTTCGACAATCGGCTCTTTCTCCATCCCAGATAGACCACTCCGGCCAGTGCAAAGGATAGGAATATCAGTGTGATGACGAGTGAGTTTCTCTTCATCACTCTTTCCTCTTCAAGATAAGCCTTGTGCAGGCTGTAGGACTGGTTGATGATGGGGAAATATGCCGACACGTTAAGTGCAAGTCTTTGGGATGGGTAGCGGTTGGCATCTTCCATGACGCACATGAGATAGCTGTATGCACGCTCGATGTCGCCCTTTTCATAGAGTGCCATCACAAGATGGGGCAAAGCCTCGTATTTGGTGTCGCCTCTGGAAATGTCGAGGATGGCAGACTTGGCGAGATAGTATATCTCATCATTTGTGCGGTCAATCAGTTTGCTGGCTGCCGCCATCTGGAAAAAGATGCAATATCGCTCGTCCTGATTCGCCATAGGGAGCAGGCGCTTGAGGTTAGCCAATGCTTTTCGGGGGTTACGGTTGAAGTAGATGTCTCGCTCGGCGGAAACGTAGTCGCGCTTTCCACCTTCGGTCAGAGATTGCATAATATTATTGTAGAGCCGCCTCATTTGTGCTTCCTCCTCGGTGGTGATACTGATGTTGGTGCGGTATTCGTTGATAATCTTATAGTTCTCTCTGCAAATGAAATGGTAGTGGAGTAGCTCCTCTTTGGAAAGAGTGTCGGGATGGATGGAGTCTGTGATGGCACTGGACTCGTTGAAGAGTCCCATGACAGCATAGACACGTGAGGTGTTGAGGTCTGTCCATACGTGAAGGTCGGGATCTGACTGATAGAATCCAGAGTTCTTGATACGGTCAAGAACCTTCAAGGTCTGTCGCCCGTCGTAGTCACATACAGCATCGTAGAGTCTCTTGCAGGTTGGGATGAATTGGTTAGGAGTGCTGAAACCTATTTCGCGTTCCAGACTATCAGCCAATGCTTGCCTGCGATCTTGGTAAGACCTTTTGTTGGCAATCACATGGTCAAGTTCTGCTAATACAGTCTCTAATTCCTTCTCGCGAACCTGATTTGTTTGGGACGAGGAGGATTGTCCTGTGCTAAAGAATAGCAGCAATATGAAGTAACGGAATATCCGCATGCTATTTGTCTTAATTTTCAGTGCTTTGTAATGGGTTTGGTCTTCTATGGGCTGTTTATGTTGATAAGCTGTGCAAGCGTAAAAAACTGTATGAAGCCACAAAGGTTGCCGAGGAGTGTATTCTCTCTTGATTGAATTTTCCTTGCAAATGTAGGGAATAGTTGTTTAAAAACATAATAAATGTTGCTTTTTTTGTTTTTTAAAGGCAAAATAATCCATTATGAATACATTTTCCCCCTTTTTTATGCTAACTTTGCACCCGAAATTTCCGCATATGATGAAAATGCCCGTCTCAAGAATCAATTTGCCTACAGTGGACTCTACCAATACCTTTGTGCATGAAATGCTGAAGGAAGAGGGCACTGATGGTGTGATTTCTCCTTCGGACTTGCCAGGGTTCACACTGGTGGTGGCTGATGACCAGACGAGGGGAAGAGGGCAGAAAGGTAATTCGTGGGAAACGGAGAAAGGAAAGAATCTGACGTTTTCATTGCTCTGCCACCCCACTTTCTTGCTTGCTGCTCACCAGTTTCTGATTTCCCAATGTATGGCTGTTGCCATTCGTGAGGCACTGAAGGACTATGTGGATGGCGTGACGGTGAAATGGCCAAATGATATTTACGTGGGTAAAGAGAAAATCAGCGGTACGTTGATAGAGTGTGATTTGCAGGGAAAAGGTATCAGCAACTGTATTATAGGTGTGGGTATCAATGTGAATCAAACCGTCTTTAGGAGTGACGCTCCTAATCCCACTTCGCTGAAGTGTCTCGTGGGGCGAGATGTGGACAGGGAAGAGGTGCTGACGAGTGTCATGCAACATTTTCAGGTGTGGTATAGAAGACTGGAGGCAGGCGAGGAGGAACTTTTACGAGAACAATATAAACAATTTCTATATAGACGCAAGGGCATGCACAGGTATGCTGATGTGAGAGGTGAGTTTTGTGCTGAAATTGCTGATGTGGAACCTACGGGACATCTGGTGCTGAGGTTTGACACAGGGCAACTGGTGCGCTACGAACTGAAGGAGGTGAGATTTGTTGAAGATTAATAATATAAAGATGTTGAATCCGAAAAACATACATATTGCAGATTATAATTATGACTTGCCAGATGAGCGTGTCGCCAAATATCCATTGGCTGAAAGGGACGCCAGCAAGTTGCTCGTATATAACCGTGGCGAGGTGAGTGAGGATGTGTTTACCTCGCTGCCAAAGTATTTGCCAAAAGGGGCACTGATGGTGTTTAACAACACGAAGGTGATTCAGGCAAGGTTGCATTTCCGTAAGGCTGCGACCGACGGAGTGCTGGGTGCGCTCATCGAGGTGTTCTGCTTAGAACCTGCTGTGCCTAACGACTATCAACTGAACTTCTCGCAGAAGGGCTGTGTGGAGTGGTACTGCTTGGTGGGCAATCTGAAGAAGTGGAAGGCTGGCAGACTCTATAGAGACATAGAGATGCCTAATGATGAAATGGTGACATTGGCATGTGAGCGTAAGGGACTTCGTGGCACATCACATCAGGTTGCATTTAGTTGGAATGGTGACTACACCTGGGCTGAACTGCTGGATGCTGTGGGTGAACTTCCCATCCCTCCATATTTGAACAGGGAAACCCAGGAGAGTGATAAGCGCACGTATCAGACGGTATATTCTAAAATTAAAGGTTCGGTGGCGGCTCCTACAGCAGGACTGCATTTCACGGAACGTGTGTTGAAGGCTCTGGACGAAGCGGGTATAGATCGTGAGGAACTGACACTGCATGTGGGTGCGGGAACTTTCAAGCCTGTGAAGAGTGAGGAGATAGGCGGGCATGATATGCACACGGAACACATTGCAGTGAGACGCCAGACCATTGAGAAACTTCTGGCTCATGGAGGTGAGGCGGTGGCTGTGGGTACGACAAGCGTGAGAACGCTGGAGAGCCTCTACTATATGGGTGTGTTGGCTGAGCAGGGAAAGGAAGAACTGCACGTGCCACAGTGGATGCCTTATGATGAGAACATCCAAATGCCGACCGAGGATGCACTGAAGGCCTTGCTGGCATACATGGACAGGCATCAGATAGATGT
Source organism: Bacteroidales bacterium (assembly GCA_012729225.1). Classification (GTDB taxonomy): domain Bacteria; phylum Bacteroidota; class Bacteroidia; order Bacteroidales; family Bacteroidaceae; genus Minthosoma. The sequence goes on along the minus strand of JAAYDO010000014.1, from coordinate 23,807 downwards.
GCTTCATTCTTCCACTCAGATTATTATTGCCCCAGGGTATGAGTATCACATTGTGAGCAGAATGGTGACAAATTTCCATCAGCCTCAATCCACATTGTTGCTTTTGGTGTCAGCCTTTCTGAAGGGTGACTGGAAGAAAGTGTATGACTTTGCTTTGGGACACGGATTCCGCTTCTTGAGTTATGGTGACTCGTCACTCTTGATACCTTAATCAGATGAAAGACAATCAAAACGAAATGTTTCCGGTGGTGGATGAGAATGGCTCAATAGTGGGTGCTGCCACAAGAGGGGAATGCCATGCTGGAGGAGAGAACAAGTTGTTGCATCCAGTGGTGCATCTGCATGTGTTTAACTCGAAGGGAGAACTCTATCTGCAACACAGGCCTGGCTGGAAGGATATACAGCCTGACAAATGGGATACTGCTGTGGGTGGGCATGTGGATTTGGGTGAATGTGTGGAGGAAGCCTTGAAGAGAGAGGTGAGAGAGGAACTGGGGATAGAGGACTTCTCGCCCGAACGCATCACACAATATGTGTTTGAGAGTGCTCGTGAGAGGGAACTGGTCTTTGTGTACAAGACCGTGTATGATGGTGAGGTGAAGCCTTCGGAAGAATTGGATGGTGGACGCTTCTGGAGTAAGCAGGAAATTATTGATCATCTTGGGAAGGGCGTGTTCACCCCAAACTTTGAGAGTGAAATAGAGCGAGTGAACTTGCTCAAGTAATACTAACTAAATGAATGAAAGAGAAAAACCTTTTTATGAAAAAATTACTACAACTCGTATTATCATCTTTGCTGCTCTGTATGGTTTGTACAGCGGCAAGAGCACAACATGACATTTGGATAGATGTGAATGGTGTGAGGGATCTCACTGCAGACTCTATAGATGTAGCCAATCAGGTTCGTCCTGTGCCTGGAAGCAGTCGGAGGAAAGGCCGACCTGTGCTCTTCTTGATAGGTAATAGTACAATGAGGACAGGCACTTTGGGCAATGGAAGCAATGGCCAGTGGGGTTGGGGATTCTATGCTCATGAGTTTTTTGACGAGGAAAAGATTTCTGTAGAGAATCATGCCTTGGGAGGCACTTCTCCACGTACATTTTATAATATGCTTTGGCAATCAGTGCTGGAGGCAGTGCAGGAGGGTGATTATGTGTTGCTGGAATTGGGACATAATGATAATGGTCCTATTGATTCTATTCGGGCTCGCTCCAGTTATCGTCCAGAAGGGCGATTGGAGGTGAGGGATGACTCTATCTCTATCTATAATCAAGTGACTAAGAAGCAGGAAATGGTTTATACATTTGGTGGTTACACAAGGCGTTTCATCAATGAGATTCGTGCTAAGGGTGCTACTCCTGTTCTCTTCACGCTCACTCCTCGCAATGACTATGAGGAGGATGACCCAAAGAGGATTCAGCGTAAGTTGTTGGATTTCACACCAGCCCTCTTCGCTTTGGGAAAGGAGATGAATGTGCCAGTGATTGACTTGAATGACATTTCGGCTGCAAAGTTGGAAAAGTACGGGCGATGGAAAACAGATTATCATTTCTATCTGGACAAGATACACACTTCTGCTTTTGGTGCGATGATGAATGCTCGAAGTGCTGCTGAGGGCATTCTGGTTTCCGCCGATTCTCAGTTGGATGGGCTGAAGGCGTGCTTGAATGACAAGGTTGTGCCTAAGCGTTGTGACCAGAATCGCAAGAAGGGCAAGCCTGTGGTGTTCCTCTGTGGTGACTCTACAGGCAAGAATGAGGACAGCAAGCCTGATGGCATGTGGGGTTGGGGAAGTCAGGGCTATGCTGTGTTTGACTCCACCAAGTGTGTGTTTCAGAATCAGGCGAAGGCTGGTCGCTCATCTCGCACTTTCATAGAGGAGGATAGATGGGAAGAGGTGTATAATTCCCTTGAGCCAGGCGATGTGGTACTGATTCAATTTGGACACAACGACATTGGTGGCATCAAGGATGGGAAGGAGCGTGGTGTGATTGCAACGGCAAAGGATTCAAGTGCTGTTTATCACATGGAGAGCAGTGGCAACTATCAGGTGGTCTATTCTTATGGATGGTATTTGAAGAAGATGATTCGCGATGCTCAGGAGAAGGGTGCTCTACCTGTATTGCTGTCGCTCACTCCTCGTAATGAATGGCACGAGGGAGAGGGACATAGCCGTGGCTTTATCTATCCTGTGACAGAGAAGAGGGGAAAGATGTATGTGGAGAGAAGGAATGAAACCTATGGAGCATGGTGTCGCCAAGTGGCAAGGGAGACTGGTGCTGAATTTGTGGATGTGCATAACATCACGGCAGATGCGCTTGACAAGATGGGGCAGAAGAAAGCGGCTGCCTATTTCAATCAAGACCACACACATACATCGCTGAAGGGTGCGGGGCTGAATGCTCGTAGTGTGGCTAAGGGCTTGAGAGATATTCAGAGTCCTGTGGCTTGGTTGCTGAAATAAGAAGATGGTTTTTACTGCCTTTTTAAGAGGGTGGAGGATTTATTGGTATTGATTAAACATGGATATGGAGCAGGAGATGACAACAGACGAACGTTTCATGAAAATGGCACTGGAAGAGGCTAAAGCGGCGATGATGCAGGATGAGATTCCTGTGGGTGCTGTGGTGGTGGCAAACGGACAGGTGGTGGGTAGAGGACACAACCTGACTGAGACCCTGCATGATGTGACTGCCCATGCTGAGATGCAAGCCATAACAGCGGCCGCTGAAGGTTTGGGCGGTAAATACTTGACGGGGTGCACCTTGTATGTGACGGTAGAGCCTTGTGTGATGTGTGCAGGTGCTATCGGGTGGAGTCAGTTGAGCAGATTGGTGTATGGCGCAAGTGATGAGAAGCGTGGTTTCAGGAGATATGCTCCTGAGGCTTTGCATCCCAAGACTGTTGTGGTGGAGGGAGTGTTGGAAGAGGAGTGTGCTCGGTTGATGAAGGATTTTTTCAGGAAGAAACGATAAGAGGTTGTAAGGAATCGTTTTGTGTCCTGCAACAAAATGCCCATGCAGGTGCGATTCCCCTTCAATTTAACATGTCAAATATTTGAGGTATTCTTCATGCTCCAACGAACAATTGTTCATTGGCAAACGAACAATGTTTCAATGGCGAACGAACAATGGTTCATTGGCACTTGAACAATTGTTCGATGACCAATGAACCATGCGTGCGTTTTTCTCCTTCTTTCGTTGAAGTTAAAAAGCCATTATGCTATCCATGACTTTTGAAGAAAGATGAAAGATGGGAGCATGATTGAAAAGAGGTGCTAACACTCTATATCAACTGTTTCGTCTCCCGAATTCTTTGAGATTACATTATTTGTAGAGATAACGACGAATGCTGCGCTTGGGCGTTTTCTCAAATTCTTCCTTCAAGACCTCAATATCGGAGATGTTCTCGAAAGGTGGGAGATAAGAGTTGATTTGTCGTTTGTAAACATTGAGATTCTCCAGTAGCGTGTCGTGTGTCAAGCCATGTCGGTTGAGGGTGGCTTCACTGATATAGACAAGGGCAACGAGTTTTTCACCACGTTGCACGACTACTGTCTCCTCAAAGATAGTGTGGGTCATGATGGCATCTTCCACCTCTTCAGGGTAGATGTTCTGACCATTTGCCCCCAGTAGCATAGTCTTCTTGCGCCCACGGATGAAGATGTTCCCTTTCTTGTCAATAGTGCCAAGATCGCCAGTGTGTAGCCATCCCTCTTCATCTATTGTCTCAAGTGTCTCTGCTTCATTTTTGTAATATCCCAACATCACATTGGTTCCTCTGACCAGAATTTCTCCTGGCACATTGTTCGGGTCGTCAGAGTCTATCCTCACCTCCATTCTATTGACGACCTTTCCGCAGGAACCTTTGGTGAAGACATGCCAGTCCTCATATCCGATGATGGGTCCGCACTCGGTCATTCCATACCCCACGGTATAGGGGAAATGAATGAGTCGGAGAAAATCCTCCACCTCTTTGTTGAAGGCCGCTCCACCAATGACGCACTCGTAGAAGTTTCCACCCAGGGCAGCGTAGAGTTTGTTGCGGATCTGCCTATACACCACCTCGCGCAAGATGGGGATGGCTGTGAGTGCGCGTATGCGGCGTGTGCGGAGGATGGGGAAGATTTGCTTCTGCACAATCTTCTCCAGAATGAGGGGCACGACTACCACTACCACAGGCTTGATTTCGTTGAACGCCTTGATGATGATGTGGGGTGAGGGAGTCTTGGTGAGGAAATGCACGTGGCAGCCTACATGGAAGGCGAAGAAAAAGTCGAAGGCAAATCCATACATGTGTGCCAGTGGCAGGATGGACAGAGTTTTGTCGCCCGGGATGAAGTCAAGAATCTCATCAACGAAGATGGTGTTTGACCAGATGGAGCGATAGGGGAGCATGACTCCCTTACTCCTTCCTGTAGAACCACTTGTGTAGCTTAGCAGGGCGAGGTCTTCAGGCCGCTCGCGGAAATAATGCACATCATCTGGCTGAAGGTCTTTGAAGGCCTCCATGTCAATGGCGTATGGCTCGTCTTTCATGGTGAAATCACCCATATTGAGGATGCGAGCCTTGAGGTCCTTGGCATATTTAGAGCCACAGATGATCAGTTTGGCGTCAGAATGATTGTAGATGTTTTGAATCTGTTCCTTATTGAACTCCGACAGGATGGGCACAACTACAGCGCCGTAGCTGAATGCGGCAAAAAAGGAAATAGTCCACTGGGCATTGTTCTTGTCGCACAGGGCAATCTTGTTGCCAGGCTCAATGCCCAACCGTCTGAACAGTTGATGCAGGCGCGCAATCATCTTTGCCACATCGGCATAGGTGTAGCTCTCGTCCGTAGCATAGTTGGTGACGGAGGAAAGGTTCCAGTATTTCTTGATGGCATCTTCCATCATGCCGATAATGGAAGTGTCGCTGGGTTTGAAAAATCTTGTTTTTGCTTTAGCCAAAACTCTGCCTTTGGTTTTTGAGTTTGAAAATCTGTTTTCTGATACGATTTAATCCTTCAGGACAACTTTGCGCACGATAAGGTCACGATTAAAGAATCTGCAACTCCTCCAAATTGTTGGACTTGCCGGCCCTGCTTCCTTGTTTGGAAGATTTGCGAAGTAGCTTCTCGTTTTTGCGAAGATTGTTTTCTGCCTCCAGAAGGGCAATGCGTGCTTCGAGTTTCTGAATCGTCATCTCCAGGCAAACCACACGTGCCTCCAGATTCTCATCCACCTCATCTTCCGCTTCATGCGTTGCGACTGTCTTGTTCTTCAGGTATTCTCCTCCACTGATACTTGCGCTTTCGGTCGTACTGTCATTGGTGCTCTCTCTTGAGGATAATTTTGAAGTGCCCGCCACTTCTTTTCCAAACAGATTTAGATGGGAACTCTCAGAGACGACCCTTCGAGATGCCTTCGAGATGCCTTCGAGATGGTCTTTGGATGTGTTAGCGTCTGTGGTGGTGACTTTAGGTCTTTTCTCTTTCTTCGAGGGGAGGGTATTCATTCCTTCGTCAATGACAATCACCTCATTGACCGGCACAGGCACCTCAAATCCGTCAGCGTCTTCCACCAATACAATGCCTCCTGGACGGAATGCAGTGATAGTGCCTCCTCCCACATCGTTGAGAAATCTTACTTTATCGCCAATATTCATGATGGTTGTTATAGTAGTTTGTTGCGTGAAAATACAGCAAGCGAAAATGAAAGAGAAAGCAAAAAAGCCTGCTCGCTAATCCTAAGTTGTCGCTTGTCGAGTGCAAAATTAGTGAAAATGTGGCAAGAATAAAAAAAAACTCATAACTTTGCATCGTTTTTCGTCCACGAGATTGTTTTTGAAGGATGATTTGACTTTTGTGCGCATATTATATAATAATGTGTAATGAAGAAAAACTATTATCGCATTGCCATCGAGCGGTATTTCAGCATTTCCGTTCCCTATTTTCTGATTCTGTCTGTGCCCGTCATGATGTATGGCTATTTTGAAAATGACTATTTCTTCTGGATTGGGCTGGGAGCAACAGTGGTGCTTCTTGTACTTAATCATCTGATAATCCACAGCATTACGAGCGTTTTTGGCATATATGTAACCAAGAAACAGGTGAACTACGTGAAATCCTTTGTGAAAAAGGACAACAAGGCACTGACAGAAAAGGAAAGTTCTGAACTTTTTGAAATGATGGCCTCTCAAATGGGCAATCCTCATGTCGATATAGAAAACTACATCCACCGCATCAACCTCCTTCTGGAAGAAAAGATGAAACAGGGCAACGCAGAGGCTTATTATTGGCTGGGAATATATCACCATGTGTTGGGGGAGTCGGAAGACCACAATCAAGTGGCATATGAACTGATAGAAAAATCCGCCGAACTGGGAAGTGAACGTGCCAAAAAACTACAAAAGAAGGCCAAGAAGTGGATTTAAAGGTCAGTTTATGAAAAAAAACTCCTTAAAGTTTTGTGGTTAAAGAAATTTGCAGTAATTTTGCCGACCGTTGGGAAAACTCCCGACGGTTTTTTATTATTTTCTATAACATTATTAAAAAAGAATCGTAATGATTATTGTACCAGTTAAAGAAGGCGAGAACATCGAGAGAGCTCTCAAGAAGTTCAAGAGAAAAGCCGAAAAGACCGGCGTCATCAAAGAGGTTCGTAGCCGCAAGCAGTATGACAAGCCATCCGTTGTGAAGCGTATCAAGATGCAGCATGCTGTTTATGTAAACAAGCTCCGCCAGGAAGAGGAGTAGTCCTCTCTTGTCGTTAGACAGACAAAAAAAGAAAGATTAACAAAGTTTTCAGTTGAAAATTTTGTCGTTTGAAGGAAATGTCATAAATTAGTCGCAGAAATCGTTGAAACATGGAACTGTGGACTGATTCTTTCTTGGAATATCTTAGGTCGGAACGAAATTACTCTTCCAAGACCATCGAGTCTTATGCGAGAGACTTGAGGATGTTTCAAGAGTTTCTTGAGGAACAAAACACCCATGCCACATGGACTGCTATTGAAGCAGAAGACGTGAGAGAATGGGTGATTAACCTATTGGACGAGCAATCCCTGTCCGCATCCTCCGTCAATCGGATGCTTAGCGCACTTCGCAGTTACTTCAAGTACTTGCGTCGGATGGGATGGGTGAGCGTTAATCCAATGGAAAAAGTAGTCGCACCAAAGAAGAAACGCCCCTTGCCATATTTTGTGAGGGAATCAGAAATGGATAGACTCTTTGAATTGACCTCGGAGAACAAAAGCTTTCAAGGCATCAGGGACAGGCTTGTCCTGATGATGTTCTATGAAACAGGAATCAGGCGTGCCGAACTGCTGAACATGAAAGATACAGATGTGGATCTGGCAGGTAGGCAAGTGAAGGTGATGGGAAAACGCAACAAACAACGAGTCATTCCTTTTGGTGAGGAATTGGAAAACGAAATAAAAGCCTATCTGGCAGTTCGAGAAGAAACGCTGGGAAAGGAAAGGTTTCCAACGCTGTTTGTCACAAACAAGGGCTTGCCCATGACTGCAGATCTCGTCTCCAGAATCGTGAAAGACAATCTCTCGATGGTGACTACCATCAAAAAGAGAAGCCCTCACGTGCTACGACATTCATTCGCCACTGCAATGCTGAATCATCAGGCAGACTTGACCTCCATTCAGAAACTGCTGGGACACGAGAGCGTAGCCACCACGGAAATTTACACCCATGTGTCATTCGAGGAACTCAAGAATGAATATAAGAATGCGCACCCGCGCAAATAAATAACATGATTGTTCAACTTAAAAAATTTTGCGACTATGGACATTAACATTAAGGCGATTAAATTTGATGCGACAGACAAGTTGCAGGACTTCATCCAGAAGAAAGTTGGGAAACTGGACAAGCACTGCAACGATATAAGAAAGATAGAGGTGTCATTGAAAGTCGTGAAGCCTGAGACGGCAATGAACAAACAAGCCAGCATCACTGTTGTGCTCCCCAAAGATGAGTTGTTTGCCGAGAAGATTTGCGACACTTTTGAAGAATCTGTAATGGAATCTCTGGCTGCAATTGAAAAACAGCTGGAAAAATACAAAGAAAAGCAGGCAAATAACTAAAAAAGTCTGCAAAAAGTTTTGCATATGTAAAATAATGCCTAAATTTGCACCCGTTTCGCATGGATTCTTCTGCGCGAACGGCTCAATAAGCCTCTTTAGCTCAGTTGGCCAGAGCACGTGATTTGTAATCTCGGGGTCGTTGGTTCGAATCCGACAAGAGGCTCTGGGCAGGGTGAAAAGAGAGGACACAATTATATATTAAGAGAAATCTCTTGGACGAAAAGTTCAGGATTTAGGCATACAACTATAATTATTAGGAGAAAGTGCCCAAAGCACACACACAGGCTGTTATAGCTCAGTGGTAGAGCACTTCCTTGGTAAGGAAGAGGTCACGAGTTCAAATCTCGTTAACAGCTCTCCTCATAACGATAGAAATATAAGTGAACATTAACAAACAATTAATAACTCTAAAGAATATTTTTTAGCTATGGCAAAAGAAACATTCGTTCGTACCAAACCCCATGTAAACATCGGTACGATTGGTCACGTAGACCACGGTAAGACTACTCTTACTGCAGCTATCTCTAAGGTTCTTCACGAGAAGGGCTTCGGTGGCGAGGACGTTAAGTCATTTGATCAGATTGACAACGCACCAGAAGAAAAGGAGCGCGGTATCACAATCAACACTTCACACATCGAGTATGAAACAGCTAAGCGTCACTACGCTCACGTGGACTGTCCAGGTCACGCCGACTATGTGAAGAACATGGTAACAGGTGCTGCTCAGATGGACGGTGCTATCATCGTGGTTGCTGCTACTGATGGTCCTATGCCACAGACTCGTGAGCACATCCTCCTCGCTCGTCAGGTAAACGTACCACGCCTTGTTGTATTCATGAACAAGTGTGACTTGGTTGATGATGAGGAAATGCTTGAGCTCGTTGAGATGGACATGCAAGACCTCCTCTCTCAGTACGACTTCGAGGCTGAGACTCCAATCATCCGCGGTTCTGCTCTTGGCGCACTCAACGGTGTTGCTGAGTGGGAAGACAAGGTAATGGAGTTGATGGATGCTTGTGACACTTGGATTCAGGAGCCAGTTCGTGCCGTTGATAAGCCATTCTTGATGCCAGTTGAGGACGTGTTCTCAATCACTGGTCGTGGTACAGTTGCTACTGGCCGTATCGAGACAGGTGTTGTTAAGGTTGGTGACGCTGTTCAGCTCCTCGGTCTTGGTGAAGATGCAAGTTCTACAGTTACTGGTGTCGAGATGTTCCGTAAGATTCTTGACGAAGGTCAGGCTGGTGACAACGTAGGTCTTCTCCTCCGTGGTATCGACAAGAAGGATGTAAAGCGTGGTATGGTTATCACACACCCAGGCGTGATCACTCCTCACCAGGGCTTCAAGGCTTCTATCTACGTCCTCAAGAAGGAAGAAGGTGGTCGTCACACTCCATTCAAGAACCACTATCGTCCACAGTTCTACCTCCGTACAATGGACTGTACTGGTGAAATCTCTCTTCCAGAAGGAATTGAAATGGTTATGCCAGGTGACAACGTTGAGATCAAGGTTGAACTTATCTACCCTGTAGCAATCAACGAAGGTCTTCGTTTCGCTATCCGCGAAGGTGGCCGCACAGTTGGTTCAGGTCAGATTACTGAGGTTTTTGATTAATCTTTGGATTAACAACAATCAAGATATGGTGTCAGGCGACATTCAGGTCGCTTGACACCTCATCTACGGGAATAGCTCAGTTGGCAGAGCACTGGTCTCCAAAACCAGGTGTCGGGAGTTCGAGCCTCTCTTCCCGTGCTTAAAAGTGTAAGAATATGAATAGTATTATCACATATTGCAAAGAATCCTACGATGAACTTGTTCATAAGGTGACTTGGCCAACAAGCAAAGAACTGACTTCGCAGGCGATACTCGTATTATCAGCTTCCATCATTATCGCATTGCTGGTCTGGGTCTTTGACTCTGCTTTTGAGCAGCTCATGAAGCTCGTTTATTCACTCTTTTATTAATTTGGTAGAAGAATGGCAGATTCAAATTTTAGAATAGATGAGAAGACAGGTCTCAAGATTTTTGAGAAATCAAAAAAGGAAGAGATCCGTATGAGATGGTATGTCCTTAAGGCCATCAGTGGTAAAGAAGCTCAAGTGAAGGAATATATCGAACTTGACATGAAGAACCACGGCTATGAGGAACGCGTATCTCAAGTCCTCATCCCACAGGAGAGTTTCATCAAGGTGGGCGCTAACAACAAGCGCATTCCTGCCAAACGAAATCTCCTCCCTGGATATGTTCTTGTAGAGGCTGCTCTTGATGGCGAGATTACTCACATGCTGCGCAACACTCCTAATGTGCTTGGCTTCCTTGGCGGAACTGACAAACCTTCTCCTGTACGTCAGGTAGAGGTGAACAGAATGCTGGGTCTTGGCACAGAAGATGAAGTGGAGAATGTGGACACTGTTGTTAATGTTGATTTTCTTGTGGGTGAGTCTGTCAAAGTCAATGACGGTCCATTTACAGGCTTCGATGGTACAATCGAGGAGGTCAATGCTGACAAGCAGAAACTCAAGGTGTCGGTCAAAATTTTCGGCAGGGTCACTCCTCTCGAATTGAGCTTTACACAAGTTTCGAAGGAACTCGCTTGATGTTACGCAGGCGTATCCTTTTATCGTTAAATTATTAAATATTTTAATTAAAAATGGCAAAAGAAGTTGCTGGATTAATCAAATTGCAGATTAAGGGCGGTGCAGCAAATCCATCACCTCCAGTAGGCCCAGCTTTGGGTTCTAAGGGAATCAACATCATGGATTTCTGCAAAGCATTCAACGCCAGAACTCAAGATAAGGCTGGAAAGGTTCTTCCTGTCGTTATCACTTACTATGCTGACAAGTCTTATGACTTCGTTATAAAGACTCCACCAGCTGCTATTCAGTTGATGGAAGCCGCCAAAATCAAGAAGGGTTCTGCTGAACCTAACCGTAAGAAGGTGGCTGAAGTGACATGGGATCAGATCCGCGCAATCGCTGAAGATAAGATGCCTGATTTGAATTGCTTCACAATCGAGTCTGCAATGTCAATGATTGCTGGTACAGCAAGAAGTATGGGTATTAAAGTTAAAGGAGAATTCCCTGGTAAATAATTAAAAATTCAATCAAATGAGTAAACTATCAAAAAATCAGAAAGCAGTTGCTGACAAGGTTGAAGCAGGGAAGGAATACACGTTGGCTGAGGCATCTCAACTTGTGAAGGATATTACTTTCACAAAGTTTGATGCGTCAATCGACATCGACATCCGTCTTGGTGTAGACCCTCGTAAGGCAAACCAGATGGTACGTGGTGTTGTGTCTCTCCCTAACGGAACTGGTAAGGAAGTTCGTGTGCTCGCACTCGTTCCTTCTGATCAGGTCACAGCTGCTACAGAGGCTGGTGCCGATTATGTGGGTCTTGAAGAGTATATCGACAAGATCAAGGGTGGATGGACTGATATTGACGTGATCATCACTACACCATCATGCATGGGTAAGCTTGGTGCTCTCGGTCGTGTTCTCGGTCCTCGTGGTCTCATGCCAAACCCAAAGAGCGGCACAGTTACTATGGACGTTGCTAAGGCTATCCGTGAGGTTAAGCAGGGTAAGATTGATTTCAAGGTTGATAAGACTGGTATTGTTCACACTTCTATCGGCAAGGCTTCATTCTCTGCCGAAAAGATTGTTCAGAACGCTCAGGAATTCATCAATACAATCATCAAGCTGAAGCCTGCTACAGCTAAGGGTACTTACATCAAGAGCATTTATCTTTCAAGTACTATGAGCAAGGGTGTCAAAATTGACCCTAAGTCTGTTGAATCATAAATTAAGATCAGATCATGAAGAAAGAAGATAAAGCTTTGCTTATTGATAGCCTTGTTGAACAGATCAACAACTATCCACATTTCTATGTAGTAGATGTAACTGCTCTTAACTCTCAGACTACAAGCGACCTTCGTCGTGAATGTTTCAAGAATGAAATCAAACTTCAGGTTGTTAAGAATACTCTTTTCATCAAAGCTCTTGAGAAGATCGGCAATCCTGAGTTTGAGGCATTGAAGCCAATCCTTAAGAATACTACCGCTATCATGTTCTCTCAGGTTGCTAACCAGCCTGCAAAACTGATCAAGTCTTTCGCTAAGGGTCATGGCGACATGCCAGCATTGAAGGGTGCTTTTGCTGAGGAAAGCGTATATGTTGGTGCAAATCAGCTTGATGCTCTTGCATCTATCAAGAGCAAGAACGAGCTCATTGCAGAAATCGTTTCTTTGCTCGAGAGCCCAATCAACAGCGTGCTTTCAGCACTCGATGCTGGTACTACCATTCACGGTGTGCTTGACGCTATTGAGAAGAAGGGTGAGTAATCATCTACACTCTCTGCAGAAGGCTTGCTGATTTCAAGTCCTTCGCAGAATCAATTAAAAATCAAAACAAATTATCACATAAAAAAACATTTAAGAAAATGGCAGATGTTAAAGCTATTGCTGAAGAGTTGGTAAACTTGACAGTTAAAGAAGTAAGTGAACTTAAGACTATCCTCAAGGATGAGTACGGAATTGAGCCTGCTGCTGCAGCTGTTGCAGTTGCTGCTGGTCCTGCAGCTGGTGGTGAGGCTGCTGCTGAAGAGAAGACATCTTTTGATGTTGTTCTCAAGAGCGCAGGTGCAGCTAAGCTTCAGGTAGTAAAGGCTGCTAAGGAAGCTCTCGGTCTTGGCCTTAAGGAGGCTAAGGATATTGTTGATGCTGCTCCTTGCAATGTGAAGGAAGGTGTTGACAAGGCTACAGCCGAGGCAGTAAAGGCAGCCCTTGAGGCAGCTGGTGCTGAGGTTGAGGTTAAGTAATTAATTCCCTTAGAATACGACGGTTAAGAATCCTCAGGTTGAGGGTTCTTAACCTTTTTGTGTCTTTTAGAAGGCATAAGAATTGTTCTTTTAGAAATCCTCGCCTTGATGAAACTCGGAATATCCTCTTCTTTATAGATTGAGTTCTGATTTTTTCACAAGAGTGGATGATTCCAGGTTTCATAATCAGTTTTTCTGAGTTATCATTCATACAAAACATACAAGATGTCTCAAATCATCAATAATCGAATAAATTTTGCAACCATAAAGAATCCAATGCCTTATCCTGATTTCTTGGATATTCAGCTCAAGTCATTCAGGGATTTCCTTCAGTTGGATACTCCTCCAGAGAAGCGTAAGAAGGATGGTCTTTATCAAGTTTTTGCAGAAAACTTCCCCATAGCAGACACACGTAATAATTTCAACCTTGAGTTCTTGGATTATTATATCGATGCTCCAAGATATTCTATTGAGGAGTGTTTGGAACGTGGTCTGACATATAGTGTTCCATTGAAGGCAAAGCTTAAGCTCTATTGCTCTGACCCTGATCATGAAGATTTCGATACCGTTATTCAGGATGTGTTCCTGGGCTCGATTCCTTACATGACCAACAACGGAACGTTTGTCATCAATGGTGCTGAACGTGTTGTTGTCTCTCAGTTGCACCGTTCACCAGGTGTGTTCTTTGGTTCAAGTGTACACGCTAATGGAACACCTCTTTTCTCTGCACGTATTATCCCTTTCAAGGGATCTTGGATTGAGTTTGCTACAGATATTAATAATGTGATGTATGCTTACATCGATCGTAAGAAAAAGTTGCCTGTAACAACACTTCTCCGTGCAATAGGTTTTGAGAATGATAAGGATATTCTCGACATCTTTAATCTTTCTGATGAGATTAAAGTTACTGATGAGAATCTTCAAGAGGCTAAGGGTCGCAAGCTTGCGGCTCGTATTCTCCAGTCATGGAATGAGGACTTTGTGGATGAAGATACTGGTGAAGTTGTTTCTATCGAGCGTAACGAGATTCTTGTGGATCGTGACAGTGTGATTACTGATGATGTTGTCGAGAAGATTCTTGATGCGGGTGTCGATACAATTCTTGTGCAGCGTGAGGATGCTTATACGGCAGATTTCTCTATAATCTTCAATACTCTTCAGAAAGACCCAAGTAACTCTGAGAAGGAGGCAATCACATATGTGTATCGTCAGCTTCGCAATGCAGATCCTGCAGATGATGCTTCTGCTCGTGAGGTAATTAATGGCCTCTTCTTCTCTGATAAGCGTTATGACCTCGGTGATGTTGGTCGTTACCGTATTAATAGAAAGTTGAATCTTGATATCAATCCAGAGACACGTGTTCTGACAAAGGAGGATATTATTGAAATCATTAAATATCTTGTAGAGTTGGCTAACTCTAAGGCTGTTGTAGATGATATTGACCACTTGTCAAATCGTCGCGTACGTACAGTGGGTGAGCAACTTTCTAATCAGTTCGCAAGTGGCCTTGCTCGTATGAGCCGTACCATCCGCGAACGTATGAATGTTCGTGATAACGAGGTGTTCTCTCCAACAGATTTGATCAATGCTAAGACTATTTCCAGTGTGATCAATTCTTTCTTCGGAACAAATCCATTGTCTCAGTTCATGGATCAAACCAATCCACTTGCAGAGGTTACACATAAGCGTCGTCTTTCTGCTCTTGGTCCTGGTGGTCTTTCTCGTGAGCGTGCAGGTTTTGAGGTTCGAGACGTACACTATACTCACTATGGTCGTCTTTGTCCTATTGAGTCACCAGAAGGTCCTAACATTGGTTTGATTTCTTCTCTTTGTGTTTATGCAAAGATCAATGACCTTGGTTTCATTGAGACTCCATACCGTAAGGTGAATGATGGTGTTGCAGATATTGACAACAATCATATTGTTTACCTTTCTGCTGAGGAGGAAGAGGACAAGGTAATCGGTCAGGGTAATGCTCCTTTGACAGATGATGGTCACTTCATCCGTAAGGTGGTGAAATGTCGTCAGGATGCCGACTATCCAGTCGTGCCTCCAGCAGAGGTTGATTATATGGACGTGGCTCCACAGCAGATCGCTTCTATCGCTGCGGCTCTCATTCCATTCCTTGAGCATGATGATGCCCACCGTGCACTCATGGGATCTAACATGATGCGTCAGGCAGTTCCATTGATTCGTACAGAAGCTCCTATTGTTGGTACTGGTATTGAGAAGCAGGTATGTGAAGACTCTCGTACAATGATTGTTGCAGAAGGTGATGGTGTGGTTGATTATGTTGATGCAACAACAATTCGTGTTTTGTATGACCGTACAGAAGATGAAGAGTTTGTTAGTTTCGAACCAGCACTCAAGGAATACAAGATTCCTAAGTTCCGTCGCACAAACCAGAACATGACTATTGACCTTCGTCCTATTTGTGACCGTGGTCAGAAAGTGAAGAAGGGCGACATCCTGACAGAGGGTTATGCAACAGAAGCAGGTGAGTTGGCATTGGGTCGCAACCTCTTGGTTGCTTACATGCCATGGAAGGGTTACAACTATGAGGATGCTATTGTACTGAACGAGCGTGTGGTTCGTGAAGACCTTCTCACATCTGTTCACGTAGATGAGTACTCTCTTGAAGTGCGCGAGACCAAACGTGGTGTTGAGGAACTCACAGCCGATATTCCAAATGTCAGCGAGGAGGCTACTAAGGACCTTGATGAGAATGGTATCGTTCGTGTGGGTGCTCGTATTGAACCAGGAGATATTTTGATTGGTAAGATTACTCCTAAGGGTGAATCTGATCCTACTCCAGAAGAGAAACTTCTCCGTGCCATCTTTGGTGACAAGGCTGGTGATGTGAAGGATGCTTCTCTCAAGGCAACCCCATCTCTTGCAGGTGTAGTCATTGACAAGAAACTCTTCTCTAAGGCTATCAAGACTCGTGCTTCTAAGGCTGAGGATAAGAAGATTCTTCCTAAGTATGATCAGGAATACCAGGATAAGATGGACGGTCTTAAGGAAATCCTCATCGATAAGATTCTTGAACTGACCAAGGGCAAGACTTCTAAGGGCGTTAAGGACTTTATGGGTGCAGACATTATCCCTGTTGGTGCCAAGTTTATCGCAGGTGCGCTTGGTAATATTGATTATACCGCTGTTCAGCTCTCTGGTTGGACAAAAGATGAGCATACCAACGACTTGATTCGTCAGCTTGTCATCAACTACCTCAAGCAGTATAAGATTCTTGCCGCAGAGCTTCATCGTAAGAAGTTTGCGCTCACAATAGGTGATGAACTTCCTTCTGGTATCATTCAGATGGCTAAGGTTTACATCGCTAAGAAGCGTAAGATGGGTGTAGGTGATAAGATGGCAGGTCGTCACGGTAACAAGGGTATTGTTTCTAAGATTGTACGTCAGGAGGATATGCCATTCTTGGAGGATGGTACTCCAGTTGATATTGTGCTCAACCCTCTGGGTGTGCCTTCACGTATGAATATTGGTCAGATTTTTGAGACAGTGTTGGGTGCTGCAGGTCAGAAACTCAATGTCAAGTTCGCCACTCCTATCTTTGATGGCGCTCATCTTGAAGACCTTTGCGAATGGACTGATAAGGCAGGTCTCCCACGTTATGGACGTACCTATCTCTATAATGGTGAGACAGGACTTCGCTTTGACCAGCCAGCCACAGTGGGTGTTACCTACATGTTGAAGCTCGGCCATATGGTTGAAGACAAGATGCACGCTCGTTCCATTGGTCCATACTCTCTCATCACGCAGCAACCTCTTGGTGGTAAAGCACAATTTGGTGGTCAGCGTTTCGGAGAAATGGAAGTTTGGGCACTCGAGGCATTCGGTGCATCACATGTTCTTCAGGAAATCCTCACTATTAAGTCTGATGATGTTAATGGACGTAGCAAGGCTTATGAGGCCATCGTCAAGGGTGACCCAATGCCAACTCCTGGCATTCCAGAGTCTCTCAACGTGCTCCTTCATGAGTTGCGTGGTCTCGGTCTTAGCATCTCATTGGATTAATATCTTAAGAACTCAAGAACTCAAAAACTTAAGTACAACATGCCTTTTAAGAAAGAAACAAAAAACAAAAATAACTTCACCAAGATCACCATTAGTCTTGCTTCTCCAGAGGAAATCCTCGAAAACAGCTATGGTGAGGTGCTGAAGCCAGAAACCATTAATTATCGTACCTACAAGCCTGAGCGTGATGGTCTTTTCTGCGAGCGCATCTTTGGTCCTACAAAGGATTATGAATGCCATTGCGGTAAGTACAAGCGCATCCGCTATAAGGGTATTGTCTGCGACCGTTGTGGTGTAGAGGTGACAGAGAAGAAGGTGCGTCGTGAGCGCACAGGTCATATTGCACTTGTGGTGCCAGTGGCTCATATTTGGTACTTCCGTTCTTTGCCAAATAAGATTGGCTACCTTCTTGGTCTCCCTACCAAGAAGTTGGACGCAATTATCTACTACGAGCGTTACATCATTATTCAGGCTGGTGCTGCAAAAGACGAGGAGAAGAACATTCTCGACAATGAACTCCTTTCTGAAGAAGAGTATTATGACGTGATTGACAACCTCGATCCAGAGAATGAGATGCTCTCAGATGATGATCCAAACAAGTTCATCGCAATGATGGGTGCAGAGGCTATAGAGTATATGCTCAAGCATATCGACCTTGATCACCTCGCAAATGATTTGCGTGCTCAGGCAGATAAGGATGGCTCTGTTCAGCGTAAGACAGAGGCTCTCAAGCGTCTTCAGGTAGTGGAATCTTTCCGTGCAAGCAAGGGAAAGAACCGTCCTGAATGGATGATCATGCGTAACATTCCTGTTACTCCACCAGATCTCCGCCCACTCGTTCCATTGGATGGTGGTCGTTTCGCCACTTCAGACCTCAACGACCTATATCGTCGTGTGATTATTCGCAACAACCGTCTCAAGCGTCTGATTGAGATTAAGGCTCCAGATGTCATTCTCCGTAATGAGAAGCGCATGCTTCAGGAGGCAGTGGACTCTCTCTTCGACAACTCTCGTAAGAGCAGTGCTGTAAAGAGCGAGAGCAATCGTCCATTGAAGTCTCTCTCTGATGCTCTCAAGGGTAAGCAAGGTCGTTTCCGTCAGAACCTTCTCGGTAAGCGTGTGGACTACTCTGCACGTTCCGTTATCGTTGTAGGTCCTGAATTGAATATGGGTGAATGTGGTCTGCCTAAATTGATGGCAGCAGAACTCTATAAGCCATTCATTATTCGTAAGCTGATTGAACGTGGTATCGTGAAGACCGTCAAGTCTGCAAAGAAGATTGTTGATCGTCGCGATCCTGTTGTGTGGGATATCCTCGAATATGTGATGAAGGGTCATCCAGTGCTCCTCAACCGTGCACCTACACTTCACCGTTTGGGTATTCAGGCATTCCAGCCTCGCATGATTGAAGGTAAGGCAATCCAGCTTCATCCACTTGCATGTACTGCGTTCAATGCCGACTTCGATGGTGACCAGATGGCTGTTCACCTTCCACTCTCTAACGAGGCAGTTCTTGAGGCCCAACTCCTCATGCTCCAGTCTCACAACATCCTTTCACCTGCCAGTGGAGAGCCTATCACTGTACCTTCTCAGGATATGGTGCTCGGTTTGTACTACACTTCTAAGATTCGTCCAGGTGCTAAGGGAGAAGGTCTCACATTCTATGGTCCAGAGGAGGCTGTTATTGCTTTCAATGAAGGTCGTGTGGATGTGCATGCTCCTATCAAGTGTGTGGTGAAGGACCTCGATGAAAATGGTAATCCAATCAAACATATGGTTGAGACGACTGTAGGTCGTATCACAATTAATGAAGTAATTCCTGATGAAGTAGGCTTTGTCAATGAGGTTATCGGTAAGAAAGCACTCAAGAAGGTCATCACACGTGTTATCAAGAGTGTAGGTATGGCTCGTGCTTGCGAGTTCCTTGATGGTATCAAGAACCTCGGTTATCGCAAGGCATACGAAGGTGGTCTGTCATTTGTGCTTGATGATATTATCATTCCACAAGAGAAAGAGCAGATTGTCCAGGATGGTCATGATGCAGTAGATCAGATCACAATGAACTACCAGATGGGTCTTATCACAGACAAGGATCGTTACCAGCAGGTAGTGGAAACTTGGACAAAGGTGAATGAGAGCATCAAGAAGACATTGATGAAGCAGATGACTGAGGCAGACCAAGGTTTCAATGCCGTCTTCATGATGCTTGACTCAGGAGCCCGTGGTTCTGCAGACCAGATTGCTCAGTTGGCAGGTATGCGTGGTTTGATGGCAAAGCCACAAAAGGCTGGTGCTTCAGACAACAACATCATTGAAAATCCTATCCTTTCTAACTTTAAGGAAGGAATGTCAGTGCTTGAGTACTTTATCTCTACCCACGGTGCACGTAAGGGTCTTGCCGATACAGCCCTCAAGACAGCCGATGCGGGTTACCTCACTCGTCGTCTTGTCGATGTGTCTCACGATGTCATCATCAATGAAGAAGACTGTGGCACACTCCGTGGTCTCGTATGTACAGCACTCAAGGATGGAGACCGCATTGTTGCTTCTCTTGCAGAACGTATCCTTGGTCGTGTGTCTGTCCATGATATTGTGAATCCTCAAACCAACGAACTCATTGTGGCAAGTGGAGAGGAAATCACAGACCGTATCGCTGCAGAAATTGAGAGTTGTGGTATTGAAAGCGTTGAAATCCGCTCTGTGCTCACCTGCGAAAGCAAGAAGGGTGTCTGCATGAAGTGTTACGGACGCAACCTTGCCACTCAGCGTATGGTACAGAAGGGCGAATCAGTCGGTGTCATTGCTGCACAGGCAATTGGTGAGCCTGGTACACAGCTGACCCTCCGTACATTCCATGCCGGTGGTGTGGCAGGTAATGCTGCTGCTAATGCCCAGATCAAGGCTAAGAATAATTCTAAAGTGGAAATTGATGAGTTGCGCACAGTACCTCGTCCTACAGCAGAACATCCTGATGGTCAGGTTGTCGTAGGTCGTCTCGCTGAACTTCGATTCGTCGATCTCAATACAGGCATCATCCTTTCTTCTGTTCCACTTCCATACGGTGCAAACCTCTATGTCAATTCAGGCGACACTGTGGAAGCAGGTCAGGTCATTGCAGACTGGGATCCATTCAACTCTGTTATTGTGACTGAGTTCGATGGTGTGGCTCAGTTCGAGAACGTGAAGGAGGGTCTCACTTACCGTGTGGATGTCGATGAAACCACAGGTCTTCGTGACCTCATCGTTACAGAAGCAAAAGATCGTGCCGCAGTTCCATATTGCCACATTCTCAATGCTCCTCAGGGCGACCTTCTTCGCACTTACTCTTTCCCAATCAATGGTCACATTGTGGTGGAAGATGGACAGAAGTTGAAGGCTGGTGACATCCTTGTGAAGATTCCACGTTCTGTTGCTAAGGCAGGCGACATCACGGGTGGTCTCCCACGTGTTACAGAGCTCTTCGAGGCACGTAACCCTTCCAACCCAGCTGTTGTGGCTGAAATTGATGGTGAGGTGACCATGGGTAAGGTGAAGCGTGGCAATCGTGAAATCATCCTCACTTCCAAGGTCGGTGATGTACGTAAGTATCTTGTGCCACTGTCAAAACAGATTCTTGTGCAGGAAAACGACTATGTGCGTGCAGGTACACCACTCTCTGATGGTGCCATCACTCCAGCCGATATCTTGGCAATCAAGGGTCCTACTGCCGTACAGGAATACATCGTCAATCAGGTTCAGGATGTTTACCGTATGCAAGGTGTGGCTATCAACGATAAGCACTTCGAGATCATTGTTCGTCAGATGATGCGTAAGGTACGCATAGAAGATGCTGGCGACACTCGTTTCCTCGAAGGAGGTATTGTTGATAAACTTGACTTCCAGGAGGAGAACGACCGCATTTGGGGCAAGAAGTTCGTCACTGATGCAGGTGACTCAGAGGCACTCGAGCCAGGTATGATTATCACTGCACGCAAACTTCGTGATGAGAACTCCATGCTGAAACGTCGCGATATGCGTCTTGTGCAGACTCGTGATGCCATTCCTGCAACCTCTACCCAGATTCTTCAGGGTATTACTCGTGCAGGTCTCGGAAGCAAGAGCTTCATGTCTTCTGCATCATTCCAGGAGACCACAAAGGTGCTCAACGAGGCTGCCATCAGTGGCAAGAGCGACACCCTTGAAGGCATGAAGGAAAATGTGATCTCTGGTCACTTGATTCCTGCAGGAACAGGTATGCGCGACTTTGATAAGATTATCGTGGGTGCGAAGGAAGACTTCCAGACTGTTGAGCGTCGTCCATTCGATGCAGACATGGTCTTCTCTTCATTCGACAACGAGTTCTAAATTCTCAGACAGCAACTTATACATATATCATAAAGACGCAGGTCAGTTTCCACTGGCCTGCGTTTTTTGTGTGGTATATTCTTTTTTCTCTGTTGTCTTTGCAAATATCCCACATAATATTTATCTTTGTAATCGAATATCAAAGCCTATAACATGAAAAAAACGATTACATGGACACTCGTGTCTGTAGTGGTATTAGGTATTGCCGCCTTGCTTGCATGGCATTTCTGGCCAGTAGAGACCATCGATTTGGAGAACTATGTGCCCTCGGCAGAGTTTGAACCTGCCTACGATGCGTTAGAAGCGAAGACTCCCGAGTATGACATTGAAGAGACGGTGAGGGCTATGAATGCCCTTGAGGTAGCCCAATGCCAGTCAGAGGATTTCATGTCCTACCTTGAATATGTGGCAAAGCAAGACTTCAGCAAGGTTGCACCCGAGGTGCTCGAGCAGAAGAAGAAACTTTTCCCCATCCTTCAGCGTCTCTATGAGTTGCAGAAGCAACACAGCGAGCTGGATGACGCATGGATACTCATGAGGAGTGCCACGAGTGGTGCTACCACCTTTGCTGAATCCGTCAATCCTATTGGTGTGTTAAGTTCCATGCTTGCGGGCGACGCCACCTTGAGCAGTTTCACCGTGGTCGGTGGCATGGACAAGGCCCAGTCTGCCGCCTTCGAGGAGTATGAAAAGCAGAAACAGTTGCGCAGTAAACTTGAAAAGGAGATAGAGACCATTCGCCTGTCTTATGTGGAATATCTGGAAGGCTATGCCCCCATCTATTATCAATACATGCAGGAGTGGAACACACTGTGTCTCAAGAAAGACAAAGCCTACATCGACCTTTATGGTGGACGGCCTATTGACGCCTATAATAAGACCCAAGAGATTCTGAAGGATTATCCCACCAACCGTGAGGCTCTCCTGCTGAAGGGACTCTCCCTCATCAGCATAGCCTCCAATTTCCAGCCTACGGTGGATTCCTTGGCTAACAGAAACCAACTCTTGGCCTTATCCAAAGAAATGAACATTCAGGAGACCCAACCAGAAGAAATCACTGATCTCTATATAGAGGCAGAAAACACACTCGACAATTATATCCAACTCTATCCATCCCGTTCAGCCCCCGCTTTAGTGCTGAAAGGCTTGCTCTATCGCGAACAGGGCGAAGCAGGCAAAGCCATCTCCTATTTTGATCAGGCCTCGATGGAATACCCCCGTCAGGCAGAGGCACTTACCGATTTGCTGGACAGCTACAAGGCTCGTACCTACCTCAACAAGTCGGCAGAAGGCAAATACCTGCTCAGGCTCTACCGTTCCACAATGGAAGGCTTTGGTCTCTTCAGCCCCAATCTGCTCAAGGCAAAATATTATTCCCAGCATGGCGATGTGGAAAGGAGCAAGGAGGAAATCTTCAACCACTTCTATAGAAGAGGCAATCAAGGAGTGTATGACTGCCTGTTGAGCGACATGCAGTATTGTGAGGAAAACATGTACAGCAGTTTCCGCCAGATACTCATGGAACAATCTTTTCTGGACGTGAAAGTCGAACCCACCACCAATTGGACCCTCGCCAACAAGGATGATGAGATCAGAGTGCTCATCAACAATCGTTCAGACATCGATCTGGAAAATGTGCGCATATTCCTCTGCCTCCACTACACAGACATGTATAAAGACGAGTATGATGTGCAGAAACTCCCATCAGTCAATATCATCAAGCATAATGATGAGACCGAAATCGGAGTGATGAAACTGAACTATCAGGACAAGAGATACAATGACATCACCCGCATACGTGCCATTGCCATGACCGACGACAAGATTTGCTGGATTGACAATGTGGACTATAAATACATGAGAGCATCTGAGATGGCTTCAGGAAAACGCAGACAAGCCAGCACTGTGAAACAACAGCTGCTGGAAGACTTTCAGGTTGATAACACAAAGTTGCAGTCCCTCATTCAGCAAGGCATGAAGGTCTATGGCACGGTGAGCGATGGTAACATCTGGAACGACATCAAGCAAGATGTGACCAACCTCGTCACAGGTGGAGATAAGAGACTCCATATAGAGATACCACGCCTCTTCTCCATCATCGACCCTGTCTTCTCGCTCAATCAGGTGAACGACAAGGACAAGGCGGTGAAGCCATCAGAAAACTACCTCTCAGGCTCCAGCATTCGTCTTTCCTTCGACTACAAGCCCAAGCAGAACGAAACAATTCCACTCTACATCTACAGTGACTTTGCCAATTTCAGAGTAACCATACAATTTGAAGAGGGCAAGCCAAGCGTCAAGAAGGTAGAACTTCTTTAATGCAGAAAAGGGCAACCGATTTGTCTCAGATCATATCCACCCAGCCCACAACCCTTCTTTCCCCAAAAACGAAGACTACTTCAGTGAGGGTGTGTCAAAATAGGCACATCCTTTTTTTATATCAAAGCCCCGACTTTCTCAAGCCAGGGCTTCGTTATGTCGTAAAGTTTTCGTATCTTTACAACATGCAATATAAAACGCAACAAAGATA